>JBCCYT010000001.1:0-91884 GCA_039188975.1 Actinomycetota bacterium
CGCGTCGAGCTCTTCGAGGAGGGTGACCCCGTCTCGGATCGCCCGGGCTTCGGGTGGGTCAACAAACGGGAACGACTCGGCGTCACCCAGCCCGAGCGAGGCCATGCGCAACACGACTGAGGCCAGGTTCGTGCGTTGGACCTCGGGCTCGGTGAATTCGGGGCGATTCAGGAAGCCGTCTTCGTCATAGAGCCGGATCGCGACGCCGGGCCCGAGCCGACCGCAGCGGCCTGATCGTTGGTCGGCCGAGGCCTGGGAAATGTTCTCGATCGGAAGCCGTTGGACCTTGGTGCGCCGGTTGAAACGAGAGATCCGAGCGGTGCCCGTGTCGATGACGGCATGAATGCCGGGGACGGTCAGCGATGTCTCGGCGACATTGGTCGACAAGATGATGCGGCGACCCTTGTGGGTCTGGAAGATGCGCTGTTGCTCGGCAGGGGAGAGGCGGGCGTAGAGCGGGAGGATCTCGATCTCAGCCATCTTCTTGACCAGATGGTCACGGGCTTCGTGAATCTCTCGCTCCCCGGGAAGGAAGCAGAGGATGTCGCCGGGCGTTTCGCGAAGAAGCGTGCGGGCAGCGCGCTCGATGCCTTCGGGGATGTCGAGAACGGGAGCGTCGGGGTCGTCGGGGTCTCCGAGCGGGTGGTAGCGAACCTCGACCGGATACGTGCGTCCGGACACTTCGATGATCGGTGCGTTCGCGAAGTGGGTGGAGAACTTCTCGGTATCGATCGTTGCCGAGGTGATGATCACCTTGAGGTCGTTGCGTCGCTCGATGAGGCGCCGGAGGTATCCGAGGAGGAAATCGATGTTGAGGGTGCGCTCGTGGGCCTCGTCGATGATGATGGTGTCGTAGCGGCGCAGGTCGGGGTCGCGTTGGAGCTCCGCCAGCAAGATGCCGTCGGTCATGGCCTTGATGAGGGTTCGGTCGCTGACTTCGTCGGTGAACCGCACGGTGTAGCCGACGAGCTCACCGACGTTCGTGCCGAGCTCGTCGGCGACTCGGGATGCGATGGAACGGGCCGCCAGCCTCCGGGGCTGGGTGTGGCCGATCAACGCGTCAACCCCGCGGCCGAGTTCCAGACAGAACTTCGGTATCTGCGTCGACTTGCCGGAGCCGGTCTCCCCGGCGATCACGACGACCTGGTGGGCGTGGATGGTGTCGAGGATCTCCTGGCGGCGCTCGACGATTGGAAGCTCAGCCGGATACGAGATCGCGGGCACGCTGGCGCGACGTTGCTCGACCAGACCGGGACGCATGCCGGCAACGCTATGCGTGCTTTGGCTCCTATCGGGTGAATTTCATCGCACCGTCGAGGCCTCAACTGAGGTGTCGTGGTGCCGAGACTGGCCCGAAGCGTATCGGTCGATCGAAAGTAGAAACAGCGATGCGAGAGCCGAGTTCGGTCGGTCGGCGGCGTTCGTCCGTGCAGTGGAAGCTCGTCGGACTGGTGTTCATTGCGGTGCTGCTCTCGACCGTTGTCCTGACGGTCAACGGCGTCGGGGTGACCAGCACCGCCCTCGAGGAGAAGTCGATCCGATCCGCCGAGGCGATCGCCACGCGTGAGGCCAACTTGTTGACCGCACCGATGAGCCGACCGGCGTCCGACGTCGAGGTGCTGCAGAGCATGCCACCGGTACAGGGGATGTTCCGGGCGGCGGCCAATGACGGCATCGACCCGAACGACGGCAGCCGTCTCGACCAGTGGCATGCCCGCTACAGCACCATCTTGTCCGTCTTCGCAAGCGGTCGGCCCGACTACACCGCGCTGAAGCTCTACATGGCCGATGGAACGGCGGCCGTCGCGGTCACCCGAACCGACGACGGTGCCGTTGGCCGAATGGTCGGCGACGAACTCGCAGGTGTGGAACCGAGCGCCGTGTTCTCCGAGGTGCGCGCCTGGACGGGGGAGGGACCATATGTCTCCGATGTCGACTTCAGTTCCGGGGTGCCCCGGATGTCGGTCGGTGTCCCGATCCTGAACGAGACAACCGGCGAGGTCGGTTCGGTCTTGATCATCGAGCAGCGTCTCGATGATGTCTTCGGCGACGTGGCCGCCGAGGCGGTCGCTGACTTCCAACAGATCGTCATCGACGACAAGGGCCAGTACCTCCTGCACCCGGATCCAGCGAAGGTCGGAACCGACGCATCGCTGGACTACGGCGACACGACCGACGCGATCATTGCGCCGAAGGGAGGCGCACACATCGCCGACGGCCATGTCGTCGCCCACGAACCGGTCGATCTCAGCGGCGTCGAGGGTGGCCGCTACTGGTCCGTCGTCAGTCAGATTCCCACCGACACCGCGCTCGCGGCGGTCGGTGACTTCCAGCGCGACTCGATCGTCTTGGCGGTCGTCACCTTGCTGATCGCCGCTGCGGCCAGTGCGCTCGTCGCTCGAAGCCTGATCGCACGTCCGCTCAGCGACACGGCCGAGGGACTCGACGCCGTTGCGGAGGGTGACCTCACCGTGCACTTTCCGGCCCGCTCGACCGATGAGGTTGGGCAGATGGCGACGGCGTTGAACGCAGCGCTGTCCAGCGTCAGTGACACCTTGGCCAGTGTTGGCGGGGCAGGTGCGAGGCTCGACCAGTCGGCTGAGGACCTCGCAACGGTGAGTGAGGGTCTCACGTCAGCATCTGCGGAGACCTCGAACCAGGCCAAGGATGTTGCGAGCGCGTCGACACGGATCGCGTCGGACTCCGATGCGGTGGAGACCGCGATGGAGAAGATGGAGGCAAGCGTTCGAGAGGTCTCCGGGAACACTGCGTCGGCGGCCAAGATGACCGCGCAGGCGGTAGAGGCATCTGAGGTGGTCCGCGATCGGATGGAGAAGCTGGACCAGAGCGCGCTCGACATCGGGCAGGCTGTCGAAGCGATCACGTCGATCTCAGAGAAGACCAACATGCTTGCGTTGAACGCAACGGTCGAGGCTGCTCGAGTCGGGGAAGCCGGGCGCGGCTTCGCAGTTGTGGCCAACGAGGTCAAGCAGCTCGCGAGTCAGACGGGAAAGGTCACCGAGGCCATCCAACAACAGGTGGAGACCATTCAGGGAGACGCCCAAGATGCGGTCAGCGCGATCGCAGGCGTCACGGAGTTGATCGAGCAGGTCAACGCCATCTCGACGACGATCGCCGGCGCAGTCGACGAGCAGAACGCCACGGCCTCGGAGGTCTCTCGGTCGATCCGTTCGGTGACCGAAGGAACCCAGCGGATCTCGGATCGAATCAACATCGTCGCCGAGACGGCCGAGACCACCAACACCGGCGCCACCGATGCCGCGACAGCCGCTGCTGAACTGTCCCGTCTGGCGCGAGAGCTCAACGAACTCCTCGCCCGCTTCCAGATCGCGAATGAGGACAAACTCGCGCGGGTCTGATCAGCGAGACCGGCTCACGTTTCGTCGCTGAGCGGCGACGTGAACATCGCCGAGCAGGCTTCCCAGCCGACGATCTCGACCGCTGAGCGGTCGGGTCGGGTGTCCCAATCGGCGCGATCGAGACGGAAGTTGACTTCCTCCCCGGGCTCGTCTCCGAAGAGGAAGGGGTAACGGCCGTTCTCGCGGTAGCCGAGGCTCTGGGTGACCTTGATCGATCGTTCGGTGGACTGGCGGGCCGCGCTGGTCGCCGTCGCCGCGTTGAGGCAAGTGAACCCGAAGGCAAGGACGGCACCGCGCATCTCTTTGCCGAAGCCGCGACCCTGCGCGCGTCGGGTCAGCCAGGAGCCAGTGCTGAACGTGCGGAGAGCCAGGAAATCCCGGGCACCAACACCTTGCGTCCCGATGACCGTGCCGTCAGCGACCACGATGAACGGCAGATTGAACGAGTCGGGGGTGACACCGGCGCGGGCCCGCCAATGAAACTGGAGCGCCCGCCATGTTCGCACCGGGTCGGGCTGGAGGTACCAGGTCGTGGCAAACGGGTAGGGCTCGTCACCGAGGATGCCGTCGTTGATGGCATCGACGAGCCCGACGAGGTCGTCGTCGGTTGCGAGGCGGAGTTCGAGCCGTTCGGTCCGCAACCGAAGTCCAAAGAGGGGCCAGAGATCCGCGTTCATGCCGCGACGGTACGAAACCTGGCGGACGCTCGCCGAGGGTTTCGCAGCTCAGCGTTGGTCTTGTCCGACGCCCGGCTGCGTGCCCTTGGGGCCGCCGACGCGACTGCCTGGCTCGGTGGCCTGTGGAAAGCGGCCGAAAGCCGTCCGCGCGGAAGGCCGCCCGTCTAGGTTCCAGACCATGACCGTGCGTATCGACGTCACCGCCCCAGACGACCCGCGAGGGGCGTCGGTGGTCGCCAATGCCCCGCTGGTCGGGGTGGCTGGTTTGACGGCGTGTCGAGTGACCCGGGTCCACCATGTCGACGGTGGGTTGAGCCCTGAGCAGATCGAGCAGCTTGCAACCGGCGTGCTGATCGATCCGGTCGTCGACTCGGCCGTGATCGACGGCGTCACGGCGGCTGAGGGCCGGGTCGTCGAGGTGGCGCTGATGCCGGGCGCAACCGACCCCGAGGCCCGTGAGTTGGAACAGGCGGCGGCCAATCTCGGGCTGCCGGAGATTCGTGTCGTGACCGCTCGCCGGTATGACCTGATCGGCGACCTGTCGGACACCGACGTGGCCACGTTGACTCGGCGGCTGCTGGCAAACGACACGATCGAGATTTCGACCGAAGGCGAACTGCCGGCCGAGTTTGCTGGCGCTGCCGAAGCCGACGTTCGTGTCGACGACGTGCCGCTTGCGGACCTGTCCGACGACGAACTGCTGCGGCTGTCGAAAGACCGCGTGTTGTCGCTCGACCTCACCGAGATGCGCACGATCCAGTCTCACTTCGAGGGTGAGGGGCGAGCCCCGACCGATGCCGAGCTCGAAACGCTCGCCCAGACATGGTCAGAACACTGTGTCCACAAGACATTTCGGGCCAAGATCGACCTCACCCACACGGCTGCTGACGGCACCGTCACGATCTCTCAGCACGACGGCCTGCTGCCGGCGCTTCGGGAGGTCACCGAGGAGCTGAACCCGCCGTGGTTGCGGTCGGCGTTCGTCGACGACGCCGGCATCGTCGCCTTCGACGACGAGTATGACGTGGCGTTCAAGGTCGAAACGCACAACCACCCGTCTGCACTCGAGCCGTTCGGCGGCGCAAACACCGGTGTCGGCGGTGTCGTCCGCGATGTGATCGGGGTGTCGGCTCGCCCGATCGCCTGCACCGACGTGTTGTGTTTCGGACCTGCCGACCTCCCGGACGAGGAACTTCCCACGGGTGTATTGCACCCTCGTCGGATTCGGGATGGCGTGGTGGCCGGCATCGGTGACTATGGCAACAAGCTCGGGTTGCCGACCGTCAACGGTGCGGTGCTGTACGACGCGGGTTACGTGGGCAACCCGCTCGTGTATTGCGGCGCCCTCGGGATCTTGCCGCACGGATCGCACCCGACCGAACCGCAGGTCGGCGACCGCATCATCAGCCTCGGCGGACGGGTCGGGCGCGACGGCATTCATGGGGCCACGTTCTCGTCGGCCGGCATGGACGCATCGACGGTCGATCATGTCGGCTCTGCGGTGCAGATCGGTGACCCGATCACCGAGAAGGGTCTGATCGAAGTCATCGAACGAGCCCGCGACGCCCAGCTGTACAACGCCATCACCGACTGCGGGGCTGGTGGGTTCTCGTCGTCGGTTGGGGAGATGGGGGAGGACCTCGGCGTCGATGTCGACTTGTCGGTCGTGCCGTTGAAGTACCCCGGTCTGCAGCCGTGGGAGATCTGGATCAGCGAAGCGCAAGAACGCATCGTGATCGCTGTCCCGCCGGCCAAGCTCGACGAGCTGCGGGCCCTGTGTGATGCCTGGGACGTCGAACTCACCGACCTCGGTCGCTTCACTGGCGATCAGCGCCTCGTCGTGCGTCACGGTCGAACCGAGGTGGTTGACATGCCGATGGCGTTCCTGCACGACGGCATTCCCCGCCAAGAGCTCGTCGGTGCATGGTCCGATCCCGCTCCAGCCGAGGTGCGGGTGCCTGACCTCGATGCGTCGCACCTGTTGCGCCTGTTGGCCCACCCCAACGTGGCATCGAAGGAAGACATCATCCGGCGCTATGACCATGAGGTGCGGGGTGGCACGGTCGTGCGTCCCTATGTCGGACCCCAGGCTGACGGCCCCGCCGATGCGGCGGTACTCAAGCCGCTCGGGACTCCAGGTACGACTGCGGTGGTGCTGAGCAATGGCATCTGCCCGGCGGTGGGGCGCCACGACCCGTATGCGATGGCGCTGCTGGCGATGGACGAAGCGGTTCGCAATCTCGTCGCGGTCGGCGGCGATCCCGATCAGGTCGCGGTGCTCGACAACTTCTGCTGGGGGGACCCGACCAAGCCCGACCGGCTCGGTTCGCTCGTACGGGCCGTGCAGGGCTGTACCGACGGGGCCCGTCGGTATCGAATGCCCTTCATCTCGGGCAAGGACAGCCTGTTCAACGAATTCGATGGTCAGGCCATCCCGGGCACGCTGTTGATCTCCGCGCTCGGCCTCGTCCCCGACCTGCACCGTGCGATCGACTCCGCCGGCATGTCACCGGGCGATGATCTGTGGCTCGTCGGTGAACATCAGGGTGCGCTCGGCGGTTCGTTGGCTTCTGATGAGTTCGCACTCGGTGCGACCGAGGTCCCGACCCCGCTCGACGATCCGCTTCCGCGCTACCGGGCGGTGTATCAGGCGATTGCGGCCGGGGTGATCACGGCCGCCCACGACTGCTCCGACGGAGGTCTGGCGGTCGCAGTGGCTGAGATGGCGATCGCGGCTCGACAGGGCGTGTCGGTTGTGGTGCCAGTCGACGGTCTTGATCCGTTCTCAGCCCTCGTCAACGAAGCCCCCGGTCGGATCGTGCTGGCGTCGGCCCCTGGCAACCGGGACGCAGTCGACGCGATGCTCGGGGAGCACGGCCGCCGGCTGGGCGAGGTCACCGGCAGCGATCGCGTCGCTTTTCGAGTACCCGACAATCTGATCGGCGAGGGGATCGAGCGTCTCGGCCTCGAGCTGGTCGACCTTGCGCTCGATGATGCCGTGGCGGCGAACACCCAAGGAGTTGTCCGATGAGCGCACCGCCGATCCTGATCCCGCACGCTTCGGGAACGAACCGCGACCTCGAAGCGGCGCAGGCCATCGAGCTGGCGGGTGGCAATCCGACGATCGCGCACGTCAACGAGCTCCGCAGCGGTGCGGTGAAGATCGCCGATCACGCCGCGATCTTGTTGCCCGGCGGCTTCAGCTATGGCGACGCGCTGGGCGCGGGTGGACGGCTGGCGTTGGAACTCCGAACCTGGTTCGCCGCGGAGCTCGCCGCGGCCGCCGACGCAGGGACGCCGATGCTGGGTATCTGCAACGGTTTTCAGGTGCTGGTGAAGGCGGGGCTGTTGCCGGGTCCGATTGATTCGCCTCGCTCGGTCACGTTGACCGAGAACGCGGAGGGCCGCTTCGAGTGCCGCTGGGTGACCCTCAGGGTTGAGCCATCGTGTCGATCGGGTTGGCTCGGCGCCGTCGGCGGCTCGACGATCCGATGCCCCATCGCGCATGGGGAAGGCCGGGTGGCGGTCACCGACGATGGCACTGCGGCACGGCTCGAGGATGGGCTCGTTGCCTTTCGCTACCTCGCCGATGGCGCAGCACCGACCTCCGATGATCCCGTTGCGGCCGGCGGCGTGTATCCGGCGAATCCGAACGGGTCGGTCAACGACATCGCGGGCATCTGTGATGATGGGGGCAACATCGTCGGACTGATGCCGCATCCCGAAGATCATGTGCTCGCCTGGCAGCGTCCCTCGGGCCCGGAAGGCGGCTCGGGTCTGGCGCTGTTCGAAGCCTTCGTGGCCGCGGCCCGATGATGCTCGACCTCACCCCGGCCCTCGAGCAGCCTTTCACCGGTATCGATGCGGCTGCGGTTGCTGATCTCGGACCGGTGATCACCGGGAAGGTGCGAGACATCGTCGACCTCGGCGACACGCTGGCGTTGATCGCCACCGATCGCATCTCGGCGTTCGACCATGTGCTCGGCACCGTGCCCTATCGAGGGCAGGTGCTCAACCAGCTCGCCGCGTGGTGGTTCGAACAGATCGCCGACCTCGTGCCGTCCCACGTGGTGTCGGTGCCCGACGCGAATGTCACGATCGGCACGAAGTGCACGACGCTCCCGGTCGAGGTCGTGGTGCGTGGTCAGCTGTCGGGTTCGACGTCGACCGCGCTGTGGACCCAGTACGACGCCGGGGCCCGGACGATCTACGGCCTCGACTTTCCCGACGGCATGCGAAAGAACGATCCGCTGCCCACGGCCATCATCACGCCGACCACGAAGGCCGAGCAGGGCGGCCACGACGAACCGATCACCGAGCTCGAGATCGTCGAACGAGGCATCGTCGACGCCGATCTGTGGGAACAGACCCGCACCGTCGCGCTCGAGATCTTCGAGCGTGGCCGCCAGGTCGCCGCCGAGGCCGGACTCGTACTTGTCGACACGAAGTACGAGTTCGGGCTCGATGCCGAGGGCGTACTGACGATCATCGACGAGGTTCACACGCCCGACTCGTCTCGCTACTGGCGAGCCTCCACTGTCGAGGAACGCCGGGCGGCGGGGGAGGAGCCGGAGAACCTCGACAAGGAGTACGTGCGGCTCGCCTATGTCCGAGACGGCTACGACCCTGCCGGTGGCAGCGATCCGTGGCCGCTTCCGCGGCAGCTCGCGATCGAAGCTGCGGGTGTGTACCAGGAGACGTATGCCGCGCTCACTGGACGGGTGTTCGCACCCGCCGCCTACCCGGCCGCAGAACGGGTGACCAACGCGTTGCTCGCTTTGTAGGAAGGGCTTGCGTTGTAGCGAGGGCTTGCTTTGTAGCAAACGTGTTGCTACAAAAGAGACATGGGTATCGCTTTTCTCCTCCTCGTCGTCTTCGTCGGAATCCTGCTGACCGGACTTCTGCGCCCGAGCGAGACGACGATTGCGTTGTTCTCGGAGATGTACGAAGTGCCGGTCACTGCCGAGTCTCGGCCCATCGTCGAGCGTTACATCCGGGGAAGTCGCAGCGTCCGTATGGTCGGAGTCTTCATCGGCGCCTCTGCCATGGTGGCGGTGACGGCGACAACCGATGGATCGACGAACGCGACGTTCTATCTCAGCGTTGGCTACGGGCTCGGCGCGGTCGCCTACGAGCTGTTCCGGCGTGCACCGGGGTCAGGAGGGGCCAACCTGGCCCGTCGTCATCTCGACGACTACCTCCATCCGCTCATCAACCGCCTGACGTACATCACGACCGCGGTCGGCGTTACGGTGTACGTGCTGCACTTCATCGTGGATCACGAGCCAGATCCGCTCGCAACGATCCAGATCGTCGAGTATCGAACGATCGGAACCGTGGCGCTTGCCGGGCTCCTCGCCGCCGCCGTCGCAGCTCGTCGGATCATCCAGGCGCCACAGCCGGTGATCTCCCCGGCGGTGGATGCGGCCCAGCACGCAATCCGCAGCGCCGGACTGATGTCGCTGATCGGCCTGTCGCTGATGGCCGCAGGCATTGTGAACGTTGGCGCCGTCGAGGTCGGCCGCAGCGATGCGCCCGCGTTGCTCGGCGACATCGTGTCGTGGGTCGGGATGACGCTGGCGGTCGTTGCGTTGATTCTCGGCTTCTTTCTCACCGTTCGATCGTTGCCCCGGTTTGCGCCGTTCTGGCGCAAGCGGCCCGTCATCGAGCCGGCCGCAAGCGCATCGTGATCACGATCTCGATCGATCCGCGGTCGACGGAGTCGCCGTCGACCCAGGTGAAGGCGGCGCTCATGAGCGCCATCGTCGCCGAACGGCTGGAAGCGGGCACGCGGTTGCCGCCGATCCGCCAGCTCGCCGGCGACCTCGGGCTCGCGGCCAACACCGTCGCCAAGGCCTACAAGGATCTCGAAGCCGACGGCTTCGTCGCCTCCAACGGGCGACGCGGCACCGTCGTACTCGCCCCCTCCGGCGCGGCGCCCGAACCGGTCGCCCAGCGAGCGGCCGACGAATTTGCCGCCACGATCCGGCGCCTTGGGCTCGACCCGGCAACCGCACTCTCGATGGTGACCGACGCCCTCGCCAGATAGGTCGAATTTCTCATCGATTAGGTGTCCCCCGCGCGGGGGAAGCGGCGCGCGAGGATGCAGACTGTTCCTGAGCTTTCCGGGGGAGGAACGGGTTCCGTGCAAGACGGTGCGCGTGTCGGCGTGATCATGGGCAGCGACTCCGACTGGGAGACGATGCGACGCGCCGCCGAAATCCTCGATCGCTTCGACATCCCCAGCGAGGCCCGCGTCGTCAGCGCCCACCGAACGCCCGACTGGATGGTCGAGTACGCCGAAACCGCCGAAGAACGAGGACTCGAGGTCATCATCGCCGGCGCCGGTGGGGCCGCACACCTCCCGGGCATGGTGGCCGGGCACACGATCGTTCCGGTCATCGGCGTGCCGATCAAGAGCCGGGCGCTCAACGGTATGGACTCGCTGCTGTCGATCGTGCAGATGCCCGGTGGCGTCCCCGTGGCCACGATGGCGATCGGTGACGCCGGCGCCACGAACGCCGGCTTGTTCGCCGTGTCGATGCTCGCTCGCCACGACGCCAAACTCGCCGAAAAGCTCAAGGCCTTCCGTGCCGAACGAGCGGCTCAGGTTCGATCGATCGAGCTGGAGCGCTGACATGACCACGCTGGGCCCCGGCAGCACGATCGGTATCGTCGGCGGTGGCCAGCTGGGCCGCATGCTCGCGCAAAGCGCCCGCCAGCACGGCTACGGGGTCGCGGTGCTCACCGGCGGAGCGGCGAACACCCCGGCTGGTGTGCTCGCCGATCATGAATTCACCGGCGCGTTCGACAACGCCGACACCGTCGCCGCCTTCTTCGATGCGATCGACGTCATGACGTGGGAGTTCGAAAACGTCGACGTGGCTTTGGCCGCGAGCGCCCAAGCAGCGGGAATACCGGTCCGTCCATCAGGTGCGATCATCGCCGCGGCCCAGGACCGCAAGCTCGAAAAGGAAGCGCTCGCCGCAGCTGGCGTCACGGTCGCACCGTGGCGATCAGCAGAAACCGCCGCCGAGCTGGAAACCGCCATCGCCGAACTCGGCTCACCGGTCATCGCCAAGACCGCCCGCTTCGGCTACGACGGCAAAGGCCAGATCCGCATCAACGACGCCACCGAGGTTGCGGCCGCGTGGGAGACGCTCGGCGGCGCTCGACTCGTCGTCGAATCGGTCATCGACTTCGAACGTGAACTCAGCGTCGTTGTCGCTCGCGGGGTCGACGGCACCGTCATCGATCACGGGGTCATGGAAAACACCCACGCCAACCACATCCTCGACACGACGGTCGTGCCGGCACAGGTGGCCGACACCATCGCCGAAGCCGCCCGCAAGACCGCCCACCTCGTTGCCGAAGGTCTGGATCTGGTCGGCGTCTTGTGCGTCGAACTCTTCGACACCGGTCCAGCCGGCATTCTCGTCAACGAGATCGCGCCTCGCCCCCACAACAGCGGCCACTGCACGATCGAAGCCGCCGCGGCCAGCCAGTTCGAACAACAACTTCGCGCCGTCGCTGGCCAGCCGCTCGGCGACGGCAGCTGTGCTCCGGCCGCGATGGCCCAGCTGCTCGGCGACGAGTGGGACGCCGGCGAACCCGACTGGACCGCCGTGCTCGGTCAGCCCGGAATCCATCTGCATCTCTACGGTAAGGGCGAGCCCCGAACCGGACGAAAAATGGGGCATCTCACGTGCGTCAGCAACGACGCCGTCGATGCACTACAACGAGTACTCGATGCTCGTGCGGCACTCACTGCCCACCCAGCCAACCAAGAACGGTGATCCATGTTCCCTCACGGTGACGATCTCAACGGCGACGAGCTCAAGGAGGAGTGTGGTGTCATCGGCATCCATGCGCCGGGCCAAGACGCCGCTCGTTTGGCGTTCTTCGCGTTGTACACGCTGCAGCACCGGGGGCAAGAAGCCGCAGGGATGGCGTCGATCGATGACGGCGTTGCCCACGTACACAAGGGCCAGGGTCTCGTGCCGGCGGTCTTCAACGAGGAGAACCTCTCCACGCTGAAGGGCGAGTTCGCCATCGGTCACACCCGGTACAGCACCACCGGTGGTACCGGCCTGCGCAACGCACAACCCCACGTGATCGAAACGATCGACGGCCCGCTCGGCATCGCGCACAACGGCAACCTCGTCAACGCCCACGTGCTGCGCCGACAGCTTCTCGAACGCGGCGTTGGCCTTCAGACCTCGTCGGACACCGAGGTCATGATCCATCTGCTCACCGGCGGTTCCGGCGATTGGATGAACCGCATCAAGGCGCTCATGACCCAAGCCGAAGGGGCCTTCTCGCTGACGATCGTCACGCGAGACGCGGTCTACGGGGTGCGCGACCCGTGGGGCTTTCGACCGTTGGTGCTCGGCAAGTTCGAAGGCGGCTACCTGTTGGCCTCCGAGACGTGCGCGTTCTCGGCGATCGGTGCCGAGCTGATCCACGAACTGGCGCCCGGCGAGATCTGCCGGCTCGACGCCGACGGCTATCACATCGAACAGGGCGCGGTGCCTCGGCAACGAGCGTTCTGCACCTTCGAACAGATCTACTTTGCTCGTCCCGACTCCATCTTCGGTGGGCAGCTGGTCCACAGCACCCGTCAGCGGCTCGGTCGCCAGCTCGCCCGAATTGCACCGGTCGACGCCGACGTCGTCGTGCCGGTCCCAGATTCGGGCACGCCCCACGCGGTCGGGTTCGCGCAGGAGTCAGGCATCCCCTACACCGAGGGGTTCACCAAGAATCGCTACGTCGGGCGAACCTTCATCGAGCCCACCCAGGAGCTGCGTGAGTCGAAGGTGCGGATGAAGTTCAACCCGCTCGCTGACAACCTGCAAGGCAAACGGGTCGTGATGGTCGACGACTCCATCGTGCGGGGAACCACCGCTGGTCCGCTGGTCCAGATGCTGCGCGACGCCGGCGCCACCGAAGTGCATGTCCGGGTGGCGTGCCCCGCCATCACCGACGCGTGTTACATGGGTGTCGACATGGCCGCCAAGGAAGACCTCATCGCCGCCAACATGACCGACGACGAGATCGCCACCCATATCGGGGCCGACTCGGTCTCGTTCCTGTCGATCGATGCATTGATGAAGGGCCTCGAAGCCGAGCAGGGCTACTGCAATGCGTGTTTCACGGGCGTGTACCCGTTCGAGGAGGAACGCTTCGTCCAGCTCACGCTGAAGACGAAGGAACAGTTCGCCACCGTCTGGGGCGACTGATGGGCCACAAGGTCCTGGTCGTCGGAGGCGGCGGCCGAGAGCACGCCCTGGTGTGGGGTCTGCTGCGCTCGCCGCAGGTCGACGAGGTGTTCGCCGCGCCGGGCAACCCCGGTATGGCCGCCGAGGAAGGGTGCCATGTCGTGCCCGAGACCGTGGCCAATGATCTCGACGGCATCGTGGCGCTCGCCCAGCTCGAAGCGGTGTCGCTCGTGGTCGTCGGCCCCGAGGATCCGCTCGTTGCAGGCGTGGTCGATCGCCTCGCGGAGGTGGGAATCGCTGCGTTCGGCCCATCCGAAGCAGCGGCGCAGCTCGAAGGCTCAAAGGCGCACTGCAAGGAGTTCTTGCTCGCCCACGACATTCCGACCGGCGCCGCCGCTACCTTCACCGATGCCGATGAGGCGATCGCCTACCTCGACGGGCTCGATGCGGTTCCGGTTGTGAAGGCCGATGGCCTCGCCGCCGGCAAGGGCGTCATCGTCGCCGAGAGTCGCGAAGAAGCCGCCGCCGCCATCCGTGACATCCTTGTCGATCGCCGCTTCGGCGACGCAGGCAACGAGGTCCTGCTGGAAGAGCGGCTGACCGGGCCCGAGGTATCGGTGCTCGCGTTCTGCGACGGCACCGATTACGTCTTGATGCCGGCCGCCCAAGACCACAAGCGACTCCTCGTCGGTGACGTTGGCCCCAACACCGGCGGCATGGGCGCGTTTCACCCGTCGCCGATCGCTGACACCGCGCTCCTCGCCGAGGTCGCGAGCACCGTGATCGAACCGACCCTCGCCGGAATGGCCGCTGAAGGCCGCCCCTACAAGGGTGTGCTCTACGCCGGGATGATGCTCACCGAGGCCGGTCCCAAAGTGATCGAGTTCAACTGCCGTTTCGGCGATCCGGAGTGCCAGGTCGTGATTCCGCTGATGGAGAGTGATCTCTACGCCACGCTTCAGGCATGCGTCGAGGGCCGTCTCGCGGCGACTGACGTCCAATGGGCCGACCAGGCCGCGGTCACGGTGGTGCTGGCCTCGGGCGGCTACCCCGTGTCGAGCGCGCCACCCGCACCGATCGAGGGACTCGACACGGTGCCCGACGACTGTGTCGTCTTTCATGCCGGCACCAAGCTCATCGACGGCGTGGTGCAGGTCAGCGGTGGTCGAGTCCTTGCGGTGACCTCGGTGAAGCCGACCCTCGCCGAAGCTGCCGAGGCCGCGCACGCCGGCGTCGCCGCCATCGACTTCGACGGTGCGCAACATCGCACCGACATCGCCCGGGCGACCGCCGAGGTACGTGCATGACCAACTACGCCGACGCCGGTGTCGACATCGACGCCGGTAACCGCGCCGTGTCGCTGATGGGCGACGCCGTCCGTTCTACGAATACCCCGGCGGTGCTCTCCGAGCTCGGCGCCTTCGGCGGTCTCTTCTCGACCGACGGACTCGGTGACGGCTCCGTGTTGGTTGCCTCCACCGACGGGGTGGGGACCAAGGTCGAGCTCGCCGCCCGCTACGGCGGTTGGAACGGCGTGGGGCGTGACCTCGTCAACCACTGTGTCGACGACATCCTCGTGCAGGGTGCGCGCCCGCTGTTCTTCCTCGACTACATCGCCACCGCGAAGCTCGTCCCCGAGATCGTGGCCGAGATCGTCACCGGTATGGCCGAGGCATGCAAAGCGGTCGGTTGTGCGCTTCTCGGCGGCGAGACCGCAGAGATGCCAGGTGTGTACACCGAGGGCTCGGTCGACATCGCCGGGACCATCGTCGGCGCGGTGCACCGCGACGCCCTGTGGCCTCGCACCGATGCGATCAAACCGGGCGATGTCTTGCTCGGGATGGCGAGTGACAGTCCCCATACGAACGGCTACTCGCTGATCCGACTGCTGCTCGACCGTCACGGCGAGAACCCGCCTGACGAACTGGTCGAGTGGCTGCTCACACCGCACAAGAGCTACCTCGGCGCGGTCGACGAGCTTCGTGCCCTGGGGGTCGAACCCAAGGCGCTCGCGCACATCACCGGCGGCGGCTTCTTCGAGAACATCCCGCGGGTGCTCCCCGACGGCATCGGCGCCGAGATCGAGCTGGGAACCTGGGAGGTGCCGGCCGGCTTCCGGCATCTCGTCGAGTTGGGTGAGGTGCCCGACCGCGAGTCGTTTCGCACGTGGAACATGGGCGTGGGCCTGATCGTCGCAATCGACACAGACGACGCCGACGCTGCGGCTGCGGCCGGTCATCCGGTGATCGGCCGGCTGGTCGAGACCGACACTGGCGAGGTGGAGCTGGTCGGGGACTGGCGGTGAGTTCCCGGCTCGTCGTTTTGGCGACGGGATCGGGATCCAACCTCCAGGCCATCCTCGATGCCTGCGCCGACGGCACCCTCGATGCCGAGGTCGTGCTTGTGGTCGTGAACCGGCGCACGGCCTATGCCGCCGAGCGGGCCGAAGCCTGTGGGGTGCGAGCGCTCTATCGCCCGATGGGACCGTTCCGCGAGGCGTACCCGAACGATCCCCGTCGCGCCCGAGAGGCCTACGACGCGGCGCTCGCCGCCGAGGTTGCCGATGCTCGTCCCGACCTGATCGTGCAGGCCGGGTGGATGCACCTTTTCACGTCGGCCTTCCTCGACCGGTTCCCGGACATGGTCGTCAACCTGCATCCCGCGCTGCCCGGGGCGTTCCCCGGTGCCCATGCGATCGATGACGCATGGGCGGCGCACGAGGCCGATGGGCTTGACCACACCGGTGTGATGGTGCACCTCGTTCCCGATGAGGGGGTCGATGACGGACCCGTTCTTGCCTTCGAGCGGGTGCCGATCAAAGCCACCGATACCCGTGAGACGCTCGAAGCGCGCATTCATGCGGTGGAGCACGAGTTGTTCGTAACCGCCATCGCCGACTACCTGAGGAACCGATGACCGACGCTCCACCAACCGGCCGGGCCCTCTGGATCGCCGGCGCCCGTCCTCGCACGCTCCCCGCTGCGATCGTCCCGGTTGCCGTCGGGGCCGCCTGTGCTGTGGGGGAGGGGGTCGACGCCTGGTGGCGTGCGATCTTCGCCCTGATCGTCGCTCTTGCGCTGCAGGTCGGGGTCAACTACGCCAACGACTACAGCGATGGTGTGCGCGGCACCGACGACGAGCGACGGGTCGGTCCGCTGCGGCTCGTCGGATCTGGGCTCGTGCCCGCGGCATCGGTCAAGCGGGCTGCGCAGCTCTCGTTCGCCACCGCGGGTGTGTTCGGGGCCGTCTTGGCGTTCGTCGTCGGTCCCGAGTTGTTCATCGTCGGCGCTCTGTCGATCCTCGCCGGATGGACTTACACCGGTGGCCCGAAGCCCTACGGGTACCTGGGCCTCGGCGAGGTGTTCGTTTTCGTCTTCTTCGGCATCGTCGCCACCGTTGGCACCACCTATGTGCTGCTCGAAGAGGTCCAGACCCTCTCGGTCGTTGCCAGCGTCGCGGTCGGCTTGTGGGCGACCGCGCTGCTGGTGATCAACAACTTGCGTGACATCCCCGGCGACACCGACGCGGGCAAGAACACGCTTGCAGTGCGGATTGGCGACCGGGCAACCCGGGTCGTCTTTGCCGTGATGCACGTCGCGGCGCTGGGCTTCGCCCTGTGGGCCTCGTTTGGCTTCGCCCGTTGGGGTGGATTGATGGTCGTCCTCGGCCTCGGTCAGATGATCCAAGCGGTCGTCGACGTCCAGAAGGGGGCGAAGGGACCGGAGCTCATCAAGGTCCTCGGTCTCACCGCGTCGGTCCAGCTGGTGTCGGGACTCGGTCTCGCCGTCGGTCTCGCGCTCACGGGCTGATGACCCCCTGATTCTTCGGGCCCGACCGAGGCCGGGAGGCTACGGTGGCGCGGTGCCGCAGTTCTCGGATCAGCTCGGTGCCCCCTTCGCAACCGGGCGCACCTCGAAGGTCTACGACTTTGGCCCGGGTGCCGTCGTCAAGGTCCCCGGTCCCGATGTTCCCGCGGCCTGGCCGGCCCAAGAAGCCCGCCATACCGATGCCGTGCGAGCCCTCGGCGCGCCTGCTCCGAGTGTCCTCGACCTGGTACAAATCGACGGTCGGGACGCCATCGTGTTCGAGCGGGTCGACGGGCCGTCGATGTGGGAGGTCCTGCGTGCGTCGCCTGACCGTGCGTCGGAGCTCGGTTCGGAACTGGGACGTATCCACCTCGCCATCCTTGGCGCGGGCGTTCCGCTCGGGGTCGGCGGTCTCGTCGACCGGATCGCTCTCAACCTCGAACAGGTCACCCATTTCGACGACGTCGAGCGGTCGCAGTCGTTTGCATGTCTGGCGTCCTTGCCTCGAGGCGCTGCGCTCTTGCATGGCGATCTCCACCCGGGGAACGTCCTGATGAGCACTCGGGGTCCGGTCGTCATCGACTGGTTCGACGCTGCGGTCGGGCATCCCGTTGCTGACGTGATGCGGTCCTCGCTCCTCCTTCGCCCGTTCGACCGTGGTGCCGAGCGGCCCCACACCCCTGGTGGATCGGTCGAGATGCTGACGGCGTTGCACGGTGCCTACCTCGCGGCAATGGAGCCGATTGTCGGTGTTGCCGACACCTCGCTGGCGACATGGGAAGCCGTCGTCGCCGCCAGTCGACTCGCAGAGGGAGCCGAGGTCGACGAGCAGCCGCTGCTGGCGATCTGGCGGCACCGGCCCATGCCTGCGACGATTGGCTAATCGGCGAGAACGGCTCGCAACGCTGCTTCGAGTCGAGGCGCCGTGGCGAGCGTGATGTCGTCGCGGGTCGCCGGGAGCGAGACGATTGCGCCTGCCTCCTGGGCGATGACGACGCCTGCCGCATAGTCGTAGATCTTGAGATCTCGCTCGAAGAACGCGTCGAGACGTCCCGCCCCGACCCAGCACAGGTTGAGCGCGGCTGATCCCATGCACCGGATGTCGCGAGCGGCGGGGAGCAGCCTCGTCAACACCACCGCTTGTTCGGCTCGAAGGTCAGCGTCGTAGGCAAAGCCCGTCCCGATCAACGCCTGGCCGAGTTCGCGGGCCGAGGACGCAACCATGGCCTGGCCGTTGCACCGGGCACCTGCACCAACGGCCGCACCGTAGACGTCACCACGATGAATGTCGGCTACGGCGCCCGCCACGATCTCCCCGTCGATCGTTGCCGCGATACTGACCGAAACGACCGGGAGGTCATAGAGGAAGTTGACAGTGCCGTCGATGGGGTCGACGATCCAGCCGACATTGTTGGCGCCTTCGTCATCGCCGTATTCCTCGCCGACAATCGTCGATCCCGGAGCCCGTTGAAGGAGCGCGTTGCGGATGTGTCGCTCCGACTCCTGATCGGTGTGGGTCACCACATCGGTCGGTGTGCTCTTCGTGGCAGCCGCAATGGCCTGGCCCTGCTGGGCCCGAACGAGTGCGGCAGCGCCGGCGGCAACTTCGGTTGCAACCAGTTCGAGGTGACGCGCTCGCTGAGCACTGGCGCTTGCGGGGTCAGCGCGTTCGGCGAGACGCGTGGGCGTCATCTCAGGCGACCAGCACCGCAGTGCCGAGCGCCTCGATTGCGTCGAGGGTGTCGCGCGGCACGTCGGTGTTGGTGACGAGCACGTCGACCTCGGACCACTCAGCGAAGCGGATGAAATGATCCTGGCCGAGCTTTGAATGGTCGACCAGCGCAACCACTCGACGGGCCGCTCGCATCATCGCCTGCTTGAGGGCTGCCTCCTCGCGATACGGCGTCGTGAGGCCGGCCTCGGGAGACATCCCATCGGAGCTGATGAACAAGGTGTCGACATTGAGCGGCTCGAGACTGGTCGCGGCTTGTGCATCGACCATTGCCAAGGTGTTCTTGCGCACGGTTCCGCCGATCACCACGAGTTCGAGATGCTCGTACTCGGCGAGGACCTGCGCCGTCGGCAGCGAGTTGGTCACGACCGTGAGTGAACACGAACCCGGGAGTGCCTCTGCAAATCGAGTCAGGGTCGAGCCCGAGTCGATGATGACGGTCCCGTGTTCGGGCAGCTCATTGACGGCCACGTTCGCCAGCCGGCGCTTCTCGGCGTCGTGTTGATCGTCGCGTACGGAGAGCAGCGGTTCGAAGTCGTCGGTCTCCCAGGGGATCGCACCCCCGTGGACTCGGCGCACGATCTGCTGCGCCTGGAGGTCGGAGAGATCGCGTCGAATCGTCTCGGTGGTGACGCCGAAGCGGTCCGCGAGTTCGGCCACCTCGACTCTGCCCGATGCGAGTGTGGTCGCGGCGATCTCCCGCTGGCGCTCGGTCTGAAACAGCGCTGGCGGTGCTGGGTCAGCGAGGTGGTCGGCCATCGAGATGTGATCCTTCCGCGAGGACGGCAGCGATGGCCGAGCGTACTCCCTGCTCTCGGAGGTGGCGGACCGCATCGACGAACGCCCCTGCGAACCGATCGGCGCCGGCCAGATCGTCTCCGAAGACCGTCGTGAAGGCCAAGAACTGGCGGGGATCATCGAGCGAAGCGTTGGCGAAACGCTGCGCCTCGTCGAGATGGGCGTCTGGAGCGAGGCCGTCCCGTGGGCCGCTCAGATACACACACCAGGCGGCGAGGGCCAGAGCGCTGAGCCGAATCGGGCCTCCGGCCACGAGCTGAGCCCGAACCGTCGGCAAAAGGAACTTCGGGAACTTCGAACTTCCATCGAGACAGAGTCGGCTGATCTGGTCGCCGATGCTCGGGTTCGAGAAGCGTTCGAGCAAGCTGTCGATGTAGTCGTCGACCGAGATCCCGGTGATCGGAGGGAGGACCGGTTGCGCTTCTTCGGTGAGGAACACCTCGAGGAACGATCGTAGGTGTGCGGCGCCGAGCGCCCGGTCGACCGTTTCGAGACCGTCGAGGGCGGCGAGATAGGCGAGACACGAGTGGCCAGCGTTGAGGAGCCGCAACTTCATCACCTCATAGGGTTCGACGTCGGAGGTGGTGAGGACATCGAGCCGTTCCAACGGCATGCGGCTGCTGGCGAAGGCGTCTTCGACGACCCACTGACGGAAGGGCTCAGTGGCCACCGGCCATCGATCGAGGACGCCGCACTCCGCCGCGAGCCAGCTGCGATCGTGGTCGGTGGTGGCCGGTGTGATCCGGTCGACCATGCTGTTCGGGAACGTGACCTCATGCTCGATCCACTGGGCCAGGCGGGGGTCGTAGCGCTCGGCCACGCCGAGTGCGGCGGTGCGGGCAACGCGCCCGTTCCCGATGACGTTGTCGCAGCTCAAGACGGTGATCCCCGACGCCCCGATTCGGCGCCGTCGGTCGAGACCGGCGACCAAGAGTCCGAACGCCGACCGGTCGTCGGCATTGGCCGATGTGGCGATGAAGGCACCGGTGAGGTCATCGACGGGATAGCCGCCCTCGGTCACCGTCAACGACACCACCGAGGTGGTTGGCGCAGCGATGGCGTCGACGAGTTGCTGTGGATCAGGTACCGCGTGGACATAGTCGATGATGCTGCCGATGATGCGGGCGTCGACCTCGCTCGGCCCGCGGGTGATGAGGGTGTAGAGATGGTCCTGGTCATGGAGGACCCGAGCCATGTGCGCGTCGCTCGGCAGCACGCCAGCGCCGGTGATCGCCCAGGTGGTCTCTCCCTGTGCGCAGAGTTCATCGGCGTAGGTTGCGAGATGGGCGCGGTGGAACCCCCCGACACCGAGGTGCACGATCCCCGCCGTGAGGGCGTGGCGGTCGTACCGAGGGATCGCCAAGGCCGGAGAGAGCGAACCGAGCGTCGATGACGACAACGGAA
Organism: Actinomycetota bacterium; assembly: GCA_039188975.1. Lineage (GTDB taxonomy): Bacteria > Actinomycetota > Acidimicrobiia > Acidimicrobiales > Aldehydirespiratoraceae > UBA11606. Next base: position 21,016 of record JBCCYT010000001.1, read on the forward strand.
CGGGTGTGGGTGAATCGGGCACGGCGACGGACGCTATATCAACATAAACACAGATTCAACCCTCTGTGTTTCGACTATCTCACCCTAACCTGGCCGGAAGTCCCGAGTTTGGGCCCGAATGCTTGGATCCTCGTAACATAAAAACAACATAGAGCTTGACAAACCAACATGAAGCCAACTAGATCTTGACGCCAGCATCCATGGGGGGAGATGCCGTCTCTCCTCGTGCCCGTGCCAAAGACCCGGAGGAGATCCATGACCAACAGCACAAGCCGAGGGCGCAATCCCTGGCTTTTGATCCTGAGCCTGCTCGCTGCGTTCTCGTTGATCGCAGCGGCGTGTGGCGATGATGACGACGATGCGGCGTCTGGTGACGACGCGTCCGAGTCCGATTCAGCGTCGTCGAGCGACATGGCTGATGACAGTGGCGAGAGCCGCTCCATCACCGTGGCCCTCGTCGGCAACGACAACATCACCCGCATGGGTGAACTCGCAGCGGAGTACTTCACGCCCGAGACCGGCATCGAGGTGAACCTGACGGTGCTCGACGAGCAGACCCTGCGCGAGGTCACCACCCGTGACGTGGGCGCTGGCGGCGAGCAGTTCGACGTCGTCCAGATCGGTATGTACGAGACCCCGCAGTTTGGCGCCAATGGCTGGCTCGTCGGCCTCAACGACCTCGCAGCGGCCTCTGACACCTACGACATCGACGACCTGATCCCGGCCGTCCGCAACGGTCTCTCGGTCGACGGCGAGCTCTACGCATCGCCGTTCTACGCCGAGTCGTCGTTCGTCATGTACCGCTCGGACATCATCGACAACATGCCGGCCGCTCCCACGTGGGAAGAGGTCGCCGCGATCGCCCGAGAGGTCGACACCGAAGAGATGGCTGGCATCTGTCTGCGCGGCAAGCCCGGCTGGGGTGACCTCGGCGCGGCCTTCACCACGGTGCTCAACACCTTCGGTGGCACGTGGTGGCTCGCCAACGACGACGGCTCCATCGGTGCCTCACAGGTCGACCAGCCCGAGTTCGCCGAAGCGCTGAACTTCTACGTCGACCTGCTCAACGACGCTGGTGAAGACGACGCCGCCAACTCGAGCTTCAACGAGTGCAAGACGCTGTACGAAGAGGGCAAGGTCGCCATGTGGTACGACGCCACTGTTGCCGCCAGCCTCTTCCCGGATGACGTGGTCGCCAACACCGCCTTCGCCCTCGCTCCGACCAAGGAGACCGAGGCCTCCGGCTGGCTCTGGGCCTGGACCCTCGCCATCCCGGTCAGCACCACCGATCAGGACGCCGCCTGGCAGTTCATCGACTGGGCGACCAACGCCGACTACCACGAGCTCATTGCGAGTGAAGACGGCTGGCGCGCCGTGCCACCCGGCACCCGCACCTCGCTCTACGAGCGCCCCGAGTATCTCGAGGCAGCCGAAGCTTTCGCCCAGCGCACCCTCGACGCCATGCTCGCCGCACCGATCGACAACCCCGGTACCACGCCGCGGCCCGGTCTTCCCGGCGTGCAGTACGTGGGCGTTCCTGAGTTCCAAGACGTCGGGACCCGTTGCACCGAGCTCTTCTCGGCGGCGATCGCTGGCTCGATGAGCGTCGACGATGCGCTTGCCGACTGCCACATCATCGCATCGGAAGTGAGCAACTAGGGGTTCACACAAGGTCACGCGCCACCGCAGGTTGCGTGACAGAAGCCAACACTGGGACCCTGTCCGGCCGGGCGTTTCCACGCCCGGCCGGACATGTCTCACACCGGCCGCGACGACACCAGGGGGAGTGGTATGGCGAACGCCGACGTCGAGCGCGAACTCGACACACAGGACGAGGCTCGCACTCGCGAGATCAAGCGTCTGGAACGCCGAGAAGGATGGAAACGGCGCCTGCCGATTCTTCCCGCGCTGCTCTTCACCATCGTGGTGACGCAGATCCCGTTCCTGTTCACGCTGTTCTACAGCCTGACCGACTGGCGCATCGACAAGGTCGAGCCTCGGCAGTTCATCGGCCTCGACAACTACACCGGGCTGACATCGGAGAGCGAGAAGTTCTTCCGCGAGGCGGCGTGGGTCAGCGTTCAGATGACGGTGATGGCGGTCCTTTTCTCACTGCTTGTCGGCACCGCGCTCGCCTTGCTCCTCGATCGGAAGTTCTTCGGCCAGGGGTTCATCCGCACCTTGCTCATCACCCCGTTCCTCGTGATGCCGGTCGTCGCCGGCCTCATGTGGAAAACACAGATGCTCAACTTCAACTTCGGCATCATCAACTGGCTCCTCAACGGCCTCGGCCAGGATTCCGTCGAGTTCGCGACCCGGTATCCGATGGCGTCGGTGATCGTCGTGCTCGTCTGGCAGTGGAGCCCGTTCATGATGCTGATCGTGCTCGCCGGTCTCCAGGGGCAGGACCAGTCGGTCCTCGAGGCGGCTCGAGTCGACGGTGCGACGACCTTCGGCATCTTCCGGCAGATCACCTTGCCCCAACTCCGGCCCTTCCTCGAGTTGGGAACGTTGCTCGGCGCGATCTATCTGATCCAGGTGTACGACCACATCGAGGTGATCGTCGGCGGCCAGCCCGGCGCCAACAACCTGCCGTTCTACATCGCGCAACGATCGATCGGCGGCGGCAACCGGTTCGGTCTGGCCTCCTCGTACTCGATCATCGTGGTCATCGCATCGATCATCATCGCCAATATCGGACTCCGGGTGCTGTCCAACCTGCTGGAGGACAACTCGTGATGGCCATGTTCACCCGTGCCCCCAAAGCCGAGCCGATCCTCGGCCAGAACCGCGCCGTCGCCCATCTGCTGTCGTTTCTGACATGGATCATCGGGCTGGTGTTCTTCTTCCCGCTCTTTTGGCTGACGATCAATGGCTTCAAAGAGGAGTCGGTCGCCAGCGGCGACCCCACCCTGAACTTCGATCCGACGCTTGATCAGTTCCGGGAGGTGACGGAGTCCAACTCCGGCCTGCTCAGCTTCGGTGAAGCGTTCGGCAACTCGTTCTGGATCGTGCTGATCTCGACGGTGCTGGTCATGGTGCTCGCCATCCCGGCCGCCTATGCGCTGTCGATCCGGCCGATGAAGCGATGGCGCGACATCCTGTTCTTTTTCATCTCGACGAAGTTCCTCCCGATCGTCGGCATCATCATGCCGGTCTGGATCATCGCCCGAGACCTGGACCTGCTCGGGACCCGGACCGTGCTCGTCGTCCTCTACACCGCGATGAACCTTCCGCTCGCGGTCTGGATGCTGCGGTCGTTCTTCGCCGAGGTCCCGAAGGAGTTGCTCGAGGCCGCGCAAATCGACGGGTGCAGCCTGCTGGGGCAGATCCGTCAGGTCCTCTTGCCGATCGTGGCACCGGGGGTCGCCGCCACCGCGCTGCTGTGCGTGATCTTCGCGTGGAATGAGTTCTTCTTTGCCCTGCAGCTGAATCCGACCGGCGCATCGACCATTCCGGTGTGGGTCAACTCCCAGCAGAAGTTCCAGGGCCAGTTCATCGCCTCCCTGAGCGCCGCATCGGTGTTGGCGACCCTGCCCGTGGTGCTTGCCGGCTGGGTGGCCCAGAAGCGCATGATTCGTGGCCTCGCGATGGGAGCCATCAAGTGACCGAAACGCTCATCTCCTCGAAGGGAGTCCGTCATGGCTGACGTCCGCTATGACTCCGCATCTCGCATCTACCCAGGCACCGAAACCCCGGCGGTCGACGCCTTGAGTCTCGACATCGCTGATGGTGAGTTGCTGGTGCTCGTCGGCCCGTCCGGGTCGGGCAAGTCGACCGCGCTGCGCATGCTTGCCGGTCTCGAGACCGTCAACCGCGGCGGCATCTTCATCAATGACGTCGATGTCACGTTGACGCCGCCCCAGGACCGCGACATCGCAATGGTGTTCCAGAACTACGCGCTCTATCCGAGCATGACCGTTGGCCAGAACATGGGTTTCGCGCTGAAGCAAGCGAAGGTCCCCAAAGAGGAACGGGATCGCAAGGTCCGAGAAGCGGCCCGGATTCTCGACCTCGAGGAGTACCTCGACCGCAAGCCCAAGAATCTCTCCGGCGGTCAACGCCAACGGGTGGCGATGGGTCGCGCGATCGTGCGGGAGCCTCAGGTGTTCTTGATGGACGAGCCGCTGTCAAACCTCGACGCCAAGCTCCGTGTGCAGACTCGTACCGAGCTCGCCGACCTGCAGGCGCGTCTGGGCGTGACCACGGTGTACGTCACGCACGATCAGGTTGAGGCGATGACGATGGGCCACCGGGTGGCGGTGCTCAACTTCGGGGTGCTGCAGCAGGTCGACACTCCGTCGGTGCTCTACGCCAAGCCGAAGAATCGATTTGTCGCCGGATTCATCGGCTCCCCGGCGATGAACCTCGTCGACGTCGAGCCGACGGATGGGGCTGTGATGCTTGGCGAGATGTCGGTGCCGCTGACGCCATCGATGCAGCAGGGGCTCCGGAGCGGTGCGGTGGGCCAGCACACCATTGGAATTCGGCCCGAGCATCTCGCGATCGGTGCGGACGGGGTCGGGGGCGAGGTTGTGGTTGTCGAGGAGCTTGGTTCGGAGTCGTTCCTGCACGTGGTCATCGAGCATCAGGGTGCGTCGCTCACCCTGCAGGTCCGAGCCGAAGGGGAAACGTCGATCCGGCGAGGCGATCGGGTTCGGGTTGGGGTCGATGGGCCGGTCCACCTCTTCTCGCCCGACGGCGAACGAGTCGGTGACTGATCGTTCGGACCATCCGTAGCCCGAGGCAACCCTCCTCGTCTGGGTGCTGCGGGTGGTTCGAGCGGTGGATCAACGACCTTGCCTGACGATGTCGCGCCGTTGCGCTCGCGCCGGGGTCAACCAGTCGGCAACCAGTTCGGCGACGTCGCTCGAGAACGACGGTTGGGTCGCAACGTTGGGCAGCTCGATCGCGACCTCCTCGAGTGAGGAGAGCATCTCGCGCACCGATCCGTAGTCGACCACACTGGCGAGCGACTCGCATGCCGCTCGCGTGACGTCGATTTCGTCGATGCGGAGCACAGCGGCGGTTCCCGGCACTCGACCGACCGCCTCGGCGAACGCGAGTCCGGCGGTGCGAAAGAGCAGTGTCACTTGAGCCCACGCGGAACGGGTGGCGGGGGAGACGACATGTCGATGGTGCACCATCACGTTCGCGGTGAGTTCGAGCAGCTCGGCGGTCCACATGAGCGACCGTTGGTCGAAGCCGTGATCGATCAGTGACGCGACGAGGGTGCGTGCGACCTCGATGTCGGTGGTGGTGAACCACTGCTTGGGGTTGGGTTCCGTCGCGTCGAGGATCATCGGCAGGGCTTCTCGAGCCGCCGAGACAAGTGCCTCGATGAGTTCTTCGTCTGCCACGACACCCTCTCCGGAGATTGTTACCGGCAGGTAATATAGTGTCGTTTTGGCGACAGTGATGAGATTAGAGCGGCTGGTTGAGTTCGACCTCGTTGCCGGACGGATCGGTCAGGAACGCCTGCCGGCAGATGCCGGAAATCTCACCCGATCGAGTCGGCTCGATGCCGTGGTTCGACAGCTCGACGAGCGCTTCAGCAAGGTCGGCGACCTCCACCGCAAAGTGCTGCCCGACCGCCTTCGGTGGAGGGAACCCGAGCAGATGAAGCTCGCCGCTATCACCGAGGCGCATCCACGCTCCATCGAAGTCAAACGCCGGCCGCTCGATCTCTCGAAAGCCGAGCGCGGTGTAGAACGCAACGCACGCGGGAACGTCAGTCACATTGAGCGAGACATGATGCACCGCTCTCGCGACCATCACCCACTCCTCGTCGCGGTGAAGAGATGGGCGCCGGTGAAGACCTTGCGCTCGACCTCGATGAAGCCAGCCGCCTCCATCTGGGTCCGTAGCTCGGGCCACGGGGGAAGGTAGGCGACCGACTTCGGGAGGTACGCATAAGCCCGCCCTTCGCTCAACAGGCCACCGATGACCGGCACCACTCGGTTGAAGTAGATGCCGTGCCCGAAACGGAGTACTGGATTCTCCGGTGGCGACGCGTCGAGGAACGCGATCCGGCCCCCCGGCCGCACCACCCGTGCGACTTCCTCGAAGAAGCCTTCGAGTTCGATGAGGTTCCGGAGCGCGAAGCCACACGTCGCACCATCGACCGACCCGTCAGCCAACGGCATCGCCAAGATGTCGGCGTGGACCAGTGGTGACTCGGTGCGGGCCGCCGCCAGCATCCCCATCGAGAGATCGAGCCCGACGGCGACCATCCCGTTCCGTTCGATTTCGCGACAGAAGTCGCCGGTCCCGCAAGCCAGATCGATCACGACGGACCCAGCCGGAATGCCGAGTTTCCTCATCGACGCCTTGCGCCAGCGAACGTCGAGGCCAAACGACATGATGCGGTTCACCAGGTCATAGCGCGGCGCGATCGTGTCGAAGAGAGACCGGACTTGACGGCGCTTCTCCTCGCCGCTCGGCAAGTTGTCGGGGTCGACCGTGACACCCTCGTCGAGGATCGGCGAACCCGAGGCGTTCACTTGAACCAGACCTTCTGGTAGTCGGCGCTCATCGGGTGAAGCAGGAGCGCCACGAGCGCAATGTCGAACATCAGCGAGATGGGGTTCCAGAACAGTGCGTCGAAGAGGCCGTCGTCGACCAAGATCTGGATCCGGACCAGAAAGGGGGCGAAGGCGGAGACGACACCGAGTTGGTAACCCCACTTGCGCTCATTGGCAATGCCGTAGGCGCCTGCCACAAGGCCGATGGTGTTCAGCAACAGGTACAACGCACCGATCAGCGACGAGCCGAACAGCGCGACGCTGCCCACGCCCAGGAGTCCACCGAACAACAGGGCGAGACCACCCCGGATGTACATGATCACATGGGCGATGTACAGCGTCTGTGGCTGGCGATTGTTGATCCAGATCTGCTCGGACATACATCCAGTATGGAAGGCCGGGCCGCGCAAACGGCACACGGGCGGGATCAGCGTCGACGGGGTGGCTCGACGAGCTGGCGGCTGGCGCGGAGCTGGCCGCACGCGGCATCGATCTCGGTGCCGCGCGTGCGGCGAACGGTGGCGTTTGCCCCCCGGTCGTTCAGTGCATCGCGGAATGCGTACACCCGGTCGAGGGGTGTTCCTCGGGTGAGGTAGCCCGGCGTCGGGTTGAGCGGGATCAGGTTGATGTGGGCCCGCAGGGAGCGGGCGTAGTCGGCGAGTTCATCGACATCGGACGGTCGGTCGTTCACACCGTCGATCAGTGCCCATTCAAACGACAGACGCCGATTCGTGGCGTCCAGATATCGCTGGCAGGCTGCGGCGAGTCGATCGAGCGGATATCGCCGGTTGAGGGGCACGAGCTTCTCGCGGTCCGCGTCGTTTGCCGAATGCAGTGACACGGCCAGATTCACCGGCAGCGCTTCTTCGGCGAGTCGTTCGATGCCCGGGACGACACCAACGGTGGAGATCGTGATGTGGCGGGCGCCGATGCCGAGGTCGCGGTTGATGCGTTCGACGGCCGCCCAGGTGCGGTCGTAGTTCGCGAACGGTTCGCCCATTCCCATGAACACGATGTTCGACACTCGGCGAGGCGCTGATTGGCGGCGGGCGCGCACGATCTGCTCGACGATCTCACCGACCGACAGGTGTCGATCGAACCCGGATTGGCCGGTGGCGCAGAAACTGCAGGCCATCGCACATCCAGCCTGCGATGACACACACACCGTCGTACGGTCGTCGTAGTGCATCAGCACGGTTTCGATCGTGCGGTCGTCGTGGAGCCGCCACAGCCATTTGACCGTGTCGCCGTCGTCGCTGATGGACTCGTGTTCGGGGGTGAGCCCCATCGGGAGTTGCTCGGCGAGCTGTGCTCGCAGCTTTTTGGGGACATTGCTGAGGGCTTCGAGATCGTCGCCTCGTTCGTGGAGCCCATTCCACACCTGGTCGATGCGGTATCGAGGTTCGCCGTCGAGCATCGAGGCGAGCTCATCGCGGGTTGGGTCGTAGCGAAGCACCGGTGCGTCGCGGCGCGAGCGCCCAGCGATTTGCAGCGTCGTCATCGGCGGAGCGCGTAGGCGCGGTCGGTGTGGTGTCGACGGAAGCCGATCGCTTCGTAGGTGGCGTTGGCGGGTTCGTTGTCGGACTCGACGTACAGCATGCCGTCGGCAAGTCCTTGCTCGGTCAGCCACTCGAGGCCGGCGAGCGTCATGGGTTTTCCGAGCCCGCGGCCGTGGTGGTCGGGGTCGATCGCGATCACATAGATCTCGCCGAGGTTTGGTTCGACGTCACGATGGATCTTGGTCCAGCAGTACCCGACGAGCGCATCGGTTTCGGCGTCGTGGAGCAGGCGAAAGCCGTCGGCAGAGAACCAGGGTTCGGCCATCGTGCGTTCGACGGCGGCGTGGGTGAGGCCGCCTTGCTCCGGGTGCCAGTGAAAGGCGCGATTGTTGACCTGGACGAACGCGTCGAGGTCGTCGAGGGTGAAGGCGCGGGTGGTGAGTCCGCTCGGGGCGGCGGGAAGGTCACAACGCAGCTGCCACAGATCTCGGTAGGGCGCAAAGCCGAGTCCGGTTGCTGCGTCGTGGGCGGCATCGTCGACCTCTCGGATCCACAGCTGGACGTCGCCGTCTTCGGCGGTCGCGAGCGGGCCTTCGATCGCTGCGGTGACGTCAGCGCCGCGTCGATGCTCAGAGACGACGATCGACCAACGAAAGTCGCCGTCGTTGGGGCCGTCGAGGGTTGCGATCACGACGGTCAGGCTAGCGACCAGACCCGGTGAGACCCGTGGCATCTCGGACCTGAACCTCGTCTAGGGGCGATGGACCACGTTTATCGCCGCAAAATAGGGCACTACGTCACTGTCTCACCACACAGCGTGGATTTGTGGAGAAAAATGCCCACCAGTTGTCACCAGTGTCGACAAAGCCTTGCTATGGTCACGGACCTGGCTGAGCACCCGCCGCTCGGCCCTGAGGTGACACGAGGGATCCGCCGCCCTGTGTCGCCGGCGGCCACCTCCGTCACCGGAGGTGGCCGCTTTCCATTTTTGCGTCCGCATCGCCATCAGCGTCGGCGGTAGACCGCCCGGCCGAGACGACGATCGCGAGGTCAGTCGAGCGCGCGAGCAACGTCGCGGAGCCGGCGCTGCGCAGTGACCAAGCTCCGCTCGATCTCGTGGAGGCGCGACACGATGGGATCGTCTGGATCGATCCCTCGTCGTTCCGCAACGGCGGCCACTCGCTGAGTGAGGTCGCTGACGACGGTGGTGATGGAGGAGAGTTCAGCGGCGTCGGAATCCATGCGGCAGTGTGCCCGGAAATCAACCGGGACCGGATCCCCGCAGCGGTAGCGTGGCGGGGTGCTTCGCCGCATCGACCTCCGTGGCTTCGAAGGTGACCTCATCGAGGTCCTTCCCCGGCCTGCGCCGCCGTCCGGTGGTCCCGTCGATGCGGTGCGAGAGATCCTCGCCGCAGTGGAAGCGCGGGGCGATGCCGCAGTGCGGGAGTACACCCAGCGTTTCGATTCTGTCGACCTCGAGTCGTTGGTCGTCGACCAGGCCGATCTGGCCGATGCCGTCGATCGCATCGACCCCGCCGTGCGCGATGCCCTGGAGCTGGCGGCCCGACGGGTTGGGACCTACCACGAAGCGCAGATGCCGTCTGACATCGTGGTGCAGCAGCCAGGCATGTCGATCCGAGGCTTGCACCGACCGGTCGATCGTGCGGCGTGCTACGTACCCGGCGGTCGAGCCGTGTATCCGTCGACGGTGCTGATGACGGTCGTTCCTGCTCGGGTCGCCGGGGTCGACGAGATCGTCGTGTGCGTCCCGCCGGGGCCGGACGGAAAGGTTCCCGACGTCGTCTTGGCTGCTGCGTCGATCGCCGGAGCTCACGAGGTCGTGTCGGTGGGCGGCGCCCAGGCCATCGGCGCAGTGGCGTTTGGGACCGAGTCGGTGAAGCCGGTCGATGTCATCGTTGGTCCCGGGAACGTGTTTGTTGCGCTGGCCAAGCAAGAGGTCGCAGGACGTGTCGGTGTTCCGTCGTCGTTCGCTGGCCCCTCCGAGGTCGTCGTGGTCGCGGACGGCACCGACCCGGTCGACTACGCCGCCATCGACGTGATTTTGCAAGCCGAACACGGCCCTGACGGCTTGGCGTGGTTCGTCACCTGGGACGAAGCGGTTGCCGACGCCGTCACCGCATCGATCGAGCGGCTGGTCGCCGACGCGCCCCGCCGTGCCGACATCGAGTCGACGCTGTCGTCATCGGGAGTTGTGGTCGTTGCGTCCGGACCGGAGCAGGCCATGGCGGTGTCCAACTTCATTGCGCCGGAACACCTCGAACTGCAAACGGCCGACAATGAAGCGCTGATCGCCATGGTGCGCCACGCGGGTGCCGTCTTTGCCGGTTCCCACGCACCAGCCTCGCTCGGCGACTACGCCGCGGGGCCGAGCCATGTCTTGCCCACCAATGGCACCGCCCGCTTCGCGAGCGCCCTGACGGTCCACGACTTCATGAAGGACCTCCACGTCGTCACGGTCGAGCCGGAGGGGCTCGATGCGCTCGGCGACGCCGTCGAGACGCTGGCGGGTGCGGAGGGGCTCGATGCCCATGCGGCATCGATTCGTTTGCGGCGAGGCGCACGCTCGTGAGCCGCCCGACACCGCGCGAGTCGGTCGCGCTGATGGCCGGTTACCACTCGCCTCAGATCGACGTCGACGTTCGCCTCAACACCAACGAGAGCCCAGAGCCCCCGCCGGCCGGCTTCGCCGAGGCGGTCGCGCAGCGTGTGGCATCCATCGACTGGCACCGGTACCCCCAGCGCGCCGCACGCGAACTGCGCCGGCGTATCGGCTCGACGTACGGCCTCGAACCGGGGCAGGTGTTTGCCGCCAATGGCTCCAACGAGGTTCTCCAGACGCTGCTGTTGACCTTCGGCGGGCCGGGTCGCTCGGCGGCGATGTTCGAGCCGACCTATGCCCTCCACAGCCACCTGAGCCGCATCACCGGCACGACGGTGCATGAAGGTGAACGTGGTGAGGACTTCTCGCTCGATCTCGAGGCGGTCGAACGCGTCATCGTCGACCATCGACCCAACATCGTGTTCCTGTGTTCGCCGAACAACCCGACCGGTGTTGTCGATCCGGAATCCGCTCTCCGCCACACCCTCGAACTCGTCGCCGCTCACGACGGCCTGCTGTGTGTCGACGAGGCCTACGGCCAGTTCTCAGACTTCTCCGCCGTGTCGATGCTGGGCGATGACGTGCCGTTGGTCGTCAGCCGTACCTACTCCAAGACGTGGGCCATGGCGGCGGTGCGTCTCGGGTATCTCCTCGCACCGACCTGGATTGTCGACGAACTCGAAAAGGTCGTGCTGCCGTACCACCTCGATGCGATGACCCAGATCGCCGGGGAAGTTGCGCTCGACCATCTCGACGCGATGCACGCCAGAGTCGCCCGCCTCGTCGAAGAACGCGGCCGGCTCGTTGCGGGACTGTCCGACCTACCGCTCGATGTCTGGCCGTCGGGTGCCAACTTCGTGTTGATTCGCCCGCAGACGATGGCTGGCCAAGATCTCTGGCACGCCCTCACCGAGCACTCCGTTCTCGTTCGGAACTGCTCGTCGTGGCCGCGTCTCGACGGCTGCCTCCGCATCACCATCGGTACGCCCGACGAAGATGATCACCTTCTCGCCGCCCTCTCGGAGATTCTGTCATGACCCGTACTGCGACCTACCAGCGCAACACCAAAGAGACAGAGATCGACATCGTGCTCGATCTCGACGGATCTGGAACAACCGACATCGAAACGGGCCTACCGTTCTTCAACCACATGCTCGACCAGCTCGGCCGGCACGGCGGTTTCGATCTGAAAGTCCATGCAGCCGGGGATCTCGACATCGATGCCCACCACACGGTGGAGGATGTCGGGATCGCACTCGGCGAGACGTTCCGGCAGGCCTGGGGCGACAAGCGCGGGGTTCGCCGCTTCGCGTCCAACACGGTGCCGCTCGACGAGGCGGCGGTCGAGATCATCCTCGACCTGTCCGGACGGCCCTACATGCACTACGACGTCGAGTTTCCGGGCGAGAAGATTCTTGGTGATCCGCCGTTTGACCCGCAGCTGATCGAGGAGTTCTGGCGCGCGTTCGTCATGTCGTCGAGCATCACGCTGCACATCGTCTTGCAGCGAGGCAAGAACACACACCACATCATCGAGGCGAATTTCAAGGGCGTCGCACGGGCGCTGCGCGACGCGGTTCGAGTCGAGGGCGAAACACTGCCCTCGACCAAGGGAACGCTCTGAGCAACGCGGACGGGATGACACGGTGAGCGACGCGCCCAAGATTGCGATCCTCGATTACGGCATCGGGAATCTGCACTCCGCGCACAAGGGCTTTGCCCATGCTGGCGCCGACGCTCGGCTGACCTCGAACCCAACGGAGATCGAGGCGGCGGACGGCGTGGTGCTACCGGGTGTTGGCGCATTTGGTCCGTGCGTGGAGGCCATCCGTGCCGCGGGGCTCGACGAGGTCGCCCAGGAGCGCATCGACGCCGGTGTGCCGTTCTTTGGCATCTGTGTCGGCATGCAGGTCATGTTCGCCAGCTCCGACGAGTCACCGGGCGTGGACGGGCTGGGGGTGTTCGCCGAGACGATCCGACTCATTCCCGACACCGTCAAGCGGCCCCAGATGCAATGGAACGTGGTGCGACCAACAGTGCCTGACCATCCCATGTTCGCCGGGCTCGACGACGACGCCTGGGTCTACTTCGTGCACAGCTACGCCGCCGACCACGGCCCCGACGTCATCGCCACCTGTGACTACGGAGCCGACCTCGTTGCCGCAGTCGGCCGAGGCCCGGTGTGGGCTGCGCAATTCCATCCCGAGAAATCAGGGCGCAACGGCGTGCAGATCGTTCGCAACTTCGTCGACGCCGCCCGAAAGGCAACGTCGTGATGCACCTGTTCCCTGCCATCGACCTTCGTGACGGCAAGTGCGTGCGCTTGCACCAGGGCGACTACGCCCAGGAGACCGTCTACGGCGATGACCCGGTCGCTCAGGCCGAGGCGTTTGCCGAGGCCGGCGCCGGCTGGATTCACGTCGTCGACCTCGACGCGGCCCGAACCGGCGTGCCCGAGAACCGAGCAACCGTTGCCGCCATCGCGGCGGCGGTCGACGTACCCGTGCAGACCGGTGGCGGCGTTCGCAACCGAGAAGCAGCGCTGGCGCTGTTCGCCGCCGGTGTCGAACGAGTCGTGATCGGCACCGCCGCGCTCAGCGACCCCGATTTCGTGCGCGATCTCGCCGCCGACCATCGCGTCGCAGTCGGGCTCGATGCAAAGGCAGGCGAGGTCGCCACCGATGGTTGGTTGGTCGGCAGTGGCCGCACGGTGCTCGATGTCGCCCGCTCGTTCGCCGACGCAGGCGTCGATGCGTTCGTGGTGACCGACATCTCCCGCGACGGCACCCTCGAAGGACCCGACCTGGCCGGCTTGCGTGACGTTGTCGAAGCAACGCCCGTCGACGTCATCGCCAGTGGCGGCGTCGGCACCCTCGAGGACCTTCGATCACTGACGGAGATCGAAGCCGGAGGCCGGCGCCTCGCGGGCGCGATCACCGGCAAGGCCATCTACGAAGGACGGTTCACCGTCGCCCAAGGGGCAGCGATGCTGAGAGGTGACGCATGACCGTCCGAGCCATCCGAGTGATCCCGTGCCTCGACGTCGACGAAGGTCGCGTGGTCAAGGGCGTCAACTTCGTCGACATCCGCGATGCAGGCGACCCGGTCGAGCTCGCGGCTCGCTACGACGACCAAGGCGCCGACGAGCTCGTGTTTCTCGACATCACCGCCTCGTCGGGCGAACGCGACACCACGGTCGAGATGGCCCGAGCGGTTGCCGAACAGGTCTTCATCCCATTCACGATCGGCGGTGGCATCCGTACCGTCGACGACGCTCGGCGCCTCCTCATGGCCGGCGCCGACAAGGTCTCGATCAACACCGCCGCGGTCACGCGGCCCGCGCTCGTCGGCGAGATCAGCCGGGAGTTCGGAGCCCAGTGTTGCGTTGTGGCGATCGACGCTCGGTCGAACGACGACACCGAGTCGGGGTTCGAGGTCTTTACCCATGGCGGCCGGACCCGCACCGGAATCGACGCTGTCGCGTGGGCGAGAGAGGTCGTCCGGCTCGGCGCTGGCGAAATCCTGCTCACCTCGATGGATCGTGATGGCACAAAGGACGGTTTCGACCTCCCGCTCACAAGCGCGATCTCTGAAGCGGTCGACGTTCCCGTCATCGCCAGCGGGGGCGTGGGGAACCTGCAACATCTCGTCGATGGCGTGACCGAGGGTGGCGCCGACGCCGTGCTCGCCGCCAGCATCTTTCACTTCGGCGAACACACGGTCGGCGAGGCGAAGAGGGCGATGCTTGCCGCGGGCGTGACGGTCCGCCCGCCCGGCGCCTAACCGCAGCCAGCGCCCACGCCCGTCGAATGTGCGGTCACGCAACCGCTGCCCGTACGGCTTCCTCGACGGGCCCGAGCCGACCCTGGAAGAAGTGGTCGGCCGCGCCAATGGCGACGATGTCGGTTGCGATCCAACCGTCGGTCGCACGTTCCACGTCGCGGGCGGTTCGGAACTGGTCGCCCGTGGCCGCGATGAGTGTCTTGGAGCGACCGTCGGACGCCGCCGCGAACGACCCAAAGACCGACAAGACCGGTGCGACGGTGACCCAACGTTCGACACGGGGATCGTCCACGGACAAGGCCACGTCAGCGCCGAAGGAATAGCCAGCCACCACCAGCGGCTGACCCGGCACGGCGACCGCATCGATCGCAGCGACCAGGTCGAGCTGCTCAGGCTCTCCGCCACCGTGCTCGCCGGCACTCCCGCCAGTCCCGCGAAAGTCGAACCGCAAGGCCCGATACCCCGCCTCGACGAGCGCCCTGCTGATCGCAGCCACAACCGAATCGTGGCGCGACCCGCCATACAACGGGTGCGGGTGACACACCACCGCAGCACCGGTCGGATCAGCTCGCGACACCACATCACCCTCGAGCGACACACCGTCGATCGTCTCGAAGCGAAGGGTCTCCACGTCGACACGTTCCATCCCGAAACGGTAGCGGTAGCGTTACCCGCCGTGACCAGCGACAACCCGCTCCACGACGATCGTCTCCCCGTCAAGATGCTCAACGACCGCATCCTCGTGAAGATCGGGGACGCAGAGGGCGAGCGCCGCAGCAGCGGCGGTATTCTCATCCCCGCGACCGCCCAGGTCGGCAAGCGCCTCACGTGGGCCGAAATCGTTGCGGTCGGCCCGAACGTGCGCAACATCGAAGCCGGCGACCAGGTGCTCTTCAACCCCGAAGACCGCTACGAAGTCGAAGTGCACGGCACCGACTACATCGTGCTCCGCGAACGCGATATCCACGCCGTCGCCGCAGAGCGTCTCGACGAAGGCTCGACCGGGCTGTATCTCTGACCGCCCTCGTCCGGGCGGCTGTACCTGTGACCGCCCTCGTCCGGGCGGCTGTACCTGTGACCGCCCTCGTCCGGGCGGCTAGTCGCTCGTTGCGGCGGCAGCCAGATCATCGAGCCACGCCGACCAGTACGCACCCCAGTTCTCGCGAGCTTCGAGATCAGGCAAATCGGTGTGCTGAATGCCGACTCGCATCCGACCGGATCCCTTGTCCTCGATCGACAGCAGAGCCACACCGACCTCCATGCCGAGCCGCAGTACCTTGGCGGTCGATACCGAACGCAACTCGGTGTCGACACCGAGGAACAGATCGGCTCGAACCGAATCATCGACCACGACCCCACGCAACGCAGCAGCGTCACCGAACATCGTCTTGCTCTTGTTGGCCGCAAACGAACCGTCGCTCAGCTGCCCCGGCACTCGCCGGCCAGTGATGCGCTCCCACCCGATCGTGACCGCCTGACTCCACCAGCCGTCGAGTCCGTGCTCGTCGGCGAGCCATCGCGCCACGGCCTGGTGCCCCTCCACCGCGCCCGGTGCCGCATCGATCAGGTCGCACCAGGCATTCCAGGTTCGGCCGGTGTTGTCGACGACGGACGCATTCGGCACCTCCGGTGGATTGGCCCACAGTCGCCCGTCGTGTACGACGCCCGACGTTGGCTCCAGCGACCGGGTCAGCAGGGCTCGACGGGCGGCCCCGTACTTCTCACCGGTTTTGGCCATGCGGGCCCGAACCTGTTTCTTGAATCGTTCGTTCGTGGTCATGCTCGTTCCTCACGCTGTTCGCGCCGTCAACCCGCACCTGGCCGCGCCAACAACTGCAGAAGCGAGTTGATCTCCGTGGCCGATCGAGCACACCAGGGTCCCCTTTGCCTCGGCGAGCCTCGGTGTGCGGGACCGAGGACGAGGTCAGGCGAGATCGATCGCCTCGGCGGACACTAGCGCAGCGGCACGTGGACCGTTACGGATGGAGCGGGGCACGGCGCTCAGCCCACGGCATGTCAGCTTCGAGCTGAGCCGCCAGCTGCACCAGGAGGTCTTCTCGTCCGTACGCTGCGACGAATTGGAGACCGATCGGCAGGCCTGCACGGCTCATGGCAAGGGGCAAAGAGACCGCAGGCTGACCGGTGACGTTGAACGGCTGGGTCAACTGTGAGTAATGCAAGGTGGTGAGCTGAACGCCCATGAGGTCGGGGTTGTTCGGCGCCATCTCGCCCAGTCGCGGCGCTGGTCGAAGGCAGGTTGGGGTCAAGAGCAGGTCGAAACCGTTATCGGCCCACCAGGCGGCCGTGTCGCGTCGGAAGGTCATCATCGCTCGCTGCGCGGCGATCACCGCGCCAGGAGCGAATTGGCTGGCGCGCTCGGCGATGAAGCGGGTCCATGGCTCGACGTCGCGGTCGTCGAGGTCTCGACCAATCTCGGCTGCGATCGCCGCAACCGATGCGGCGGTGCTCGCCGCGAACGCTGGCCCCCACGCCGTGATCCGTGACTCGTCGAGCAGGGCCGCCGGGGCGCTTGGCTCCACTCGATGCCCAAGGCCATCGAGCCGAGTTGCGACCTCACGGACGGCGGCGCGGACGTCATCGTCGATCTCGGTGTTCGTCCGAATCGCGGTATCGAGAAAACCAATGCGTAGGGAACCGACGTCTTGTCGGGCCAGCTCGGCGTAGGGCGCCGTCGGCGGTGGTGCGATGACGCCGTCGCCGGGTCGAGGGCCGTGGGTTGCGTCGAGAATTGCGGCACTGTCTCGAACGGTGTGGCAAACCACGTGCTGGACACTGTTGCCCCACTCGTCCATGTACGGCCCCATCGACATTCGGCCCCGACTGGGTTTCAGACCGACCAACCCGCACAGAGCGGCGGGGATACGGATCGATCCACCGCCGTCGCTCGCATTCGCGGCGGGGAGTACACCGGCGGCGACCGCTGCAGCGGACCCGCCCGACGATCCACCAGGCCCGTGTTCTCGGTTCCACGGGTTTCGGGTCGGACCGTACGCAAGCGGCTCGGTCGTTGCGGCGGCACCGAGTTCAGGGGTGTTGGTCCGGCCGAACGACACGAAGCCGGCGGACCGGTACGCCTCGACGAGGTAGGAGTCGCGGTCGGCCACCGAGCCGTGCGACTTCAACGCGGCGACGCCCTGATGGTGAGGCCGGCCCGCTTCACACGCCCAGAGATCCTTCATCAGCATCGGCACCCCCGCGAAGGGCCCGGCCGGCACGCCGGTTGCAAGGACCGAGCGGGCATTGCCGCGATGGTCGTGGATGACGGCGTTGACATCGCCGTTGACCGCGTCGAGTCGTTCGAGCGTCGAGTCGAGCACCTCATCGGCGCTGACGTCGTGCGCGGCGATGGCGGCGGCGAGACCGACGGCATCGAGTTGGGCGAGCTGAGTCGAGAGGGCGGAGACCATCGGGGGAGGGTAGGGGCGCAAACCGACTCGCTCCCAATGCAATCCCTCGTACGATGACGGGCATGAGTGACGCCCTTGAAGAAGGTCTCGATGTCCAACTCGACTTCGACAAGATCGGCAAGATCGGGCGCGCCGGGCACCAGGTGGTGCCGGTGGTCTTGCAAGACATCGATTCCGGCGACGTGCTCTTCATCGGCTACGCCAACGAGGAGGCGTACCGCGAGACGCTCGTTCGCGGTTCGGCCGTGCTCTACAGCACCTCGCGTGAGCAGATCTGGCACAAGGGTGCCACCTCCGGCGACGTCCTCGACCTCGTCGAGGTTGCCGTCAACTGTGAGCAGAACAGTCTGATCTACAAGGTTCGCAAGGCCGGCACCGGCGTGTGCCACACCAAGAACGCCGAGGGCCAGACTCGACCGACCTGCTACTACCGCTCGGTGGTCGACCCGGACACGCTGCGGTTCAACTGATGCAGATCCGGCCCACCTTCGAAGAGTTCGCTGCGCTCGCCGCTGACCATTCCGTCGTGCCGGTGTGGGCCGAGGTCTTGGCTGACCTGACGACGCCGGTCGCGGCGTTCGCTCGGGTCGTCGGTGACGAAGAGGGCTTCCTGCTCGAGTCGGTCGACAACGGCGACCGATGGAGTCGCTGGTCGTTCATCGGGCGGCGTCCCCAGGGCACACTCGTGTCGAAGGACGGCGCCCTGCGGGTGATCGGTGAGCTCGGCATCGACATCGATCCATCGGAGGGGATGCTCAACGCCCTGGAACGGCTCCTCGATCACTACCGATCACCCGAACTCGAGGAGTTGCCGCCGCTGCACGGCGGCCTGATCGGCTACCTCGGGTACGACGTCGTGCGTGAGGTCGAGCGGCTGCCGAACGTGCCAACCGACGACCTCGGTCATCCCGACGCCGTGATTTCGATGATCGGCGAGCTCGCGGTCTATGACCATTGGCGCCAACGAGTCACGCTGCTCGCCAACGTGATCATCGGCGCCGAGACCGACCTTCGCGCCGCCTACGACGATGCGGTCGCCCGCGTCGAACAGTTGGCCGCCGACGGCGCACGTGCGCTCGACGAACCACTGATGGCGCTTCCCGACCCGACCGATCCGCTTCCCGAGGTCGTGTCGACCATGGGTGAGACCGACTTCTGCGGCGCCGTCGAAGCAGCCCGTGAGTACATCTTTGCGGGCGACATCTTCCAGGTCGTGCTCTCACAGCGGTTCGATCTCGATCTCGATGCCGACGCGTTCGATCTGTACCGCGTGCTTCGCCAGGTCAACCCGAGCCCGTACATGTACTTCTTGCGACACGCCGACCTCGAAGTGGTCGGCGGCTCGCCCGAGCCGATGGTGCAGCTGCTCGATGGGCGGGTGATCTCTCGTCCGATCGCTGGCACTCGCAAGCGCGGCACGAACGAAGAACACGACCGCCGCCTCGCCGCGGAGCTGATCGAGCACCCAAAGGAGATCGCCGAGCATGTGATGCTCGTCGACCTCGCCCGCAACGATGTCGGCCGAGTTGTCGAGTTCGGCTCGCTGCAGATCGACGAGATGATGACCCTCGAGAAGTACAGCCACGTGATGCACCTCACGTCGCAGGTGTCTGGCGGGTTGGCCGAGGGGCGGACATCCATCGATGTCTTGCGAGCGACACTGCCTGCGGGCACGCTGTCGGGCGCGCCGAAGGTACGGGCCATGGAGATCATCGATGAGCTCGAACCGGTCAAGCGCGGCCCCTACGGCGGCGTGGTTGGCTATCTCGACTTCTCCGGCAACATCGACACGGCGATCACGATCCGCACGATGCTGGTGAGCAATGGAAAGGCGTCGATTCAAGCCGGCGCTGGCGTGGTGGCTGACTCGGTGGCCGCCGACGAACACCTCGAATGTCAAAACAAGGCGAAGGCGCTGCTCGCCGCGGTTCCTGCCGCACGGCGGATGACCGCAGCACGACGAGAGGCACAACGATGAGCACACGTGAGACCGTTCGAGTGAGCGGACCCGACGCCGAGGCCTACCTCCAAGGGCAGATCAGCCAAGACGTCGTGGCGCTCGCCGTTGGGGAGACCGCATGGGCGTTGATTCTTCAGCCGACCGGCAAGGTCGATGCCTGGTTTCGCATCCATCGGGTTGCTGACGCCGAGTTCTTGCTCGATGTCGACGCTGGCCATCGAGACGCCATGGTGGCTCGCTTCGAGCGGTTCAAGCTCCGCACCGACGCCACGTTCGACGCAACCGACGACACCATCCCGACCCCGATCGAGTGGCCGGGCCTCGACGACCCGTCGAACGAGCGGCAGCGGATTCTCGCGGGGTTGCCGCGGATGGGGGCCGAACTCACCGAGAACACGATCCCGGGTGAGGGCGGTCAGCGGTTGATCGACCTGTCGGTGAGTTTCACCAAAGGCTGCTACACGGGCCAGGAGCTCGTCGCCCGAATCGACAGTCGGGGCGGCAACGTGCCCCGCCCGATCCGGGTCCTCCAAGCGGTTGGCGACACTGCGGTTGGCGACACTGCGGTCGGCGATACTGCGGTCGGCGATACTGCGGTCGGCGATATTGCGGTCGGCGACGAGGTTCGATTTGGTGAGCAGGTCGTCGGCGTCGTCACATCGGCCGCGGGCGACGTGGCGCTCGCGCCGGTGATGCGCAAGGTCGAGCTCGGGGATCGGGTCGAGGTCGGCTCTGTCGTCGCAACCGTCATCGAGCCGGCGGGAAGCTGACGACGAGCTCGGCGCCGCCGAGCGCGGCGCGCCGGGCGGTCGCGCTGCCGCCCATCCGCTCAGCCAGATCTCGCACGATCGCCAAGCCGAGCCCGCTCCCGGACTCCTTCACCGCAGGACTGTGCTGGGCGACATAGAGCCGCTCGAACACGTGGGGAAGGTCCTCGTCGGCAATGCCGGGGCCGTCGTCACCGACGGCGAGATGATGGCGACCTTCGGCGGTCCAGAGGGTGACGACGACGTCGCGAGACGCGAAGCGCAGCGCGTTCCCGACCAGATTCCCGACGATCTGGGCGTAGCGATCGGGATCGACGTCAGCCCACGTCGGTGTATCGGACACCCGGGCCGTCAGTGTGACGTTGCGTTCCGCCGCATCGCGCTGGAGGCCGGTAGCGGCCGCCTCCACCACACCGTTCAGGTCGACGACTCGTCGGTCGAGTTGGAAGTCGGTGCTCTCGAGGCGCGCGAGCAACAGCAGATCCCCAACCAGCCGTTCGAGTCGGCTGGCTTCGCCCCCGATCACCGCGCCAGCCCGCGCCGGCTCGTCGATGGCACCATCGGCGAGTGCCTCGGCGTAGCCCTTGATCGATGTGAGTGGGGTGCGGAGGTCGTGGCTCACCGACATCAAGAACTGTCGTTCGAGCGCGCTCGATCGCTCGAGATGTTCAGCCATCGTGTTGACCGACTCCACCAAATCGGCGACCTCGTCGGCTCCACCGAAGCCGTGGGTGTCGATGCGGGCGTCGAGGTCGCCCTCCGCGATTCTGGAGGTGACATTTCGTGCTGCTCGCAGCGGCTCGGTGAGACTCCGGCTCAGCCGAAGGGCAACGAGTGCGGCGACGATGACGGTGGCCCCGCCTGCGATCACGAACCACCGGAACGCCGGGAGGAGGATCGGGTCGGTCTCCTGGGTGAGCACCAGGATCTGAGTGAGCCCGGATCGACCGGTGGCGGCGCGGGCGGCCCAGATCAGGTCGCCGTCGCGGTTCGATGCTGTCTCACCGGCCTCGAGGGTGCGAAGGTCGAGCTGCTCGAACGTGACGCCATCGGGAAGATCGCCGATCGGATCTTCGCCGTTGCGAGGAACGACGAGAAGCCCGATGCCCTCGACACTGATGCTCTCGGCGAGGGACTGGAGCCGCTCGCGCGGGCTGGTGTCATCATCACCGGTCGGTACGATCGCGACCTCGAGAAACAGGTCGCTCAGCGTTTCGACCTGGGCCCGAAGGTCGTTCTCGGTATCGGCGCGGTCGTTGATGGCGGCGAGCGCGATCGTGCCCGCGCCGGTCAGCACGAGCGCGGCGACGACCATCCCGACGATGGCGAGGGTGAGGCGGCGGCGCATGGTTCGGTGACGCTCCGATCAATCGAGCCGGTAGCCGACGCCCCACACCGTTTCGAGTTGCAGCGCATCGCCAAGCTTCTTGCGAAGCTGACGCACGTGCACGTCCACGGTCCGGTCGTCGCCAATCCATCCGTCGCCCCACACGCCATCGAGCAACTGGCGACGCGACAGCGCGAGGCCCCGATGTTCGGCAAGGTACTGGAGCAGGTCGAATTCACGGGTGGCGAGGGCAACCGGCTCACCCGCAAGGGTTGCCTCTCGGCGAGATGGGTCGACCACCAGATCCCAGCCGAGATCGATCGGGGCGGGGCGTTGGCCGGTCGAGCCGGAGCCCTGAGATCGACGAAGAATCGCCTTGACCCGTGCGACGAGCTCTCGCGGCGAGAACGGCTTCGTCACATAATCGTCGGCGCCGAGCTCGAGACCGAGCACCCGGTCGACCTCGTCGTCTCGTGCCGTCAAGAAGATGATCGGCACGTCGCTGTTGGCTCGAACCGCGCGGCAGACATCGAGCCCGTCGAGATCTCCGGGCAGGCCGACGTCGAGCAGGATCAACGCCGGGCGGCGCTCCGCGATCACGGCAAGCGCCCGCTCGCCGGTCGACGCCTGGAACGGCCGGTAGCCGTCGCGGCGCAGATACAGCTCGACCAGGTCGGCAATGTTGGGGTCGTCCTCGACGATCACGATGACCGGTTCGTCACTCATGGGATCCATCGTCGCTCACAAATGTGATGATCCTGTGATGGGGGACGAAAGAACCGGTGAGCACGCGCCTACGCTGCTCGCCGTGGGCCACTACGAGGTGCTCGGCGTCACCCCTGATGCGTCGATGAGCGACATCAAGAAGGCGTACCTCGCGGCTGCGCGCGACGCCCATCCCGATTTCCACACACAATCCGAAGCGGCCCGGCAGCGGGCCGAGGTGCGGATGCGAGAGATCAATGCGGCGTGGGCGGTGCTCGGCGATGTCGACGAGCGATCGTTCTATGACCGGCAACGGCTCACCGCCGAACGAGGCGGGACGGCGAGCCCTCGATTCCACGCCACCTCGACCGGTCAGCCGTTTCGCCCGTTTCACCCTGACGACGAGCTCGACGAGGACCATCCGTTCGACGAACGTGATGACCGCCCGATCACCAACAGTCGATTGCCGGTGTGGGTGACAATGCTTCCTGCATCACTCATCGTCGGGGGCTTCTTGTCGTTGCTGTTCGGCGCCTTCGTCGGCATCTTGCCCCTCGTGAACCTCGGTCTGGTCTCGATGGTCCTCGGCGGCGTTGCCTTCCTGACGGTGCCGATCATCGCGGTCGGGATGGCCGCTCGTGCCGACCGGCGCGCGTGACTACGATGCCCGCCATGTCAAAAACCGCGCTCCTCGCCAAGCTTCCGATCAAACCCGACGCCAAGGACACGTTCATGGACGCGTTCGGCGCCATGCTCGAGGCGGTCGAGGCCGAAGCCGGCACCGAGCTCTATATTCTCAACTGGGGCAAGAAGGACGACGAGAACACCGCCTTCATCTATGAGCTGTACAGCGACAAGGAGGCCCTGGCTGTGCACAGCGGATCCGACGCGATGCAGGCGCTGATGGCAGCCCTCGGCGACGTGATGGCCGGTGCTCCCGAGCTCATCCCGCTGACCCCCGCTGTTGGCAAGGGTCTCTGAGCTGACCGCGACCTACCTCGACCGCATCCTCGACGCGCACCGGGCAGCCGCAGCAGCGGATACTCGGTCGCTCGACGCGCTCGTCGAACAGGCAGCAGCGTTGCCGGCCGGTCGGGGCTTTCGCCAGGCGCTCGCCGATACCACCGACGGTGTGGCCATCATCAGCGAGGTGAAACGCCGCTCGCCCTCGAAAGGCGATCTGTTCGCCGACCTCGACCCTGCCGAGCTTGCCCGCACATACGCCGACGGCGGGGCATCATGCCTCTCCATCTTGACCGACGTCGAGTGGTTTGGCGGTTCGATCGCGGATCTTCAGGCGGCCCGCGCAGCGGTCGACCTCCCGGTGATCCGCAAAGACTTCACGGTCGATGCACGCGACGTCGTCGACGCTCGCCTGATGGGGGCCGATTGCGTCCTGCTGATCGCCGCGGCACTCGACGACGCCGAACTTCATGACTTTCACACCCTCGCCCGAGAACTCGGCCTCGACGCGTTGATCGAGATCCATGACGAGCCCGAGCTCGAACGGGCTCTGGCCGTCGGTGGTGACCTGATCGGCGTGAACCAGCGAGATCTTGTCACCTTCCAGGTCGACCAAGAGCGGGCGGTGCGCATGGCGCCACAGATGCCGGCCGGCGTGGTGCGGGTCGCCGAATCCGGCGTGCGGGATCGCACCGACGGTGCTGCGCTCGAAGCCGCCGGCTACCACGCCTTGCTGGTGGGCGAGACGCTGGTGCGAAGTGGCGACCCCGCACGGGCGATCCGGCGCCTTCGAGGATTGGACTGAGTCAGAAGTCCGCGCCGGCAAATCTGGTCATGGCCTGTGGACAGCGGGCTAGATTCGCGTCCGATGTTCGTCAAGATCTGCGGCCTCACGAGCGAAGAGGACGCCCTCCTCGCAGTGGGGATGGGCGCCGACGCCCTGGGCTTCAATTTCGTGCCCGGCTCGACGCGTCAGATCGCGCCACAGCGGGCCCGTGACATCGTTCGCCGGCTGCCGCCCGAAACGATGACGGTCGGGATCTTCCGAGACGAACTCCCGGACCGCGTGGTCGACATCACCCACAAGGCGGGGCTGCGGGCGGCGCAACTGCACGGTCGCGAAACCGCCGAGCACACCCGTGCCGTGCGGGCCCAGGTGCCGATCGTGGTCAAGGCGTTCTCCGCCGGGGACCCGGCCCTGGGATCGGTTGGGGCGTTCGGCGCTGACCTGGTGCTGATCGACGGAGCTGAGCCCGGCAGCGGCGAGGTCTTCGACTGGAGCCTCGCCGAGGGGGCACCGCTCGCCGGTCACCGCGTGTTGCTTGCGGGCGGGCTGCACCCCGGCAATGTGGCCGATGCGATTCGGCGGGTGCGGCCGTGGGGCGTCGACGTGGCGTCCGGTGTCGAGCGAGCGCCCGGCAAGAAAGATCCGGTCAAGCTGCGAGAGTTCGTGGCCAATGCCCGAGCTGCCGCCGAAGAACTGCGAACGAACGATGATGACGAGACCGACACGGCGTCGGGATCGCTCTACAACTGGGAAGAGGACCTGCTGTCATGACTATGGCTGAGCCGACCGATTCGGGCCGCTTCGGCGAGTTCGGGGGCGTGTATGTCCCCGAAACGCTGGTGCCGGCCTGCCAGGAACTCGACCGGGCGTTTCGCGAGGCATGGGGCGACCCTGGATTCCGCAACGAACTCGACCATCTCCTCAAGACGTACGCCGGGCGGCCATCACCGCTGACGGTCTGCGACCGCCTCAGTGAGGAACTCGGCTGTCAGGTGCTGTTCAAGCGAGAGGACCTGAACCACACCGGTAGCCACAAGATCAACAATGTGCTCGGCCAGGCGCTGCTGGCGAAGCGCATGGGCAAGACTCGGATCGTGGCCGAGACCGGCGCCGGCCAGCATGGTGTTGCGAGCGCAACCGCGGCCGCGCTGTTCGGCATGGAGTGTGTTGTCTACATGGGCACGGTCGATATCGAGCGCCAGAAGCTCAACGTGTTCCGCATGCAATTGCTCGGCGCTGAAGTTCGCGCCGCAGAGACCGGCAGCCAGACCCTGAAAGACGCGGTCAACGAGGCGATGCGCTACTGGGTTTCGGCCGTCGAAGACACCCACTACTGCCTTGGCTCGGTCATGGGTCCCCACCCGTACCCGTGGATGGTGCGCGAGTTCCATCGAGTCATCGGCGAAGAATCGCGCGAGCAGTGCGCAGAACTGCTCGACGGCGGTACCCCGGACTATGTCGTTGCCTGTGTCGGGGGCGGCTCGAACGCGGCTGGCATCTTCGCCGGGTTCGCTGACACCGACGCCCAGCTCATCGGGGCCGAACCGGCGGGTGGAGCCGCCGTCGGCCGTGCCGTGCCCGGCATCGTGCACGGGTCGAAGAGTTACCTCATGCAAGACGAGTGGGGTCAGGTCCTCGAAGCCGAGTCGATCTCGGCCGGTCTCGATTACCCGGGCATCGGTCCCGAACACGCTCACCTGGCGGCCACCGGACGGGCCCGGTACGAGCCGGTGACCGACGAGGAAGTTGTCGAAGCGTTCCAGCTCTGCTCTCGCACCGAAGGCATCATCCCGGCCCTGGAGTCGGCCCATGCCCTCGCGTGGATCGCCAAGATGAAAGACGAAGTCGCCGGCAAGACCGTGCTCGTGAACATGAGCGGCCGCGGCGACAAGGACGTTGACCAGATGATGGGTGTGCTCGGCGCATGACGGGAGCGATTGAGGCCGCATTGCGCTCCCGGCGCGATGGCGGCGGGAAGTGTCTCGTGCCGTATGTGACCGGCGGCCTGGGGGACGACTGGGTCGAGACGGTTCGAGCGGTGGCGGCAGCCGGTGCCGACGCGATCGAGATCGGCGTGCCGTTCTCCGACCCGGTGATGGACGGCCCAACCATTCAGGCCGCAAACGACCGAGCGCTCGAGGCTGGGGTCACGCCGCAGTCGATCCTCGACGATCTGCGCGGGGCTGACATCGGTGTTCCGACCGCCGTCATGACCTACGGCAACATTGCGTTCCACATGGGTTTCGAACGGTTCGCCCAGTCGCTGGCGGCGGCCGAAATCTCCGGTTGCATCCTTCCCGACATTCCGCTCGAAGAGGTCGGCGAGTGGGCCGCGGCAGCCGATGCTGCCGGTGTCGAAACCATCATGTTGGCTGCTCCTACCGCTCCTGACGAGCGGCTCCCGCTGATTGTCGAGCGCAGCCGTGGCTTCGTGTACGGCGTGGGTCTGCTCGGCATCACCGGTGTGCGGGCGGCGCTCGCCTCGTCGGCGGTGGAGATCGCCGGCCGCCTCAAGGCAATCACCGACATGCCGGTGTTGGTCGGGGTCGGCGTCGGCACGCCGGAGCAGGCGGTCGAGGTTTCTCAGGTGGCTGACGGCGTGGTGGTCGGGTCAGCGGTGGTGCAACGCATGGTCGACGAAGCCGGCCCGGAAGGCGTCGGCGAGCTGGTCGCTGAGTTTCGAGCGGCGCTCGACGGGATGTGAGCGTCGATGCGGGAGCTGCTGCTCGATCTGCTGCTCCCTGAAACCGATCGTGGTGCGATCCTGCAGATCATCGTGGCCGGAGTTGTGTGGGCCGTCGTCCTGGGGTGGAGTCTGCGGTGGCGGCGGGAGTATCGAGTCTTCGCGGCAGGCCTGGCCATGATCACGTTTGCGTGGTTTGGAGCGCGAGCGCTTCACTGACGCCGGCGCGGAATGGCTGCGAAGGACAGGAGGTTTCCGTCTCGTGGATCACGACCTCATCATCATCGGCGGGGGTGCCGGCGGCCTGGGGGCGCTGCGAGCGGCCCTGTGGGTGGGCGCCGACGCACTCATGATCAACGACGGCCCGCCCGGGGGCGACTGCACGTTCACCGGGTGTGTCCCGTCGAAGACCCTGCTCGCTGCGGGGCGGGCCGGTGCATCCTTTGACGACGCGATGGAACGGGTCCACGCCACCGTTGGTCGTATCGCCTCGACCGAGACGGCGGAGGTGCTGCGAGATCACGGTGCGTCTTTCATCGAAGATCGCGCCCGTATCGTCACCCACGACACGGTTGCGGTGGGGGAGCGGCGCATCACTGCGCCCCGCATTATCGTTGCGACCGGCGGCCGAGCGTTCGTGCCTCCGATCCCGGGCTTGTCCGAAACCCGGTATCGCACAAACGAGTCGATCTTCACCCTCGATCGACTCCCGGCCCGGCTCGGCATCATTGGTGGCGGCGCAATCGGGTGCGAGATGGCCGAGGCGTTCTCGACCCTCGGCAGTGCCGTGCATCTCTTCGAAGGTGCAAGCCGGCTCCTGCCCCGTGAGGAGCCGGCCGCCTCCGAGATCATCGAACGTGGCCTGCGCGCCCGGGGCGTGGAGGTCCGGGCCGGCACGGTCGTCGAGTCGGTTGCGGAGGGGGCCGACGGCATCGAACTCCGCGCCGACGGTTCGACGGTCGTGGTCGACGAGTTGCTCGTCGCCGTCGGCCGGGTGCCGAACAGCCACGGCTTCGGGATCGAGGAACTCGGCGTGACGCTCGACGAGCGGGGCCACATCCAAACCGACGATCGACTCCAGACCGATGTCAACGGCGTGTACGCGGTCGGCGATGTCACCGGAAAACTGCCGTTCACGCACGCAGCCGACGAAATGGGGCGCCTCGCCGCCGGAAATGCGCTCAAGAAGGGTCCCCGAGGTCGCTACAAGACGCACCACACCCCGTGGGTCACCTTCACCAGTCCAGAGGTCGCTCGCATCGGCGTGACCGAATCGGAGGCCGCCGGGCGGGGCGGGCGGGTTGCTGAGCTCCCGATGAGCGAGATGGACCGTGCCATCACCGACGGGGTCGAGGAGGGGTTCATCAAGTTGATCACCGGCCCGAAGCGACTGACACGACACGCCGGCGGCGGCAACGTGATCGGCGCAACCATCGTCGGTGCTCGAGCAGGGGAGATGATCAACGAGGTCGCCCTCGCCATGCGAACCCGAGCTTTTGCGGGTCGACTCGCGCAGACCGTGCACGCCTACCCAACATGGGGCTACGGCATTCAGAAGGCCGCAGGACAGTTGTTCGGCGACGTCGACGGCCGGACGTGGCGAAAGGCCGAAGGGTAGGCCTTACCCGACCGGCAGGTGGCTGTTCTCCCGCAGCACGTGCACAACCTGCATCCAGACGAGGTCGTACCCCTCCGCGGTGAAGCTCTCTCGCTCACGCTCGTCGTGCACGACGAAGCCACCGCTCTCGAGTCGCTCGAGCCGGTCGACCTCCATCCAGCCGTCCTTGTTGGCACCCCGTCGATTCACGACATCGCCTTGCTGGACGTCGGCGGCACGAATCTGGACGATCTCGATCTTGCTACGCACATCTCCCTATCGGCACCCTGGGCTGCTCGATCGAGGGTCCGAGGACATCAAACTCTGTGGGCAATCCGTGCAAATCCACAGCTCGCTGAGACGTCTCAGGCAGTGTGAGAGGTATGTCCACCGAGCTTGAAGCCGAGGTGATCGCCGGTGATCCGGCGGCCTTCGGGCGCTTCATTCGACTCCATGATCGGCGATTCCGCGGTGTTGCCTGGTCCGTCGTTCGCGACGCCCACCGCACCGACGACGTGATGCAAACCGCCTACGAGAAGGCGTTTCGGAGGATCGGCACCTATGACGGCACCGCAGCACTGACCACATGGTTGCACTCGATCGTGTATCGCACGGCCCTCGACAACCTCCGGTACGAAGGTCGCCGACGGCATGAGGACGTCGATGACCTCGGCGACGTGATCGCGATCCGTCCCGACGCTGCCGCCCACGCCGTCGGGCGGATGGAGATGGACGCGGTCATGGAGGGCCTGAATCCCGGCGACCGGGCCGCGCTCATGCTGACGGCCGGGTTGGGGTTCAGCTACGACGAGGCAGCCGAGATTCTGGACGAGCGGCGCGGGACGGTCGCTTCTCGTGTCAGCCGGGCCCGGGCCCGAATTTCGAGATGGGAGCAGTCATGAACGACGACGAACTCGGTGCCTTTCTCCGTTCGGAGATTCCCGACGCTGGCGTTGGCTATTGGGACGCGATCGACGCCCGGATCGAAGCGGCGGCGGCCGTTGAGGTTCCAAAGGTCACTCCGACGGAACCGGTGCAAACGGAGGCAGAGGTGGTGCGTCTGACAGGCATGCAAACCACCACCGAATCTCTCCGAAACCGACGGACGCCGCTCCTTGCCGCGATGGCCGCTGCGATCGTGCTCATCGGCGGGCTCGCGTTTGTCGTCAACCGGGGCGATGACTCGACGACGACGATCGACCCGGCGATCGACGGCTCTGCGCCCGACGACACGACCCCACCGATTACCGCGCCGACGACCACCGTTCCCACGACTACCGCTCCCGACTCGGTGGCACCGGAACCGGCAACCCCGACCACGGTACCGACGCCGCTGCCCGGGGTTGGGCAGGAGACACTTCCCACCGTCGAGCCGTTCACGGTCGTGGCCCTCGATGGCGCCCCGACCGCGCTGAACGAGACGCCCGGATTCGGCGGTGACGGGGACGAGGTCTCCGACCCGGACGAGGTGCTCATGGCGACCGGCGTGCGGGTGCTGATCGATCATCGTGAGTGGCTGCAGGTCACCCGCACCGCAGGATTCACCGGCTGGGTCGAAGCGATCGACGTGCAGCTCACCGGCGATGAGGACACACGGGAAGGCTCCGAGCCGCTGCCGTCGACGGCTCCGGCGCAGCTCGAGGTTGGGCGAGGCGGCGAACTCGAGGTGCTGGATCAGCCCGGCTTTGTCGGAAACCAGATTGGCTCGGCGGAGATCGGCGTCACCGTGGACTTCACCGGTGAGCGGTCGCTGGCGAGCGGCTTTGAGTGGTTCGAGGTTGTCGTCGACGGTGTGACGGGCTGGGTGATGGCCAACACGGTCCAACCGATCGGCACGATCGCCTCCTCTCGAGAGTGCTACTCCGATGGAGATGCCGTGCTGTTCCTCGACTTCACCGACGATGCCGCGACGTTCACCGGCGCCCTCGCCTATCTCGACGGCGTCGAGGCGGTCGCTGGCGTGCGCGGTGGCACGGGTTTCTTCGTTGCGACGAGTCCAATCGGGTCGGGCGAGGAGCCCGACGGGCCCATCGTGAACCAGGAGGCGTGGCAGGCGTTCGCAGAAGGGATGAGCGTCGGTGAACGGGCCTTCCTCGACTTCGTCGAATGCCCCACGGTCCAGACCGAGGTCGACCAACTCGACCGGCTGGTCGGCGGCTCCTACCCGGCGTTCCCGTTGCCGGACTGAGCTCGGTTGGCCCGGACGGTATGGCTCCATCTACCGTCCGGGCCATGCCTGACCTTCTCGTCGAGAAGCGCGGTCACGTGATGATCGCCACCATGAATCGCCCCGAACGCAAGAACGCAATGACCTTGCAGATGTTCGGCCGGATGCGTGACGCGTGGAAGGAGGCGAGCGCCGACGACGAGATTCGCTGCATCGTGTTGACCGGAACGGGTGGCGACTTCTCCGCCGGTATGGATCTGCGGTCGCTCGCCGGCGATGCAGCCGAGGCCGACGACTGGGATGTGAAGGGCGCGTTCGCCGCCGAAGGCGCAGCGTTCATCTACGAAGGTCTCACCAAGACGTACCGCCCGAGCAAGCCGATCATCGCCGCCGTCGAGGGGGTGGCGATCGCGGGTGGAACCGAGATTCTGCAAGGCACCGACATTCGGATCGCGGCGGAGTCAGCCACGTTCGGCGTCTCGGAGGTGCGCTGGTCGCTGTACCCGGCCGGCGGGTCGCCGGTGCGCTTGCCCCGTCAGATCGGCTACGCCGAGGCAGCTGACATCTTGCTCACCGGCAAGCACATCACGGCGAGCGAGGCGAAGTCGATCGGGTTGATCAGCCGGGTCGTCCCCGACGGATCAGCCCTCGACCACGCCTTGGAGGTCGCCGAGACGGTCGCTGGCAATGGCCCGCTGGCAGTGGAGGCGGTGCTGCGCACGATGCACGAGACGGTCGGGATGACCGAGGCCGAGGCGTGGGCTCACGAAAAGGAGTACGCCGACGCCGTCATGCAATCCGACGACGCCAAGGAAGGCCCCAAGGCCTTCGCCGAAAAGCGCACCCCCAACTTCCAGCGCAAGTGATGGCGTTCAGCCGGTGTTACGGAGGCCGGCGGCGACGCCGTTGATGGTGAGGAGCAGGGCCCGCTGCAATCGGGCTTCCTCCGCAGGGTGCGGAACGCCGGCTCGGCTTCGGGCCAACAGGTCGACCTGGAGGATGTTGATCGGGTCGAGATAGATGTCGCGCACGTTGAGCGTGCGACGCAGGATCGGCAGATCGTCGAGCAGATCACCGCCGGTGATCTTGCTGACCTGCTCCAGCGTGAGCGCATGTTCGTTCGCGACGTCCTCGAGGATGTGGTGGATCGCCGGGTCGACCAGGTTGGTCACATAGTGACGAGCGATCGCCAGATCGGTCTTGGCGAGCGTCATCTCGACGTTGGAGATGAAGGTGCGGAAGAACTGCCAGTTCTCGTACATCTTCGCCAGCGCATCGGCATGACCGGCCTCAACCGCGGCCGAGAGGGCGGTACCCACCCCGAACCAGCCGGGGATGATTTGGCGGGACTGGGTCCAGCCGAACACCCACGGAATCGCCCGCAGATCAGAGAGGTCACCACCGCCCTTGCGGCGCGACGGACGCGACCCGATGTTCATCGCACCGAGTTCTTCAACGGGCGTTGCCGTGTTGAAGTACTCGACGAGGCCGTCCTGTTCGACGAAGCCGCGGTAGCGAGCAAACGCGGCGGTCGACATCGTTTCCATGACGTCGTTCCAGACCGCGACGTCTTCCGGCGCGTTGCGGGGCTTGCGGTGCGCGATCGACGCCTCGACCACGGCAGAGAACGCCAGGTCGAGGTTGCGGTTGGCGATCTCTGGAAGCCCGAACTTGTCGGCGATGACTTCCCCCTGCTCGGTGGTCTTCATCGCCCCGCGAATGGCGCCCGCGGGCTGTGAGAGGATCGCCGAGTGGGTGGGGCCGCCGCCGCGGCCGACGGTACCGCCGCGGCCGTGGAAGACGGTGATCTCGACACCGCTCTCGTCGGCGACCTCGGAGATGGTGCGCAACGCCTTGTGGATCTCCCACTGTGACGTGGTGATGCCACCGTCCTTGTTGGAGTCGGAATATCCGACCATCACCTCTTGCACGTCGCCGCGGAGAGCAACGAGCTTGCGGTAGGCCGGGATCGCGAAGAGCTCGCGCAACACGGGCCCGATCGCACGAAGGTCGCCGATGGTCTCGAACAGTGGCACGAACCCGAGCCGAGCGACGTCGGCGGACAGGTCGATCAAGCCAACATCGCGGGCGAGCACGGCGGGGGCGAGTATGTCGTCGACGCCCTGGGTCATCGAGATGATGTAGCTCTCGATGATGTCGTCGCCGTAGGCATCCATGCGCTCACGCAGCACCTGGAAGAGCTGGCGGGTCTCGTCCGAGTTGCCTGTCTGCTGCGCCGCCAGTGGCCGGGGTGATCCGAGCTCGTCGGCCAACAGAGCAGCACGGCCGGGCTTGTCGAGGTGCTCGTAGTCGGTGCCGACCGCGGCGAAGAGCGCCGACAGGGTCGCGTGATGCTTCGACGCGTGCTGGCGGATGTCGAGCGTCGCGAGATGGAACCCCACGAGATCGACGAGCCGCCGAACGCGGGCGAGTCGGCCATTGGCGATCAGCGAGCCCTCAGCCGCCATCAGGGAGCGGGCGAGGACATCGAGATCGTCAGCCAGTTCGGCCGGCCGGGTGTACGAACGAGGCCCGGGAGGCGTCTCTGCTGCTTCGAGCAGACGCTGATGCATGACCGAGAGCCGCTGCCGGTAGGGCTCCCCGGCGCTGAGCGCACGGAACCGGGCCCGGACCTTCGGAAAGGTCTCGTCGTCGGCATCGAGCTGCGCCTGGAGCTCGGGCGTGATCGTGCGAACCGCTGTCGAGATGCTGAGCTCGGCCGAAAGCTCCTCGATCTCACTGATGAGGAGCCGAAGGGCGCGGGCCCGTTGGAAATCGAGCACCTCACAGGTCGTGGCTGGCGTGACGTTGGGGTTGCCGTCGCGGTCGCCGCCAACCCACGAGCCGAACCGCAAGGGCTGGGAGCCGGGATTGAGACGAAGCCCGGTGCCGAGCGAGCGAAGCGCAGCGTCGATGTCGTCGAGTAGCTCGGGTACGCCTTCTTCGAGCATCTCTCCGAGGAAGTAGAGGATTGAGCGGGCTTCGTCGACCGGATCGGGTTTCTCGCGTCGCAGCTCGTCGGTTTGCCAGATCATGTCGAGCAGTTCGTCTATGCGGCGATCGATGCGGGCGACGACAGCGTCCTCACCCTCGGTCATGCGTTGCTCGATCAGCATCGCGATCTCGGCGAGTTTGTCGAGGATGCTGCGCCTCGACGCCTCGGTGGGGTGCGCGGTGAAGACCGGATAGAGCTGCACCTTGTTGGCGGCCGCCGCGACCTCGTCGGGCGTGAAGCCCAGCTCGACGAGACGGGCGACGGTCTCGGAGAAACGCTTCGAGGCGGTGGTGCGGTTCTCGGCGAGGTCGTCGATGCGGTGGACCTGCTCGGTGGTGTTGGCCAGATGGAAGTACGTCGTGAATGCGCGCACCAGTTCGATCGCTCGGATGACGTCGGTGTCTCCGAGTGAGTCGGTCAGCTCCTTGCCGACCGAGTCATCTCCTTCTCGCAAGGCCCGGGCGAGGGTGCGCACCTGCTCGACCTGTTCGAGTAATTCGGGGCCAACCTGGCGCACGAGCGTGTCGCCGAGCTGGCTCCCGAGCCGGCGGATGTCACGGCGGAGGGCGGCGTCGAGCTGATCGAGATCGTCGGTCACAACGACCAACCTAGCGACTCGGGTCGGGCCGCCGTCCGTGCAATCGATCGCCTTCGGAAACACCGGGCAAGGTCGGCTGCACTCCGTTGATTCCAGACCACGTGGTGTAGCGATCGAGCACGATTTCCTCGACGTCGGACCAGGTCGCCGCCCGAGGTCCGGCAAACTCTCGGTTGTAGGGCTGATCGAACACGATCAGCTCGTTGCCAGCGTTGCGTAGTGACGTGATGTTGCTCGGCGAGTCATCGATGTACAGATTGGCTTCGACCTGGGGCTTGGCGCCGAGGAAGCACAGATCTCGGTAGGGGATCCGGGCCTCGTCGAGCCATCCGACCGTGTCGGTCACCGCGGCCTGATGGCCCCAATTCACGTAGAGCCGGTGGGTGATGATGCGGATCCAGACGCCGGCGTCACTGAGCCGCCAGAGCGCCTCGGCAGCATCGGGGAAGGGTTCGAGGTGGCGAAACATGTGCTCGTCGACGACCGCGCGGCGGTGATGACGTTCGAAGTCTCCGGGACCGAATCCCCACTCGGTGAAGTCCCAGTCGCGCTCGATCGGCAAGCTCGACGGATCGACGCCGAGGTTGGCGGCAACACTCGCCTGTAAGCCGAGGGTGTAGTCGGCGCAGACGCCGTCGAGGTCGACACCAAAGATGAATGCGTCGGGGGCCGCCATGTCGTGTCGTCTCTCTCAGGCTGCGGTCAGGCCGCCGTCGGCGCTGAGGATGCTGCCGTGAATGTTGGCGGCGTCGTCACTTGCGAGGAATGCGAAGAACGCGGCGATCTGCTCGGGACTGCTGGGGTCGCGATAGCCGATGTGGTTTTGCATCAAGGAGAAGTCGATGTCGTCAGCGAGCTGGAAGTTGTGCACGAGTGGGGTGTCGATTCCTCCGGGGGCGATGGCGTTGATGCGCACCCCGGTTTTGACGAACTCCATGGCGAGGGCTCGCGTGAGATTGACGATGCCGCCCTTCGTGGCGCAATACGGGACGGTGTAGGCCTGCCCGATGAGCCCGGCGTTCGATGCGATGTTGATCAGACAGCCGCCGCGTTCGAGCAGGTGAGGCATCGTTGCCTGAGCGATGAAGAACGGTCCCTTCAGGTTGATCTCGTTCATGAGATCCCAGTCCGCCTCGGTGACGTCGGCGAGATGATGCTGGCGGGCGATGCCGGCGATGTTGCCGACGATGTCGATGCCGCCGTGTTGACGGACACAGTCGTCGACCGCATCTCGAATCCCGTCGACGGAGCGAACGTCGACCATGCGAGCGGTGAAAATTCCGCCGTCGGACCCGATCAGATCCGCGGTCTCGGCCATGCCGGTCTCGTCGACGTCGACCCCGTAGACGGTTGCGCCTTCGCGGGCCAGCCGGATCGAGGTGGCGCGACCGACCCCGCTCGCCACGCCGGTGAGGAACGCAATCTTGTCCGTGAAACGTGTCATTGGCACGGATCGTACCGGCCTCCGAAAGGGCGGGCGATTCGATCACGACCGAGGGCGTGTCCTACCGTGCCCCGGTGAGCACCCCTGAACAGTTCGTCGCCGCCCTTCGCCGAGTGAATACCGCTGCCCGCGTCGGCCTGCTGGATGACCTCGAGCTCGACGCCGATGTCGAGATGTTGCACCGGTTGGCGGAACGGATCGATGCGGTGGCCGTCGACCAACCTCGGATGCAAGCCGCGCTGACCGCGGCTGACCTCAACGACCAGATGGCGAAGGCGCTCGTTGCCGGGACCGACGGGCGGGCCGCGCGGATTCGAGAGGTCGGCATCGAGGGGTTTTTCCCGTACAGCCCCTACGTCGGACCGCTGAACCCGATTGCGCCCCCGGTGTCTTTTCGCGTTGAGCAACGGAGCCCATTTGCGGAGGTACACGCCGAGCACCGCTTCGACCCGATCACGAACGGCCCACCCAACGGCGTACACGGTGGTGTGATCGCGGGCGTGTTCGATGAACTGCTCGGTTGCGTTTGTGTCGTGAACGACGTGGCCGGGTTCACCGGCACGCTGACGGTCCGCTACCGGTCTCTCACCCCGCTCGGGGAGCCGATCTCCCTGCGGGGACGAATCGACCGGGTCGAGGGGCGCAAGACCTTTGCCTCCGGCACGTTTCATCACGGCGACACCCTGTGCGCGGAAGCCGACGGCGTGTTCATTGCCGTGGAGGCACCTCGGGCGTGACCGCGGCGATGGCGTCGGCGACCACACGGTCGATCTCCTGATCGGCCGCGAGGATCACCACGTCGGGCTCGTCTCCGGGCCACTCCAGCGTCTCGAGCTGGTCGCGAAGCAGGCTCGACGGCATGAAGTGGTCGGTTCGGGTCTCGATGCGGCGCCGCAGCTCGTCCTCACGGACGTCGAGGTGCACGAACCGAATCGGGCGATCGGCAGTGTGGCGAAGCCGTTCGCGGTAGACGACCTTGAGCGCCGAACAGGCGACGACGACCTCGCGCTGGGCGAGTTCAGACCCGACCACATCGAGCCATGGCGCACGGTCGGCATCGGTCAGTGGTTCGCCGGCTCGCATCTTGGCCACGTTGGATGGCGGATGGAGATCGTCGCCGTCGACGAAGGGAATCCGGAGCGCAGTGGCCAGGCGCTGGCCGACGGCTGACTTGCCCGAAGCCGATACCCCCATGACGATGACCGGGGTCGCCATCAGCGAAAGACAGCGACCGGAGGCGGCCAGCGGTCGACATCGGGTTCGACACCGAGGCCGGGGCCGTCGGGGACGGCGACCGAACCACCGACGGGCATGACTGCTGGGGTGCGGCACGGGTAGGCCGGCTCCTGATACGGATACGAAATCCAGGTGCCCTCGTAGACGTGGTCAGGAACAGTGGCACCCATGTGGACGGTGGCGGCGGCGGTGAGGTCGCCGCCCCACGTGTCGTCGATGGTCAACGGCACGCTGTGCTCGGCACAGAGGTCGCGTACGAGCCGAAGCGGCGTGATCCCTCCGATGCGGGACAGTTTCATACCGAACCCCTGCGCGACGCCCTCGGCGATCGCACGGGTGACGGTGGGGACGTCGACGGTGGACTCGTCGAGAAAGAGTGGGTGGTTGAGTTTGTCGGCGATTCGGCGGTGTTCGTCGTAGGTCCGGCAGGGTTGCTCGATCGTGAGGGGCACAGATCGACACGCGATCGAGAACTCGAGAGTGTCGCGCATCGTCCATCCCCGATTCGGGTCGACCAGGAGGCGCGTCGTGGGGGAGAGGGCATCGGCGACAGCGAGCACGGTGTCGATGTCGTCGGCCAGTGGACGGCCGCCGGCCTTGACCTGGATGCGTCGGTAGCCCTCGGCCTCGCGTTTGGCGGCGGCTGCGGCGGTGCGCTCGACGGTGTCGGGCATGACGCCGTAGTAGGACGGGACCGACGGGCGGACCGCGCCGCCGAGGAGGTCGCACAATCGCTCGTCGTAGTGTTTCGCGGCAAGGTCCCAGCAGGCGACGTCCACTGCTGCTTTTGCGTATCGGTGCCCGTGAAGGGCGGTGTCCATCGCTCGGTAGACGAGACTGGAACGGCGAGGATCAGCACCGATCAGCACCGGTGCGATCTCGGCGATGGCGGCTCGAGCACCGAGCGCATGTTGTTCTTGATAGGTCGGGCCGAGCGGGGTTGTCTCGCCGAAGCCTCGAAGACCGGTGTCGGTGATGACTTCGACCACCGTCGAGTCGAGTCCGGAGACCTCGCTGGTGGACATCTGGTACATCCCATCGGCGACGACGATGTCGTGCTGGTGCACCCGGATCTCGGCGATCTGCATGGCCCGCATGGTGCCTCAGATCAGTGTCGGTGGGCGAGCCGATCCTGCCGGGTGATTGCGTCGGACCACCAGACCCCATTTGGCCCGTCGGGAATGTGGCGATAGGTGAGACTCATGCGAGGTGGTGCGCTGCGCATCTTCGGGACCGCATGCTCCCAGGCGTGCTGGCACGCGCCGCCCATGACCAGCAGATCGCCCGAGTTGAGCACGAACCGATGGCTGGGCGCGTCGCCTTGCATCGGCCGCAGCGAGAATCGTCGTGGACCGCCGAGCGACACGATCGCAACGATCGGATCGACCTCGTGCATGCCGATGCGGTCGGCGTGCCAGGCGACCGAGTCGTCGCCGTTGCGGTAGTAGTTGACGAAGCCACACGTCAGGCCCTCGCCGTAACGGGCTTCGAGGGCGGCGGGAATCTCGGCCAGAATGCGACGCCGAGCGACCTGTTGGGGGTCGATGGTGGCGTGAAGCCGCGGCTCATCGACCAGCTTGCCGTACATCGGCCGGCGGCCCGCTCGCCAGGGCAGCGTCTCGGCCAGGTCGGCGAGCAGGTCATCAGCCCCGGCCAGCCACCCGTCGGCATGGTCGACCCAGCACAGCTCGTCGAGGTGGTGGCGAGTGACCCACCGGTCGGTGACCGATGGCTCGCCGAGCGCAAAGAGCGTGGTCTGGTACGCGTGCACCCCACCAGACTAGCGAACAGATGTTCGCTTCGCCAGGGTGGCTCAGACGCGGCTGGACGCCACGAAGTGGCCGGGCGACACTTCGGTCAACGCCGAGTCGGACTCGCTGTAGTCGAAGTCCTCTTCCATGATCTCGCGAGTCCGGGTCTTCTCGACATCGGGATCGGGGATCGGCACCGCCGACAGCAACACCTTGGTGTAGGGGTGGACGGGGTTCTCGTACAGCTCTTCGGTCTCGGCGAGTTCGACGATCTTGCCCTTGAACATCACCGCCACTCGGTCACAGAGGTACCGAATCATGCTGAGGTCGTGAGCGATGAACAGGTAGGTGAGGTTGAGCTCGTCCTGGAGATCCTTCAACAGGTTGACGACCTGAGCCTGGATCGACACGTCGAGGGCCGAGATCGGCTCGTCGGCGATGATGAACTCGGGCTCGGCCGCAAGCGCCCGGGCGATGCCGATCCGCTGACGCTGCCCGCCAGAGAACTCATGGGGGTACCGGTTGACGAAGCGGCGGTTGAGGCCGACGAGCTCGAGCAAGTCCTCGATGCGGTTCTGGAACGCCTCTTTGGGGATCGGCTGATGAACCTGCAGCGCTTCCTCGACGCTGCGCCCCACGGTCATACGGGGATTGAGGCAGGCGGCGGGATCCTGAAAGATCATCTGCATGTGGCGCCGCATCTCGCGCAACGGCCGGCCGGTCAACCCGACGATTTCCTGGTTGCGGAACTGGATCGAGCCCGACGTCGGTTCATAGAGGCGAAGCAGGGTCCGCCCGGTGGTGCTCTTGCCGCTGCCGGACTCGCCGACGAGGCCGAGGGTTTCGCCCGGGTAGATGTTGAACGAGACGTCGTCGACGGCCTTGACGGCCCCGACCTGGCGCTGAAACAAGATGCCCTGCGTGATCGGGAAGTGCTTCACCAGATTGGTGACCTTCAGCAGCGGTTGTGGCGGAGCGATCGGGGGTGCGGCAAGCGAGCTGCCGCCGGCGTCAGGGGTGGGAGTGTCAGACATTGGCTGTTACCGCCGGGAGGTCGTACCAGGCCGCAGCCAGGTGTTCGGGATGGCCGCCGTCGACCGGCTTGAGTTCCGGCCGCTCCTCGAAGCACTTCTGGGTGGCGTACGGGTTGCGAGGGGCAAACGGGTCGCCGACGGGCGGTGCCACCAGGTTCGGTGGGGCACCCGGGATCGGAATGAGGCGCTCCGTGCCACCGTCAGAGCGGGGCAGGGAGTTGAGCAGGCCCAGCGTGTAGGCGTTGCGCGTGTCCTTGAAGACGTTGTGGGTCGGGCCGCGCTCCATGATCATGCCGCCGTACATGACCTGGATGGTGTCAGCAATGCCGGCGACCACCCCGAGGTCGTGGGTGATCCAGATCAGCGACATGCCGAGTTCGTCACGCAGCTTCGTCATCAGGTCGACGATCTGGGCCTGGATCGTCACGTCGAGGGCGGTCGTGGGTTCGTCGGCGATGAGCAACTTGGGGTCGCATGACAACGCCATGGCGATCATCGCTCGCTGGCGCATGCCACCGGAGAATTGGTGGGGGTAATCGTCGACTCGTCGGCGGGCGTCGACGATGCCGACCAAATCGAGCAGCTCGATGGTGCGCTCCTGGGCTTGGCGCTTGTTGAGCCCCATGTGGAGTTGGATCATCTCGCGAATCTGTTTGCCGACGCTGAGCACCGGGTTGAGCGCCGTCATCGGGTCCTGGAAGACCATGGCGACCTTGCCGCCCCGGACCCGGCGGAGCTCTTCAGGTGTCATGGCGAGGAGGTCCTCGCCGTCGAAGATGACTTCGCCGCTCTCGATCCGGCCGGGAGGCATCGGGATCAGGCCCAGCATGGAGAGCACGTGCACGCTCTTGCCTGAGCCGCTTTCGCCGACGATGCCGAGCGTTTCACGCTCTGCGAGGTCGTAGGTGACTCCGTTGACGGCGTGAACGACACCGTCTTGTGTGTCGAAACGAACCACGAGATCTTTGACCTGCAGGATGGGCGCCACGCGGCGGCTCCTTTGCTCGACGAGGGCTGGGACGGATCTCAGCGCTGAAGGTCGGGATGGTAGCGCACCGGTTGGGGGTGGGAAACCACCGGGTCAGGTCGTCGAGAGGTACGATCGCCGCACTGCGGGCGCAGGAAGGCCAGGGGTGCTGTTTCCCACGTTCACGTTTGCGGTGTTCTTCGCCGTGGTGTTGCCGGCGAGCTGGATGTTGCGCCGGCGGCCGGTCGCGTGGAAGACCCTCGTGCTGGCGGCGTCCTACGTCTTCTACGGCTATTGGGACTGGCGTTTTCTGGGACTGCTGGCGGCGATGACGCTCGTGAACGAGGTGGCCGCGGTCGGCGTGTTCCGAGCGGTCGACCCTGCGGCAAAGCGTCGGCTGGTGACGGCGGCGGTCGTGTTCGACATCGGTGTTCTTGCCTTGTTCAAGTACTACGGGTTCTTCGTGTCGAGCCTCGAGGACGCCTTTGGGTGGGAGGGACCGGCGCTCGAGATCGTCTTGCCGGTCGGCATCTCGTTCTTCACCTTCCAAGCGATCAGTTATGTCGTCGATGTCCATCGGGGTGAGGTGACGCCGGCACCTCTGCTCGACTTCGCCGTCTACCTGTCGTTCTTTACCCAGCTGGTGGCCGGTCCAATCGTGCGAGCGACCGAGTTCTTGCCCGAGCTTCGGGCGGGGCGAGACCCGGACCGGGTCGAGATGGGTCGGGCGGTGTTGCTGATCGGTCGAGGGTTGTTCAAGAAGGTCGTGGTCGCCGATTTCCTCGGCCGGGCGATCGTGAACGATGCGTTTGGAACGCCGGGTGAACAGAGCGCAATCGACGTCTTGTTCGGGATCTACGGCTATGCGATCCAGATCTACGCTGATTTCTCTGGCTACACCGACATGGCGATCGGCCTCGCACTGTTGCT
This sequence comes from Actinomycetota bacterium, assembly GCA_039188975.1. Classification (GTDB taxonomy): domain Bacteria; phylum Actinomycetota; class Acidimicrobiia; order Acidimicrobiales; family Aldehydirespiratoraceae; genus UBA11606. The sequence continues at coordinate 62,781 of JBCCYT010000001.1, forward strand.
CGGCTTTCGGTTCCCGCAGAACTTCGACCGTCCCTATGCGGCCGTGTCGGTGCAGGATTTCTGGCGGAGGTGGCACATGACGCTGTCCCGCTGGCTGCGCGATTACCTCTATGTGCCGCTCGGTGGCAACCGCGGCGGCCGGGTGGCGACCTACCGAAACCTGTTGATCACCATGGGACTCGGCGGCTTGTGGCACGGCGCGGCATGGACGTTCGTCGTCTGGGGCCTGTACCAGGGTCTCGGGCTGGCGGTAGAACGAGCGATCGGCGAAGCCCGAGGCGAACCCGACGTCGAGTTCGATGCGGCAGATGTTCGAGTGCGCGAGATCGCTCGGCTCCACAGCGGCGCCGAGGTGGACGCGTGGCGAGAGGACCCCACGTCGCCGGTTCCATTCTCCCTACTCGCGGTACGCCGCCTCTGGTTGGGCCGAATCATCACCTTCCATGTCGTCTGCGTCGGCTGGGTGGTCTTCTACGCCGGGACGGTGCCGGGCGGGGGGCTCGACACTGCGTTCGACGTGTTCGCGGCGTTGGGGCGGGGATGGACCGATGCTCCGTCGTTGCTCAATCCGCTCGTGATCGCCGTGATCGTGGGGTCGCTGGTTGCGCAGTACGTCCCGCCGCTGCTCGCTCGCCAACTCTCCGTGATGTTCTCGACGATCCGTCCTTCCGTGGTGGCGATCGGCTTCGCTGTATGGATCATGATCGTCGTCGCGCTCGGACCAGAGGGTGTCTCGGAGTTCATCTACTTCCAGTTCTGACCATGGCCTCCCCTCCACCCGACCAGCCAGGAACCGACGAGACACCACTGGCGTCGCTCGCGCGGGCGGTGCGCCAACGCGAACGGGGCGAAACCTGGAGCGATGAGCAGTTCCAAGCAGCTCGTGAAGAGGACCTGACCGAGCGAACCCAGCCGGTGCGAGCGATGGTGTTGGCCGTCGTGGGCTGCCTTGCGCTCGCCACACTTCTGACGTCGGGGAAGTTGGTCGAGATCGCCGAACGACAGGAGTTCGGTCCGTGCCGGGACCGCAATCTCGATGCCGCCAACGCTGTCGATCGATTTGCCAACTTCTTGTCGCTCAACCGGCCCTACGACGCCCTGCAGGACGTGCGCGACGCCAACAACGACCGAACCCAACCGGTGGTGGCCGTGCCATCGACGACCACGACGACCACCGTAGCGGCGGCGCCGTCCACCACCGCCGGGGTCACCACGACGACAACCACGACCACAACCACCACGACGACGCTGCCGCCCGCCCGCCTGGTGTCGGCTGATGAGCCATTGCGCGTCTATGTCACGGGTGACAGCCAGGCCACCTATCTCGGGCAGGCGGTCACGACCGAGGGAGGGGAGCGGCGCCTGGACGTGGTCGTCGATGACCGGATCTCGACCAGCCTGGCCCGACCCGACTATTTCGACTGGCCAACCCAATGGGCTTCGGTGATGGCCGAGCAGGATCCCGAAGTCGTCGTGGTGTTCCTCGGTGCCAATGATCACCAAGACATGGCGACTGCCGCCGGCGAACGACTGGTGGAGGGCAGCGATGCTTGGCAAGAAGAGTGGCGCCGGCGCCTCAGCGCCGCCCTCGATGTGTTGACCAGCGACGGACGAACGGTGCTGTGGGTGACCCAGCCACCCATGCGTGATGGGGAGCTCGACGACGGCATCGACGTGATCAACGACCTGGTCGCCGACGTGACGGCCGACCGGCCACTCGTGCAGCTCGTGGACATCTGGCCGCTCTTCGGCGGCGCAGACGGCTACGCCGAGCGGTTGGCCGGACCGGACGGCGAGACGATCACCGCACGCGTCTCCGACGGCGTGCACATCACCCGATCGGCCTCGTCGTGGGTGGCTGACTTGGTCTTTGCCTCGGTCGACGAACGGTGGACGTTCGGTTGAGCCGAGTCAGTTGACCCAGGGTTCCTCGGGGTAGTTGGCAAGGAGCCGGAGCTCACCGGCTTGCCGGCCGAGCACTCCCCACCACAGCTGTGTCGGGTCGGGATCGAGCAGGTCGCTCTCGGCCGCATCGACGACGAACCAGGCTTCGTCGAACAGTTCGGCGTCGAGCTGTCCCGGAGCCCACGATGCGTAGCCGGCGAACAGGCGCACGCCCTGCAGTGCAACGAGGTCACCGGGATCCGTGTCGAGGTCGATCGTTCCGATCCCGGCGCTGATCGGGTTGAAACCGTCGGTCAGGCGGTCATCGGAGGCGACGCCGAGCGCGATCACCGATGACAGTGCCACGGGGCCGCCGCGGTAGATCATCGCTGGTGTCGAGGCGTGCTCAGCCCATCGGTCGAACATCTCCTTTGCCGGCAACTCGCTCGGTCGGGACAACACCACACCGAGCGCGCCTTCGTCGCCGTGCTCGAGCATGTAGACGACCGTGAACGCGAAGTTCGGGTCGGTGAGCACGGGGCTGGCGACGAGGTGTCGGCCGCGGGTGGACATGCCCCATCATCGCGTGTGTCACGATCGGTTCCGTGTTGCCACCGGTTGTTCTCGCCATCGCCGCCCATGACCCGCTCGGTGGGGCGGGGCTGGCGGCCGACCTGACGACGTTTGCAGCGCTGGGTGTGCATGGGACCGTTGCGGTCACGGCGGTGACCGCGCAGCATCTCGACCGCGTCGACCGGGTTGAACCCATCGCGGCTGATCTCGTCGCCGCTCAGATCGATGCGATTGCAGACTCGTTCCCAATCGCAGCGGTGAAGACGGGCTTGCTCGGCTCGGCTGAGATCGTCGAGTTGGTCGCCGACCGCGTCGAGTCGGGTGTCCTTCCTGCCCCTGTGGTCGACCCGGTGCTGGTCGACGGGCGAGGCAACCGCTTCGTCGGCTCTGACATCGAGCGGGCCTATCGAGCACGGTTGATTCCGTCGGCTGCAGTGCTGACCCCGAACCTCGGTGAGGCCTCGCTTCTCGTCGGCCACGGGCTCGATGGCGCCGACGCAGTCGAATCGTGTGCGGGGGAGCTCGCCGCGCTCGGTGCCGGGCACGTCGTCGTGACGGGTGGCGCCGACCGGTCGGCCCACGCAGTCGATGTCGTCGTCGGGTCCGACGGTTCGGTCGACCGGCTGGTGAACGACTGGATCCCGACGCCACATGTCCGTGGCTCGGGCTGCACGTTTGCAGCCGCAACCACCGCCCGGTTGGCGAACGGGCAGTCCGCCGTCGACGCGATCTCCGACGCCAAGCGCTTCGTGGTCGAGCGGCTACGCCAGTCGACCTGGGACGACCTTTCGGGGGCCGGCCCGGTCGCTCATTGGCGGGCGGGGGACTGACGACGAAACCGAGGCAGCGTCCCCGGCGCGTGGATCACGCCACGTGGTTCCATTCATCGCCGTAGTGGAACGTCAACTCGTCGCCGACTTCGATGTCGCACAACGCATACAACTCGGGCCCGTCGAACTCCACGTTGGGCGTACTGCTGTGATTGAGCCACTTGAGCACGCCGGTGCCGTCGATGCCGTGGAACTCGCCATCATCACCCTCGACCCACAGCACGTAGGTGTCGTCTTCGTCGCTCGGCGTGCCGGTGTAGGCCCCGATGTGGGTCCCTTCGGCGATGGGTTTCTTTGCAAACGCCCCCTTGCCGTGGATGGGTGACGTCTTTGCGGCGACGAGCTTTTCAGCTTTCGGCATCGGGGACTTCCTCTGGATGGTCACGCTCCGGGTGGAGCGTGTGCAGGGTTGCGAGTTCGGTTGGTTCGCTGCGACTTCGGCCATCGGTGATCAGCGACTGGCTGACAGCCCGGCCTGCGAGATCTTCCAGGTCACCACGTGCAGGGTCGCGCAGGAACCCGTCGATCGAGACCCGATCGGGGAAACTCATGACGAGAACGGCGTCGGGTTCGGCGCCATTCGGGTCGAGCGGCGACACCCATCGTACGAGTGCACCCCGGTTGCGGGGCAGCAGTGCGGTCAAGGCGGTGATGTAGTCCTCGAAGCTGGTCTCGGCACCGGTGCTCCACAGCTGCAACGTGAGCTCGATCCGGGCCTCAGACATCGGGCGCACGCTACCGGGCCGAGATCGTGGCCTGCCGTCAATCGGCTCGTTGTTCTTCTCGGGTTTCAGCCGATCTCGGTGAGGATCGCTTTGAGGTACGCGCCCTCCGCGAAACCGATCGGATGGTCGTCGTCGTGCGCTCGCTCCTCGAGGAGGCGGAAGGGGCGACCGGTTCGTTCGACCGCGCCGATCACCGTGTCGTGAAAGGCGTCGGTGTCGATACGACTCGAACACGACGCCTGCAGCAGCAAGCCGCCGGGTCGCAGCAGATCAACGGCGAGGTGCGTGAGGCGGGTGTAGGCCCGCAAGGCGCCGTGAATGGCGTTGCGGCGGCTGGCGAACGACGGCGGGTCAACCACGATCAGGTCATAGGACTCGCCGTCGGAGGCGAGCTGTTCCATGACCTGAAACGCATCGCCGACCGTCCCTCGCATCTGAGCACCGGGTGCGTTCTGGGCCACGTGGCGCTGCGCCGACGCGACCGCGAAGGGGGAGAGGTCGGTGGCATGAACGGTTCGGGCGCCTCCCGTCGCAGCGTGGACCGAGAAACCTCCGTGACAGGAGAACACGTCGAGCACGTCGCGATCGGCGGCGTGCGACCCGACGAGCGCTCGGTTGGCCCGCTGGTCGAGGAAGTACCCGGTCTTTTGACCAGCGACCGGGTCGGCGGTCATGGCGTGGCCGTTCTCGAGGAATGGGGTGGGGTCAGGCGGCGGGTCGCCGGCGATCAGCAGGCCGTCGATCACGCCCTCTGGCGCAGCCTCAGCAATGTTGCGAGCCAGGCGGAGCACGACGTGATCGGCCCCCCAGTGGTCGAGGGCCGCGTCGAGGACCTCGTCCAGATGGGCAAACCATGCTGCGCTGTACAGCTTGACCACCAGGACTGGGCCGTAGCGATCGATCACCAAGGATGGCAGGTCGTCGTTCTCCCCGTGCACGAGCCGCAACCCGGTCACGCCGGGATCATCGAACAAGCGTCGGCGCCGCTCATCCGCAGCCGCAAACCGAGCCCGCCAGAACGCACCGTCGATCGTGGCCTGATGCGTGGTGAGCACCCGAATCTGGATGGGGGAGTCGGGGTCCCACAGCCCGATCGCGGCGAACTTGCGGTTGTCGTCGAAGACGACGGCCAGGTCACCGGGCGCACCGCCGTGTGACACCGATGTGATCGACCCGTCGTACACCCACGGGTGCCCGCGGCGGAGATGCTTCAGTGCGTCCTTCGTGACACGGACGGCGAGATTGCGACTCGAGCGTTGGGGCAGCGGGGGCAGCAAGCCCTCGATGCTAGGGCCTGTCGGATGCGACGACCTGCCGGTGTTCGCCCGCGTTCTAGAACTTGCCGGAGTTCGCCCACTCCTCTTCGGGAGCGATCACTTCGACATTGTCCCAGTGCTCGACGATCTTGCCGTTCTCGAGCCGGAAGATGTCGAACGCGGCATAGTCGATGTTGTTCCAGACCTGGTGGGCCAACGACACGACAAAGTTGCCCTGACCGATGATGCGGTGGACTTCCTTGTAGTAGAGCGTCTGCCCGTTGGCTCGTGCGTTGGCGTCCATCTCCTTGAGCGCGTCGAGGCCATCGGGCGCATCGGGGTTGTGGTTGATGTAGGTGTCACTCGAGATGAACTCGTCCATCTCAGCCGTCGGTTCGAGGATGAATGCCTCGGTCAGCAGTCGTCGCACGATGTCCTTGTTGGCCTCGGTGAGGTGAAGGTCGGTGATCTCGGTCGCGCCGTCGACCTGGGTGTGGCCGCCGGGGTTGGTGCCGCCCCACTCGTGGATGACGTCCCAGTGCTCGACGATTTTGCCGTTGCCGTCGGTGTCGAACAGGTCGGTGGTGACCCAGCGGGCTTCGCCGTTGTTGAGGTTCTGCGCCGCCATGACGAACACGAACCGTCCATCGACGAACGAGCGAACGAGGTCGATGTCGCGGACCGGGTTCCGTTCGACGAACGGTTCGAAGAATTCGACGAAGCCCTCGATGCCGTCGCGGACACCTGCGGAGTGCTGGGTGTAGCGGTCGCCGGTGAACTCGGTGACCGCGCGACGGACATCGCCGTCGCGGATGCCTTCGAGATAGAGCCGGCGGGCGTGATCGAGTCCTGGTGATGTCATCGACGCGACCTCGACCGGCGTGTCGAGGGTGAATGCGTCGAGATCGACGAGCGCGAGGAAGTCTTGGGTTGCGGGCGCGTCCATGAAGCCAGCGACCGATGCCTGTGCATCGGCGAGGCTGTCCCACCGCAGCTTGATGGTCCACATGCCGTCGTCGCCGAGGGTGGTGATGCGGGTCCCGGGATTGAAGCCTGGTTGCTGGGGGAGGTACTCGGCCTGCACCTTTGCGTTCGCGGCAGCGAACGCGTCGGCGGAGGCGCCTTCCTTGAGGCGAAGGGTGATGGTCTCGATAACTGCCATGGTGCACGGGTTTAGCGTTCGTCGGGCCGGGCGTCGGCAGACCTCGTCGACATTCGGTTGCCATATTCGGACACAACCAGGGTTCGGTTAGGGTTCCGTCAGATGTCTCGATCGCTTCTCGCTGACCTGCGCGGGCCCACCCCGATAGCAGGCTTCAACCCGCAAGCTCACCCTCTGTTGCCGGTCGAGGCCATACCCCGTGCCGAATTGCGACACCAGCAGCTGCGCCAACGACTGGCCGGCCCTCATCGCCACGATTTCCACCAGCTCATCGTGTGCCACGGCGGCGAAGGGATGCACGTCGTCGACCAGCAGCCCATCGAGATGCGTCGCGGTCGGGTGTTGCATGTGCACCCCGGTCAAGTGCACGAGTATCGATTCGAGCCGGATTTCGAGGCGTGGGTCGTGGTGTACCGAGACGGCCTGCCCCAGGCGGTTCCGCCGGGCGGGGAGTGGTTTCCAGGCAGCACCGCGCCGGTCCGCTGGGATTTCGTCGACGACGAGTTCGACGCGATTCTCTGCGACGTGAAGAGCATTGCCGACGAGCAAGACCGTTTCGACGGGAGCGTCGGCGCCGTCATGTTGATCGAAAGCCTGCTTGCGACCCTCTTTGCTCGAGTTCACCGGCACGACGGCGTCGCGGCGGATTCCTCGACGTACAACGAGACGTTCGTTCGCTACCGGCGTCTGGTCGAGGAGCATTTCCGTCACCGACCCACCGTTGCGTGGTGTGCTCGGGAACTCGGCTACAGCGTGCGCACGCTCGATCGAGCGTGCCACTCGGCGGTGGGGCAGTCGGCGAAGGCGGTGCTGGACGACCGGGTAGCACTCGACATTCAGCGGCTGTTGGTGCACACCGACGCGTCGGTCACCAACGTTGGCGCCGCGTTCGACTTTCACAGCGCCTCGAGTTTCACGAAGTTCGTGAATCGCCATCTCGGCGCCTCGCCGTCGGCGATCCGGGCAGCTGGCGCCTGATTCGGCGGCGTCGGATCGCCCGCCGTAGACGCCGAAGGACCCCGCCCGAGGGCGGGGTCCGGTGCATCGTGAAGGGGGAGTGGCGTCAGTCGACGACGAACTCTTCCCAGTCGCCTTCGTCGGCTTCGCTGATGTCGATGATGATGGCGTCCTCATCGATGTCCATCTCGTCGACGAACTCGGCCTCGAAGGTCTCTTCGGTGACGACCTTGCCGTCTCCGACCTCGTTGGACGTGTCGAGCTCGACGGTGACGACGTTGTCGCCCACGTCTGCAACGTCGACGCGCTCGGCGACGCCGGTCTCCGGGCTGGATTCGCCGTCGTCGGCGCCGGCGACCGCGGTGAGGCCGAAGACGGTGCCCATCAGCGCAACGGCACCGACAGCTGCGCCGGTGAGCTTGGAACGGGTGTGCATGGTTGTTTCTCTTTTCTCGTGGTGGGGGTGTCAGAAGCTGACGGTGCCCACCATGGAGACCTGGCCTGAGATCGGCCTGAGAGCGGCTGAGGAACTTCTCAGGTGAGCTCGCAGCGTCGATCGAGGAGTGGTCCTAGGATTCGCCGCGGTGGCTGCGTACCTAGAGCACCCTGCTCGCCCAACCCGACCCGCCGGGGACGAGTACCTGGTGTTTCCCGATGCCCTGAACGAGAACGCAACCGTGTGGTTCGCGTTCGAGCCCGACCGTTGGGAGGGCGTGCTGGCTGTTCGGATCACTCCCGACCGAGCCCGTCTCGTTGGCGTTCCACTGTGGACCTACGGTGTGAATCTCGGCGATGTCGTCGAAATCGTGGCGTCGGCCGAGGGCGCGCCGGTGGCGGTCCGGGTCGTAGAGCGAAGCTCGAACCGTACGTTTCGAGTCGTCTTCCAGGGCACGCCGCCCCAGGAACCCGACGAGCGCTGGCGCGACCTCGTCGTCGACCTCGAAGCGAACGGGTGCTGGTTCGACGTGCTGAGACCGGACTACCTCGCGATCTCGGCAAGCGTTGACCAAGCAGATGCCGTCGAGGAGTACTTGCATTCGCGATCGGAAGAGGGCGACTTCATCTACGAGCGCAGCAGCTGACGGAGTCGGTCGGTGATCGAGCTAGGCGGCCCCTGCCGGCTGATGCGGCCGACATGGGTGTTGACGTCACACGACGCGCCCGCGGGCGCGTTTCGTCCCGCGCCGCGACGGTGCGGCCACGAAGAGTAGCTACGCGCGATCGAGTCTCGGTAACGCCGATCGGCCGGGTGCAGTCGTGATGTTCGCTCAGGCGATGACACCTCCATGAGGGTGGTTGAGGGTCAGCGGTACTCGCTCGCTGATAGTGCGACGATCAACCAACGAATCGACATTTCGACGTACTTTACATAACGGAGATTTCCGGCGGTTTGTCCGAGAGGGGCGGGTCGTCAGTCGAGCGGTGCGAGATCGTCGAGGATCCAGGGCAACAACTCGGCGACGGTCGGGTGCGTGAAGACCGCCTTGCGGAACAGCTTGTAGGACTGCTTTGCGAGCATGAACGGCGCAAAGATGTTGATGATCTCATCGCCGCCAACGCCGAGCACCGTGACGCCGACGAACTCCTCGGTTTCCGCATCGACCAGGATCTTGATCAAGCCGTCGGTCTCGCTCTTCTCCCGGGCCCGAGAAATCGCGCTCATCGGCCGGGTCGCCATCAAGATGTTGCGGCCGCTCTCGCGAGCTTCCTTCTCAGACATGCCGATGCGGCCGAGCGGTGGATCGATGAACATTGCGTAGATCGGGATTCGGCCCGCCAGCGAGCGGTCCCCGTCGCCGCTGTAGTGATCCCAGAACGTCTCACCGTCGTTGACCGACGTGTGGGTGAACGCACCCCGGCCGTTGACATCACCGACGGCGTAGATGTGCTCCACATTGGTCTGGAGATGATCGTTGACAGTGACGAAGCCTCGGCGGTCGACCTCGACACCGGCCTGTTCGAGCTGCAGCGCTGCGCTGTTCGGGGTTCGGCCGGCGGCGAGCAACAGGTGGCTGCCCGGCACGGTCTTCGTGCCCTGTGCCGTCGTGAAGGTCACCTCGACGCTTCCCGGAGCGGGCTGCGCGACCCCGTCGACCGACGAGCCAGTGTGCACGGTGATCCCGGCCGATTCGAGAATCTCACGCGCGCTCGCCGCGATGTCGGCGTCCTCACGGGGCATCAACTGGGGCGCAGCCTCGATGACGGTGACCTCGCTGCCCAAACGCCGGAAGATCTGGGCGAACTCCAACCCGATGTAGCTGCCGCCGACAATGACGAGATGTTCCGGCACCTCGCTCAGTTCGAGCAGTCCGGCGTTGTCGAGCCAGTCGACCTCGTCGATGCCGTCGATCGGCAGCCTCATCGGGCTCGTGCCGGTGTGGATCACGATGCGCTCAGCCGAGAGCGTCTGATCACCGACGCTCACCTCGTTCGGCGAGACGAAGTGTGCGTACGCAGCGAAGAAGTCGACACCGTCCATCGTGCGAAGCCACTGCTCCATGCCGGAGTTGTCGCGGATTTCGTTCATGCGGCCCATCACCGTCGCCATGTCGACGGTGACCTCGTCGGCGTCGATCCCGAGATGGGCGCTGTGCTTCGCCACGTGCGCAGCGCGGGCGCTCGCAACGAGCGCCTTCGTCGGTGTGCAGCCATAATTCACACACGAACCGCCGACCCTGCCGCCCTCGATGAGGGCGACCTTCTTGCCGGCGGCGACGAGGCGGGGAATGACGGTGCCGGTGGCCTGGCCGGTGCCGATCCAGATGACGTCGTAGTGGGTGGGTTCGCTCATGGTGCGCCCTGATTTCTCTGTTTGGGGGATGCTGTTTGGGGGATAGAAGAGTCGGGCAAGTCCGACCGGGCAGGGAACCTCCCGTGCTGCCACCGCTATTCCCCGACGCTCCCCCACGCTTTGGAATGGTCGTGCGCTAAACAGATGCCGATGTCTGATGAGCTGATGCCGACGACCGACGACGTTCGCGTCGCCATGGAGCGGTGCCAGCCGCTGATCCGGCGAACCCCGGTCGTCGCCACGACTCCCGGCGACCTCGAGTTCGACGGTTCGGTCATGCTCAAGCTCGAGTCGTTGCAACACGCCGGCTCGTTCAAGGCGCGGGGCAGTCTCAACAGTGCCCTCGGCAGTGAGATCCCACCATCTGGCCTGATCGCGGCGTCTGGTGGGAACCACGGCATCGCGGTCGCTCGTACGGCACGAGTGCTCGGCGTGCCGGCGGAGATCTTCGTTCCCGGCGTGTCCTCCCCCGCCAAGGTTGCCCGGCTCCGGGCCCACGGGGCCACCGTGCACATCGTGGGTGAGCTGTATGACGATGCGCAGGCCGCTTGCGATGTGCGAGCAGCAGAGACCGGCGCACTCAACATTCATCCCTACAACGCGCCGCTGACCGTCGCAGGCCAAGCCACGTTGGGTGTCGAACTAGGCGAACAAATCGATCGTCTCGACACGGTGGTGGTTGCGGTTGGTGGAGGGGGGTTGGCCGCTGGGATCCGCCTCGCTCTCCCTCACGTTCGGCTCATCACCGTCGAAACCGAGTCCTGCAATGCGCTGCACGCAGCAACCGCCGCCGGCGAACCGAAGACGGTCTCCCCCGCCGGGGTTGCGGCCGACGCACTCGGCGCCAAGCAGATCGGGTCGCTCCCCTGGCAGATACTCGCGGGACGAACCGAGACCGTGCTCGTCGATGACGATGCCACCATCGAGGCTCGCCACGCGCTCTGGGACGAGTACCAGCTCGTCACCGAACCAGCCGCCGCTGTCGCGCTCGCCGCCCTCCGGGTCGGTGCCTACACGCCAGCCGGGGGCGAGCGGGTTGCCGTGATCGTCTGTGGCGGGAACGTCGACCCAGCCGACCTGCGGCTCAGCTGAACCACGCGAAAGGTCGCCGCATGCGGCCCCGGGCGATACCGTTTCTCCCGTGGCACGCAGGCTAGACATCGAACTCACCTCCGACCGCGGCGACGGGCAATGGACCTGGCGCGCAGCGGGGGCCAAGCAGCCCAAGGGCACGCTCGACGGAGGCCTGCTTCCTGCTGGTGCTGCCATCGGTGACGTCTTGAAAGTCGAGGCCGACGCGGACCTCGACGGGCTCACGATCACCACCGTGTTTGCGCCCAAAGGGCCGCGGAAAGAAGCCGAGAAGCTGCAGCTTCTCGGCAGCGGCCGAGACGAGCCGCTCGTCACGCAGGTGCTCGCGCCAAAGGGCCGCGGTCGGGGCCGCGATGGCGACGACCGAGGCCGCGGTCGCGGTCGAGGCCGCGATGGTGACGACCGGGGTCGTGGTCGGGGCCGAGGTGGCCGCGATGGCGAGAACCGTGGTCGGGGTAACGACCGAGGCCGCGGCAACGAACGGGGTCGAGGCAACGACCGTCCCCGTCGTGAACGTCCGAAGCCGCCGGCTCGGCCCAAGGCGCCGCGTTTGCGGCCGGGCCGCACCCATCGGCAGGCCGCGCTCAAGGCGCTGCCAGCCAACCAGCATCAGTTGGCCGAAGAGGTCTTCAAAGGTGGCGTGCCCGGTGTTCGCCAGGCCATCGACCGCATGAACGACAAGGCGACCGCGGAAGGTATGCCCAAGATCAAGCGCGACCCGCTGATCGCGCTTGCCGAGAAGCTGGCGCCGAGCCTCAAGGCTGCGGAGTGGCGCGACCGGGCCGAGGCCGCAGTTGCCGGAATCGACACGATCGACCTGCGCGACATTCGTTCCGTGGTAGCTGCCTCCGACAGCGCGGCCCGCGACGACGAGAGCCGGGCGCTCGCCGACCAGCTCCGTGAGGGCCTGCTCAACCGTACCGAGGCCGAGCACCGAGCCTGGCGTGACGAACTCGCCCAGACGATCGCCGAGGGCCGCACGGTCCGCGCATTGCGGCTCAGCTCTCGCCCGCCCAAGGCCGGTGCCCCGCTTCCTCCCGACATGGCGGAACGGCTTGCGGCTGCGGCATCGGAATCGCTGACCGCCGACGTCACGTCTGACCGCTGGGCCACCGTGGTCGACGCAGTGGCGTTCTCGCCGGTGCGGACGCAGGTCACCGCCCAGGGCATTCCTGCCAACCCGAGCGACGACCTCACCAAGGCCATGCGCAAGCTTGCCGGGCGGGTCCCACAGCTTGCGGCCCTGTTCGGAATCGAAGCGCCAGCGGGCGGCCGCGGCAAGGGACGGGGCAAAGGCAAGCCGACCCCGCCGCCTCCCCCGCCTGCCGCTCCCGCTCCGGCCGTCGCAACAGCACCTGAGTCTGAGCCGGCGCCGCCCGCTGACGCGGCGCCCGTGCCCGAACCGGCGGAAGCGGTCGCACCCGCCCCGGAGGCGGCAGCGGCTCCCGAGCCCGCTGCGACCGCCGAAGAGGAGTGATTCGCTTCGACGTCGATGGGCGGGTCGGCATTATCCGGCTCGACCGGGTCGAAGCCCGCAACGCCATCAATCCGGCAATGGCCGAGGCCATCGAGGCTGCCATCGACCGGCTCGAGGCCGATGACGACCTCTGGTGCGGCGTGCTCACCCACGAGGGGCCGGTCTTTTGTGCCGGAGCAGACCTCAAGGAGGTCGCCGCTGGTAATGGCGGAAAGCTCGGCACTCAGCGGGGTGGCTTTGGCGGCATCGTCCTCCGTGAACGGGTCAAGCCGTTGATCGCGGCCGTCGACGGTCATGCTGTCGCCGGCGGTACGGAGATCGCATTGGCCTGTGACCTGCGGGTCGCCAGCGCGACCTCAGTCTTTGGAATCCCCGAGGTCAAGAGGTCGTTGGTCGCCGCGGCGGGCGGGTTGAACCGCCTTCCTCGTGTCCTTCCTCCGGCGATTGCGATGGAGCTGGCGCTCACGGGCGACACCATCTCCGCGGAACGGGCCCACCATTTCGGCATGATCAATGCGATCTGCGAACCGGGCGCAGCGGTGGACGCGGCGCTGGCCATGGCGGCTCGTATCAACGCCAACGCGCCGCTTGCCGTTCGGGCCTCCCGGCAGCTCGTGCTCGACGCGCCGTCGCTCGATGACCGCGAAGGGATGCGGCGGGCGTCTGCTGCGATCGGTGACTTGGCCGGCACCGCCGATTTCGCGGAAGGCCCCCGAGCCTTCATCGAGAAGCGGGCGCCGGAATGGACTGGTCGCTGATCATCTGAGGCCGTGCCCGGCGAGAAACTCCCCGAGGCCGGCAACCAGCTCCCACTCCCCGAGTTCGGCCATTGGAACCCAGGCGACCGCGGCCGCATCGTCGCCTGCCACCGGTTCGCGTGATGAGGGAACCGCGCACGCAAAGTCGACGATGGCGAAGTGGAACGAGTCGCTCCGCCGCTCTACAACGCCAACGAGCTCACCCACGTCGCACGGCAGACCAACCTCTTCGAGTACCTCGCGCTGAACTGCGTCACGCAACGATTCGCCCGGTTCGACCCGACCGCCGGGTACCGACCATCGACCGACCTCGGGGTCATGGCCCCGTTGCACCAGCAGGAGTTCGTCACCGCGCCGGATCACCGCTCCGACGGCGACCACGACCGGTGACGTCACGGCTCGAGGGAGCGGTGGACCTCGATTGCTCGAGCGACGAGCCCAAATGTCTCGAAGAAGTTCTTGGTGTCACGATCGCCCGGCAGCGCCAACGAATCGAGGCCGGCCAGCTGTCGCTCGCGTGCCCAGCCCTCGATGGCGAGAATCATGGCCTCCCCTACGCCTACCTTGCGGGCGTCGGGAAGCACGTAGAGGTCGGTGATGCGGGCGATTGCCGAGCCGTCGTGCATCGGCTGCGTGTGGACCGCGGCGTAGCCAACTGGCGCCTCGTCGATCGTGCCGACCAGCACCTCGGCATCAGGCGCGGCTACCTCGGCGGCCAGACCATCACGAACGGGCCGTCGTCTGCCGTCGGTGTTGGCCCACACCGCTCCCCCGCGCCGAGGCTCGAGCTCATCGATCGCAGCGTCGGCCATCGCCGCGATCAGCTCCAGCTCATCGAGGGTCGCGGGCCGAGCCGAGACGATCATGTTGATCGACGCTGAGCGATCCGATTGAGAACGGTTCGGCGGGCCCGGTTGGCCTGCTCGAAGGCTTCGATCGCATCGAGCTCGGTGTCGTCGAGATCGGCCAAACGAGGAATCACCTCGACCGCCGTCAAGTCGGCGTATCCCGGGATTGGAAGGTCCGGGCCAGACGGTTTGCTCGCGGCCGCTGACGCAGCATCGGTCGCCGTGTCATTGCCGAGGAACGACGCAACCGTTCCCCGCAGCTCGTCGACGAGGCCCTCTGCGCGTTGTTGGCCCTGTCGGGCCGCGACGGTGCCGGCCAGGCGCGTGAGCGCCACCTGGCCGCGACCACGTTCGGCCAACTTGGGCAGCAGGTCCTTCGCTTCGAGCGCCAGCCCGAGCGGGACATACAGCATCAGATCGAGGAGTCGCTCGGCGAGATCGTCCTCGTCGCCGCCACCCGCAGCCATGGCCGGCTCAGACCGGCCCACCACAGTGGGGGCACTCGCCGTCGATGATGGAGGCACGGTTCACCAACAAGAAGCAGTGTGGACAGGAGAACTCGTTGTCCTGCTTTGCTTGGACCGGTTCTGCATCTCCCGGAGCGGCCGGCGGCTTCTTGGCCGCCTGGGCTTCGTCTTCTTCGTCGTCTTCGTCGTCATCGCCGGCTGCGATGCGATCCTTCAAAATGGCGTCGAGGTCGGCTTCGACGTCGTCTTCGTCTTCGTCGTCATCGTCGTCGTCGCCCGACGGGCGCGCCGGCGTGGCTACGTCGTCGTCATCCTCGTCTTCGTCGTCGTCGCTGAACTCATCGCCGCCGAGCTCGTCGGTTTCGAGTTCGCCGCCTTCGTCGTCGAGTTCATCCTCGTCGAGTTCGTCGTCGTCGAGCTCTTCTTCTTCGTCGAGCTCGTCGTCTTCGATGATTTCGTCGTCAGACATCGGTCACCTGGCAGTTGGGGGGTTGCGGCGGATCATAGACAGTTCGCTGGCCGTCGCAACGTCCGGCGGGTGCAAAACCTTCCATGATCGAACCGGGGTTCATTGGCCCGGATTGTGCCCGAATCAGGACCGTTGGTCGCGGATGGCTTGCACACCGAGCGCGAATGCCTCGGTGTCGGCGGTTGGGCCGTCGTCAAGCAGTGAACGGAGGCCCTGTCGAAAGGCCATCAGTGCTTCGGTCTCGCTGTGCGTGCGGTCCTGCATGTATCGCAGATATCGGGCGGCAAGTCGGATGCCATCGGACCCGTTGAAGGGGTCGAGATCGCGGCCGAGCAAGCGCGTCTCGATGAACGTCACCTGCTCGCCGGTCAGCTGGGCGATGCCGACTCGACCGTCGAGTCCGGTGGCCGTCGCCTGCCAGTCACTGGCATACCAGGCGATTGCTTCGAGGAGCTGTTGGTCGACGCCATAGCTGAGACTCCACCGGTCGAAGGCGTCGCCGAGCTCAGCCGCCGTGGTCGTGTCCGGGACCGTGACCGCGGGAGGCACGGTGCTTGTGGTCGGCGCGGGCACCGTGGTCGTTGGAGGCACCGTGGTCGTTGGAGGAACCGTGGTCGACGGAACAGTGGTTGTGGCCGGAACCGTGGTCGACGGAACAGTGGTTGTGGCCGGAACCGTGGTCGACACGATCGGAATCTGCAATACGTCTCCAGCCCGTAGCTGGTCGGGGTTGACGAGACCGTTCAGCGCAACAAACGCGTCGATGCTTCGGGCGTAGCGACGGGCGATGGAGAAGAGGGTCTCCCCTGGTGCCACCGTGTGTTCACCGGCGGTCTCCGTCGAGATCGCAGGTCCCTCGTCAGAAGCGCTGGTCGGTGGCGACGTGGTCGTCGTTGGGCTGGAAGACCCGGTCGAGGGACCGCCGATGGAGAGGGCCTGACCGATGCGGATGTAGTCCACATCAGCGAGCCCGTTCGTCGCGGCGATCTCCGCGACCGTCGCGCCGTATCTCCCGGCGATCAGCGACAACGTGTCGCCGGCGCTCACGACGTGGCGAACCGGCGTGCCATCGGGGGCCACGACAATGATGACATCGCCGACGAAGATCCGATCAGGATCATCGATCTCGTTCCACGCCACCAGCTCGGCGGTGGTCACGCCGTGGCGAGCTGCGATCGCGGTGAGTGTGTCGCCTTCAGCCACCGTGACCTGGGTGGTCGCGAACAGCGTTGCGCCTGCGAGCGCAACGACGATGGCCATGATTCCGACAACAGGGGTACGCACGACGAGCCTCCAACGGCTCCACCCGCGTCGGACCAGAACGGTAGCGTCCCGTCAGGGTCGGTCGCAACGGCCGAACCCAAGGCCGCTATCAGGGCGCGGTACGCCCCTGGCGCTTCTCTTCGGCCCGCCGTTCGGCATCGAGTCGCCCCAATGCGGGTTCACCGGAGTGATCGACGAAGATCATCGACGCTGCGAGTGCGCGATGGCCTGCGACGTCGGCGATGGCGTCGTGCATGCGCTGGCACACCCGCCGGTACGCCTCATGACCTTGTGGGCTTGTCCTGAGCTCGAGCATGTGCATGGCCTCGCGAGCATTGAACTGCATGGAGTACCGAACTCGATAGGCAAGCGAGACCGCGTACGACGCCTGGTCGGGGTACTCGCCGAGCAAGGCATCGTGCAACGCCGCCGAGCGGTCCATCACCGCATCGAACTCACCGGCCAGGCCGGCCGCGTCGACCGCTTCTGGGCGCACGTAGCCGTGACGGGGAGACAACGGCTGCCAATCGATGGTCAACATCCGGTGCCGCTGCAGGTCTCGGAACGCGCCATAGTCAGACAGCACATCAAAGCGGTAGTCGGTGCGTTCGAATGCCCGACCAGGGCGCTGGCGACGGTTCGCACGAGTTCCGACGTATGACTCGATCGCGGCGATTCGATCTTCGACACTCATCTGCCGGACCCGAGCCTCGATGGTTTGCTCCGACAGCGACGAGTACGGGTACAGCAGCGCGGTCACCACCTTGATTTCGCCATCGGGATCGAAATCGACGAGCTCGACGACGTCATCATCGACCGGGCCGCCGACCGCATCACCGAACAGCGTGTCGCTGAGCGCTTCCATCGAGTCGCGTACATCGGCCATGTAGGCGCTCGTACGGACGCCACGTTCAGGAAGATCGACTCGTTTCAGAAAGGACGGGACCACCTTGCGAAGCTCGGTGAGCATGAGGTCCGCATAGGCACGAGCCTCGGGCAGTGGATGGGCGCGCATCCGCAAGAGCAGTGCTTCGTAGGCCTGGCCGGTTCCGTAGATTCCGACGTTGGAAAGCGACGCGGCGGGAAGCATGCCTCGGATCGCGTCGAGCGCACGGGCCTTGATCGCCGATCGGTAGGCGAAGTCGCTGTCGCTGGGGTCCTTCGGGACCGTCTCGCGAAAAAACTCGGTCAGTTGCGGGATGAGCGCCGAGTAGGAGTCGAACATGCGGTCCATGTCGGCGACATAACGGGTGCCGTGTTCCGAACTCAAGACGTCGGGATCGCGGTAGTAGCGATATCGACCCCCGAGCCGCTGGTCGTAGGCGATGTAACGAGTCGACTGCTCGAGGTACGACATCAGCCGACCCCACTCGAGCACCTTGGTCAAGACGTTGGAGGCCTGTTCACAGGCCAGGTGCACTCCGCCGAGCTGGGCGACGGAGTCGTCGCCGTACTCGAAGAAGACCTTGTCGTAGAGCTCTTCGGCTCGGCGCAGGCCGATGGTGGCATCGATCGACTGGTCGCCTTCGATGTCGAGTTCGCCGACAAACTCTTTGAGGAACAATCGGCGCAGGCTCAGCGCGGTGCGGGAATAGCGCGCGAACAGTGCGCCCTTCACGACCTCAGGCAGGTTGACGAGCGCGAAAACGGGTTGATCGAGGTTGGTGAAGTACCGCCGGAGGATGTCGGCCTCGTCAGCGGTGAACTCTTCGGCGATGTAAACCGTCATCGAGGTCCGATGTTATGCGGTCCCTTGGAACACGCCGCGGATCGCGGCCCGGTTGTATTTGCTCGCGAGGCAGTCGATTGCGGTGTACGCAAGCATGACGGCACCGTCGATCACGCCGCTGTCGCCACCTTCGCTCTTCGCCGCGTCGGCAAACGCCGGCGTGTGGAGCGGGGTTCCCTGCGGCGCAATTTGAATCACCGGGTTGAGAGCCGGCACGTGGTGACTGATGTTGCCCAGGTCGCTGGAGCTGGTGATCGGATCACTGTCATCGATGCTGAGCGGATGACGGCCGATATCGGCTGCGTTCTTGGCGTAGAGGTCGATCAGCGCCTGGTTGACGTACATCTCGTCGAGCGCTGGGTCGATCCACTCGCCTACGAGTTCGCACGCAGCAGCGTCCGCCCCGCCCTGCAAACACAGCCACACCCGATCCTTCAACAAATCAAGGCTGGAGCTGTCGGTGCTGCGGACGTACCACTCGGTCGAGGCGGTGGCGGGAACGACATTGGCCCGGCCGCCTCCGTCGACGAAGACTCCGTGGACGCGCTCGTTCGCGCCGATGTGCTGGCGAAGGGCGCCGACCGCCTGATACCCGAGCACGGCGGCATCGAGCGCATTGTGACCATGTTCGGGCGCCGCCGCAGCATCGGCGGGTTCGCCGATGTAGGTGACCCGCAGCCGTTGTGCAGCAAGGGTCTGCATGCCCAGTGCTTCTCGATCGGCCGGGTGGACCATCATGGCAAGGTCAACGTCGTCGAACGCGCCCCGCCGTCGCATCAACTCCTTGCCTCCACCTGCGAGTTCTGCCGGCGTGCCGAGAATCACGATCCGACCGCCGAGCGCGTCCACGATGCGAGACACGGCCAGGCCGGCGCCGAGGCTCGCGGCGGCGACCACGTTGTGGCCCACCGCATGGCCCAAACCGGGGAGCGCTCCGTATTCGCACAGCAACGCGACCGTCGGCATGCCTTCCACGCCGATCGTTGCTTCGAACGCGGTCGGAAGTTCGTACGCGCCACGGGTCACCGCAATGCCGAAGTCCTCGAGGACCCCAGTCAACAGTTCATGGGCGTAGTGCTCTTCGAAGTCCAGCTCCGGGTTGGCGTGGATCGAGTGAGAGACCTGCAGCAAGTCGGGTGTCAGCCGATCGATTTCCTCGCGTGCGACACGCTTCGCCTCATCGACGTCCATGCGGTCCAGCATCGGCGGGGCCGCTCCCGAAACGAGTGCTAGAGCCAGATGTCGACGGCGTCGGGCTCGAGTCGCACGCTGATCGACTCGACCGGTTCGACCCGCCGACCGTCGAGCCACAGCGGTGTGGGCGTCGCCAGCGAGAACTGGGCTGAACCGGTGCGCCGGGTCCGGATGTCGGGATGGGGCAGGTGGGAGCCAGACGCGAGTCTTTTGCGGGCCTTCCACCGTTCGCCGATCGACATCGATTCGGTCTGCAACACATCGAGTTTGCCGTCGCCGGGGTGGGCCCGCGGCGCAATGTTCCAGTCGCCGATGAACGCAGCATTCGCGGCGATGAGCACTGGTCCCCGCAGCCAGGCGCGCCGGACCACGAGGTGGTCGAGAAACCAGTACAGCTTCCCGTCGGCGAGCACGGCACCCAGGTCGATGGTCACATGGAGCGCCTCGGCGGCGGTCGAAAGGTCCGCAACGGTGACGCCGCCCAGCGTACGGACCAGGTCTCCGCCACGAAGGCCGATCGCAGGAACGGGCCGGTTGGCCCGGCGGGCGGCGGTGATCACTTCGATGGCGGCTGCAGAGTCGTCGACGATGACCAGATCGGGTGGCGGGCGGTCGCGGGCGCCCCAGTCGATGTTCTTTTCGACACTCATACGACGGTCACCGACCCGGACAGTGCCACGACACCTCGGTGGATCGCGTCGGCCGCCGCTCGTGCGGTTGTTCGGGTGGCAGCGTCGGCGGCGGCACCTGCGATCTGACCCAGCAGATCGATGACCTGTTTGATGTTGCGGACGAAGTCGCCCGCGGTCATGTCGTCGCCATGGTCGAGCAGCACCGCCAGGCTCTCGCCTGCTGCCCACGAGTGGGCTACCGGAGCAAACCCGGCGTCGGGTCGGCGAGATTCGGTGACTCCGGCTCGCCGCTCCGCCTCGTTGATCTCGTGCGCGATCTGTTCCAAGCGCCGGAATCGGGCGGCCGCGGTCGGTGAGGGAAACCAGGGGGCGGGCGGCGGCTCGGCCCTGCGGTGTTCGTAGGTGAACGTCGACGCCAGGGACGCGAGTTCGGGGCCGGTCAGCCCGTCGAGCAGCCCGTCGGTGAGCGCTTCGGCAATCAGCAGGTCGACCTCGTTGTAGATGGCCGCCAACGTGAAACCGGATTCGGTCACCACCCATGAGTCGAGATGGCCCCGCTCTCGCAACACCTCGCTCACGGCATCGAATTGCCGGGCGATCGATGCGCCGTCGCGTCGGGCTCGACGTTCGAGTTGGCTGACTTCCTGGCGGGCCCGATCGAGCAGGGCACGAGGGTCATCACGCCGCTTGGTGCGGCGGCGTTGGGCGCGGGCCGATTCGCCGGCTCCAGACCGGCGAATGCGGGTTGCAACGTCTTGGCGGTAGTCGATGCGTTCCGGCGCCATCGGGAACGGCAGCTCGATCCGTCCAATCGTGTGGGGCGCGATGGTGAGATCGGCGAGCTCCCACCGGGCTTCACGGGCGCCTTCATTGACCAACCGGAGACGGGCGCGACCCCCTTTGCGCCAGCTCACACCCAGCACCGCGAATCGCTCGCCGTCGTCGTCGTCGGTGATGAGGTCCCCAGGACGGAGGCGACTGACCGCCTCGGAGATCGCGTCGGCATCGTCCGCCGCTCGAGCGGTGGGCTCGGGTGGAAGGTCTGCGACCACCGGCTCGAGTTCCGCGATCTTGTTTCGCTCTCGTACGAGGCGCTGTTCCAGGCGGGCCACATTCACATCGGCCTGGTACTGAGCGAAGGAGTTCGCAAGCAAGGCACGAGCGGCGTCGGCCGAGTGTGTTTGGAGGAGGTTCACCGCCATGTTGTAGGTGGGGCGGAACGCCGACCGCAGGCGGAAGCTCCGACTCGACGCAAGCCCGGCGACCTGGTCGAATCGGGTGAATGGGGACCATGGAACGATGGCGTGACCCCGGTCGTCGATGCCTCGCCGTCCTGCTCTGCCGGTGAGCTGAGTGAACTGGGCCGGGGTGAGTTGCTCGTGCGTTTCGCCAGTGAACTTCGTGAGTTTGTCGATGACGACGCTGCGGGCGGGAAGGTTCACCCCGAGGGCCAGGGTTTCGGTAGCGAATACCACCCGAACCAGACCTTCCGCGAAGCACTGCTCAACCGTCTCCTTGAATGCCGGGACCAGGCCGGCATGATGGCTGGCGATTCCTCGTTCCAGGCGGTTGCGCCACGCGCTCGTGTCGAGCACGGCGAGGTCCGCGGTCGGCAATCCAGCCAGACGCTCTTCGGCGATGGCTCGAATGCGGTCGGCTTCGTGCGCATCGGTGTAGCGAGCGCCGGCCCGTTCCAGCGCCACCGCCGCCTCGTCGCATCCCTTGCGGCTGAAGACGAACCAGATCACCGGCAAGAGGTCGTGATCTTCGAGATGGTCGAGCACCTCGAGCCGGTTGGGGGTGGACCAGGGCGGACGATCGCGTTGCTTGCGGTCGGGACCGCCGCCCCTCCCCCGCCGCCGCAGGTCGGGATCGAACCGGTGTCCTTCGCTGTTGGCCTCGCCCTCGACCAGCGTCGAGATCACATGAAGCCGGTGACCTCGCCGGTCGCCGACCGCATACAGATTGGTGAGCTCCACCGGCCGTTTGCGTTCGACGACGGTGCCGGTTTCGCCACGGATTGATTCGAGCCAGCCAGCGAGTTCGTCGGTGTTGGACACCGTTGCCGAGAGGCACACCATCTTCACATGCGCCGGCAGGTGCAAGATGACCTCCTCCCAGACCGGGCCGCGAAACGTGTCTTCGAGATAGTGGACTTCGTCCATGATCACGAACGCCAGGTCGTCGAGGTCACGCCCCTCGTACAGCATGTTCCGGAGCACCTCGGTCGTCATGACCACGATGTCGGCATCGGCGTTGATGGCGTTGTCACCGGTCAGCAGGCCAACCCGGGAGCTGCCGATCCGTTCGGCCAAGTCCCGGTACTTCTGGTTGGACAGAGCCTTGATCGGCGCGGTGTAGAACGCACGCTTCCGTGCTTCCAGCGCACGGTCGATCGCATGCTCTGCGACGACGGTCTTGCCACTCCCGGTGGGTGCGGCAACGAGAACCGACCGTCCCGCATCGAGGTGCTCGATCGCCTCGAGCTGGAACCGGTCGAGGGAGAATCCTCGGTCGGCGCCCCCCGTCACCCGGCGCTCGCCGCCTTTCGGGCTCGCCGTTCACGAATCCACCCGAAGCCGATCGAGATCTCATAGAAGAGCCACATCGGCACCGACAAGATCATGAGCGTGAACGGGTCGCCCGATGGCGTGATGATGGCCACCAGGATCACGATGCCGACGATCGCGTACTGGCGGTTGCCGACGAGTGTTCGGTAGTTCAGGATCCCGAGGATCTGCAAGAAGATCAAGACGATGGGGAATTCGAACGCGACGCCGAACGCCACGATCATCTTGATCACAAAGCCGAGGTAGGCCTCTGGCGCGAAGAAGCTGGCGAAGTCTTCACCGCCGAGATCGGCGAGGAACTCAAGGGCCCGGGGGATGCTCCAGTACGCCAGCGCACAGCCGAGGAAGAACAGGCTGACCCCGCTGACGATGAAAGGGATCGCATAGCGCTTCTCGTGCGAGTAGAGGCCGGGCGCGATGAACGCCCAGAGCTGCCACAACACGATCGGCATCGCCAACATCATTCCGCCGTAGCCCGAGACGGTGAGGCGGACGCTGAACGGTTCGAGCGGGTTGCGAACGAAGAGCTGGCACCGCTCGCCCTCGTCGAGGGTTCGACAGTAGGGGTCGAGCAGGAAATCGATGATTTGCGGGTAGAGAATCCAGGCTGCGATCGCACCGACGCCGACCGCGATGAACGAGATGATCAGCCGCCGACGGAGCTCCGTCAGGTGCTCGATCATCGACATCCGACCCTCGTCGTCGGAGGGAGCGTCCTCAGCCATCAACACTCCTGTCAGGCGTCGGCGTCGTCGTCATCGTCGGACGTCGGGTCAGCGTGGCCGGCCGAGGCTGCGTCACCGGGCTGGTCTTCGTCGGAGGCTTCCGGGCCTCGGTCGTCGTTCGTCGTCGCGTCGGTGCTCGCTGTCGGCAACGGTGGGTCATCGTCGGTCGAGCCAGTCTTCGGGACACCGCTTGCGCCTCGGCTGGCCGACGACGATGCCTGGCCAAACGGATCCATGAACTGGTTCTTGGCATCTTCGGCGGCTCGAATCGGTTCGTTCATCGCCTCGCGCATCTCGCGCTGGAAGCCGCCCGAGATGCGGCGGACTTCATTCACGGCCTTGCCGACCTGGCGCGCCGCCTCGGGCAGCTTGTTTGGTCCGAGGACCATCAAGGCGACGAAGAAGATGACGAGGAGTTCGCCGCTACCGATGTTTCCCATGGGTCAAATGCTACCGAGGGTCCGGGGTCTGCTGGTTCCACCAACGAGGTCGACGGGTGATGCGGTCGCGGGCCTCGGCCGCCTGCTGAACCGCTCGGTGGCGAACCGCAGTTGTCGATCGGGCGAGATCGTCGACGGCGACCGCAGTGGCGTTGGTACGCCGCAGCGAGATGCGCAGCGCGATCAGCTCACGTTCCACGGTTCGCAACGACAGCGTCAACGCCGCGAGGGCAACGACAATGGCAAGTGCTGGGAGAAGCAGCATCAGCGACACGATCGGACGCTAGCGCAGCGCCGCCTGTCGCCGAGGGTCGGACGCCATAGGGGCTGGTCGTTCAGTTGTCGAGCAGTGCAGAGAGAGCGTCGTCCCACGAACTCGAGTCATGGAGTTTGTCGTGGAACTCCAAGAGATCGTCGTGGTTGATCGGACGGCCGTTCTTGATCTCGGCCAGTTCAGCCGGGAGGCTCCACGTGTCCATGTGGACACCGCTGGCTACCAACAAGTCGATCGTGCGGGGTTCTGCACCCTTGACGACCGTCATATCGCACTCGGGGCACCGGAAGCTGTATTCGCCCCGGTTGTCGTTGATACAGACCCGGACGCGTACGTCCGCAGTCGTGAGTTCTACATCCCCGCATGTCTCGCAGCTCGCCCGGATGGTAGCCATGTCTCGTTCAGACCTCAGTGTCGCCCGTGGGCCGAGTCGCCCCGTGTGCCCGATTCCATCGGCACGCCCGCGGAAGCTCTTGAGGGTCCGAGGCACTGGATCTGTAGGCCGAACGGCCTTTAGGAAATGGTGGTCACCAACCGTGTCGAAATCCGCCCGAAGTGCCACGATGGACGTTGTGACAACGCGCATCTCGGCGATCTGGACGCCGCCTGTCCTCTTTGCTCACCGGGGAGCGAAGGCACACGCCAAGGACAACACCATCGACGCGTTCGAGTTGGCGGCTCGGCTCGGTGCGACCGGGATGGAGACCGACGCATGGATCACACGCGACGGCGAGGTCGTGCTCGATCACGACGGCTGGGACCGCTGGTTTCCCCGCCGCTGGATCCGTGAGGTCGATCGCCGCGATCTTGCTTCTCACATTCCGACCCTGTCGCAGTACTACGCCGCGGTCGGGACCGAACTGCCGCTCAGCGTCGATGTGAAGGACCCGGATACCTTCATGCCGATGATCGAGATCGCCCGAGCCCACGATGCTGTCGACCGGCTGTGGGTCTGTCACCCCGACCTCGAGTTGCTCGGCGAGTGGCGTGACGAGGCCCCCGATGCCCGTCTGGTGAACTCCACCTCGCTCGACGACATGGAGTTCGGGGCCGAGCGACGGGCGGCTGCGTTGGCGGCGGCCCGGATCGATGCGGTGAACCTGCGCCAGCAGTACTGGACCGGCGGTCTCACGACGCTCTTTCACCGCTTCGATGTGCTGTGTTTCGGGTGGGATGCCCAACACGAGCGCCAGATCGCTCGGCTGATCGACATGGGCATCGATGCGCTCTACAGCGACTACGTCGATCGCATGGTCGCGGTCAGCGCCACGTTCGACTTCGACGCCTGACGTCGGGTCAGAGGAAGCCGATGTCGCCGAGCGGCCACACCTTGAGAAAGGCCCGACCGACGATCGTGTCTTCGTGGATCGGCCCGAAGGCGCGACTGTCGGTGCTGTTGGCCCGGTTGTCGCCGAGCACGAAGTAGAAGTCGTCCTCGAGGGTGCACCGGTCGGTGGCGCTGGTGTCGACACAGCCTTCGGCACCGACAAGGCCAACGGTCAAGAACGTCTGCTGATCGAGGTACGGCTCGTTGAGGAGCTGGCCGTCGATGAACACGTCACCATCGGCGAAACTGATCGTCTCGCCGGGAAGCGCGATGACCCGCTTGATGAAGTCCTCGATGTTGCCCGGCGCGTCGGGGGGCTTTTCGAAGACGATGATGTCGCCCCGGTCGACGTCACCGATGCGGTAGCTGAGCTTGTTGACCAGGACCCGATCGTTGACGTGCAAGGTGTCGGTCATCGATTCCGAGGGAATGTAGAACGCTTGGAGCAGGAACCCCTTGATCAGCAGCGCGACCGCAAGCGCTGCCACCGCCACCGCCACCCACTCGATCAGCGAGCGCAACGACGACTCGACGTTGCGCCGCGGCGCGGGAGCGGCGCCGTCGTCCCAGAAGGCGTCGGGCGGTTCTCCCGGCGGACCGGTATCGCCACCATCGAGTCCGGGGGTCGGTGCGGAGACCTCGTGGCTGACCGGGACCGCGACATCGGCGGGTGGCGGTACTGCCGCTCCCGCTGGTCGAAACTCGTGGTCAGTCACACCGGGACCCTATCGGCCGGACCCCGGCAGTGGCGGTCATCGCTCGTAGCGTGTCAGAACCCGGGTCGCAGCGAGGCTGGTGAGGCCGATGTCGAGTGGCTCGTCCGCTGCGATGATCTCTGCGCTCGGTCCGAGTCGGAGCAACAATCGCTCCAACCACGCCTGCGCAGAAACCGCCATCGAGACAATGAGGTCGTCGCCGTCTGGCTCGACCGACTCGACTGGGTATTGCTCGACGACCCAGTGCGCGGTGGGCCGCAGTCGGACGCGCACCCGAGGATCATCCCCTGCTGGCGAGAATGATGTCTCGGCGACGATCGTCCGGCCGTGCACGGGCTCGTCGATGATCGTGGCGCTCCGGATGCGGTCGATGCGAAAGACTCGCTCGTCGTTTGCGAGATGACACCAGCCGCTGAGATACCAGTTGCCCTGATCGGAAAAGACGCGATGGGGTTCGACCCGCCGTTCGGTGAGTTCGTCTCGCCCATAGGAGTAGTAGGCCAGGTCGAGCTGTCGCCCGGCGTCCAGGGCCCGACGAACGATCGACAAGGTGTCACCTGCGGTGCGCCCGAGGCGGACATCGACGGCTCGATGGGCACCCTCGCCCAACGTGGTGCCCAGCTTGGTGAGGGCTCGCAGCAGCGGAGACGGACCGTCGGCATGGTCGTCGTCGGTGGTCTCGGTGAGGGGAAGGACGGACCGGCCGGCGGTGAGCAGGCGTGCGCCCTCTTCTGGTGACAGGCGAAGCGGGCGCGAGAACCACTCGGCGTAACGAATGGTGACGCGGTCGTCGCCGACTTCTACCTCGATGAGGGAGTCGGGCGTGAACGGATGCACGCCGACGAAGAAGACGACGTCTTGGAGGTCGTCGAGGAGTTGCTCACGTGGATACGCAAAGCGTTCGACGATGTCATCGATCGCCGCACCGTCTGCGTGCTCGGCCACCCAGGGAATGATGGACAGCAGCCGTGCGAGTCGATCGCGGGCGTTGAGCCGACCGCTCACCGCTGGGCCTCCAACCACTCGACGAAGTCGCGACGAAGCTCTGGCGGCTCGAGGATTTCGGCATGCTCCAGAAACGAGAGGACGAACGACCGCAGGCCGTCGATGTTGCGGACCTCGAGACGAGCAATGACGGAACCGTCGTCGAGCTCCTCGACCTCGTCGAGCATGTGCCGGGCGTAGGCCGCCTGGTCGGCGTCGACCCGAACCGAGGCGACGATGGGGTCAGCGTCGCCGAGCTCCCAGCCGCGAAGCTCCAACGTCTCAGCCACCTCACCAACCGGATGCTCTGCGGGTCCGACCACGGCCACGTCGCTTTGGATGCGGTCGACCCGGTACAGCCGATCGTCGTTGCGCAGGCGGTCCCAGCCGTTGAGGTACCAGTGGCCGCGGCTGAATGACAGGCGCCACGGTTCGACCACCCGTTGGGCATCTCGGTACTGAAATTCGACCGCTTGGCGATCGGCGGCCGCGCCGATCATGGTTGCCAAGGCCTCGGAGAACGGCACACGGCCAACATGGTCGGTGGGGCCGGCAGCGCCGGCGCCCCCCAGCTTGATCAGACCCGTCTCGTCGCCATCCAGACGCACCAGGTTGGTGGCGAGGTGGAGTGCGGCGAGCTCGTCGGGCTCGAAACTGAGCTGGGTGCCGGCGTACTCGTCGCGGTCGAGTTGGTAGCCATCGATGGGTGGATCGACACCCGGGACGGCTTCGACCCGCAAGGGCATCCCCATGCTGCGCAGATCGTCCTTGTCGCGTTCGAACGCTCGCCGGAAGCTGGCCTTTGCCTCGGGATAACCCCCGACCCGATCGCGCAAATCGTCAGCGGTGAGAGGCGTCTCGGTGTGCAGCAGCGCCGCGGTGAGGTTCAGCAGCCGTTCGAGCTTGTCCATGAATCCCAGCGCGATGTCACAACGACGCGATGAGTTTGTCGACCCGCTCGTCGTGCGCTTTGAACGGATCCTTGCACAGCACGGTGCGCTGGGCTTGATCGTTGAGCTTCAGGTGCACCCAGTCGACGGTGTAGTCACGCTTGCGTTCCTTCGCCTTCTTGATGAACTCGCCCCGCAGCCGAGCACGGGTCGTTTCGGGCGGGTGCTCGACCGCGTGGGAAATCTCTTCGTCGGTGACCATCCGGTCGACCATGCCGCGGCGTTGCAGCCGGTAGAACAGGCCTCGCTCGCGGTTGACGTCGTGGTACTGCAGGTCGACAAGGGCGACCCGGGCATCGCTGAGCTCGAGGCTGTGGCGTTCCCGGTAGGCCTCGATCAGCTTGTATTTGATCACCCAGTCGAGCTCCCGGTCGAGCTTGAGCGGGTCGTCTTCGAGATGGGTGAGCACGTATTCCCACATGTCGAGCGCCAGCTGCTCTTCGTCGGTGAGATCGTGATGCTCCGCAAACCGCAGCGCCCGGTTGAGGTACTCGCTTTGGATGTCGAGCGCGGAAACCTCTCGACCGTTGGCCAGCCGGACCCGACGCGTGCAGGTCATGTCATGACTGATCTCACGGATCGCACGGATCGGGTTCTCGAGCGTCATGTCGCGGAGCACCACCTGGGGCTCTTCGAGCATCCGCAACATCAACGAGCACGCACCGACCTTCAAGAAGTTGGTGTACTCGCTCATGTTGGAATCGCCCACGATGACGTGCAATCGACGGTACCGCTCGGCGTCCGCGTGGGGTTCGTCGCGGGTGTTGATGATGGGGCGGCTGCGAGTCGTCGCGGAAGAAACGCCTTCCCAGATGTGTTCGGCTCGCTGACTCACGCAGTACATTGCCCCCCGCGCCGTCTGGAGCACCTTGCCGGCACCGGCGTAGATCTGGCGGCTGACGAGGAACGGGATCAGGACCTCGGTGTAGGACGAGAAGTCGTCGCGCCGGCTGGTGCAGTAGTTCTCGTGGCAGCCGTAGCTGTTCCCGGCTGAGTCGGTGTTGTTCTTGA
>JBCCYT010000002.1:0-78325 GCA_039188975.1 Actinomycetota bacterium
AAAACGAGGGCTCGGGCCACCTGATGGAGCAGTTGACGGAATCGACGGCGATCGGTGGATGCGTTGCGCAGCTCCGTCAGCTGAGCGGCGACCACCGGATGGTTCAAGACATCGACATGCACCGCCCGAGCATGCCACGAGAAGCCTGTCGACGACGCGCTCGGGTTCAGGTGGCTAGGACCGCCTGATCTCGATGTAGGCATCGAGATCGAACAGTGCGGCGGCGAGTTGTCGCACGTCCTCCCTCGTGACGTTGCGGACCTCGAGCACACGCGTGTAAATCGACATCGCCGGGAGCTGGCCCGTGCGCTCGGTCTCGATGTTCTCGAGGATCAGTTCGAAGTTGTTGATGAACTGCAAATCGTCCTCGAGGATCGACAGGGCCCGACCGAGTTCGTCCGCAGTGGGCCCCTCGGTCACGAGCCGGTTCAGGTCGGCGAAGAGACGGGCTTGTATCTCGTCGAGCCGCGCCGGGTCGCCATCGATCGTCACGAAACCCAGCACCTTGTCGGTTGGGACGGCAGAGGTGAAGACCGATGCGCCGCCCCCGTAGGAAGCACCGAGTTCTTCACGGGCGGTGTCGAAGATCAAGCTCGACAGGATCTGTTCGAGCATGGCGCTGACCGCTGCGTCGTCGCTCGACGTTGCGGCTGTCTCCCAGCGCAAGAGCATGCCCGCGTCACCAGAGTCTCCGGGAAGGGCGATGTCGATCCGTTCGACGGTGTCCACCGGCGGAGCGGAGACATCGCGAAAAGTATCTGGGTCGCCCGCAGGGAGGGTGCCGACGTAGCGGTCGGCCAGATCGGCGATCGTTTCGGCATCCACATCGCCCACGAGGCTGATGATCAGATCGTCGACGCCGCCGAACCGTTGGCGATAGAGGTCGAGTACCCGATTCGCATCAGCCGAGTCGAGCTGATCTTGGGTCGGGTAGCCGTCGTACGCAGGGTCTTCGTACGTGAGCGAACCGAGCGCGGCGTCGGCTTGCAGCCCAGGATCGGTCTGCAGTCGCTCGAGCGTGCCCTCGCCGTCGATGATGGCGGAGGAAAGAACGGTTGGATCGACCTGAGGTGCCGTGACCGCGAGGTGCAGCAACTGGAAGAGGATCTCGAGATCCTCGGTCGAGGCGCCGCCTTGGAACCCTTCGGTGTAGTCATCGATGTAGGGCTCGAAACCAACGGCCCGATCAGCGAGATAGTCGTCGACCTGCCCGGTCGAGGCGTCGGCGAGTCCGGACCGGCCGACCGCCGATGTCACGAGGAACGCCAACGAATGATCGTCGATGGCAAAGGTCGACGCACCCCCGAGCCCCTCGGCGACCAGCGAGACGGTTCCCTCGACAATCGGGGAGGGTTCGAACACCACGGTCGCCCCGTTTGCGTACCGCCGCACGGTGACTGACTCGAATGCGCCTTCTCGATCGACGATCCGGTCGGGTGTGACCGGGTCGGGCGCCGCCATGAGTTCTGTGATGGGTTCGTCCGGTGTGACCGGGGGGATGGAGGTGACGTCGGCCGCGATTGCTTCGAGTGCGTCGGCCGTCGGGAGCGTCGATGGGTCAGCTCCGAGCGCGACCGCAATCGGGCCGCTTCGATCGTGGATGAACGCCCAACGTGCGCTGACATCCTCGACGGTCAGGTCGGCCATGATCGCTCGTTCGCGATCGATGGTGACGGCGGGTGCCTCGGCTCCTGCACCGGTGAGGAAGTGGTCGACGTAGGCGCTCGACCAGGTGAAGTCCTGCGTCGATGGAATCGCCTCCTCCCATGCGGCAAGCGAACTCTCCCGTTCGCTCACTGCTTCGTCGAGTTCATCGGCGGTGAAACCGTCGAACGCTGCGGCCTGCAGATACCCGAGCATCTGCTCGTAGGCGACCTCGAGGTCGGGGCCGCGAAGGTTGGTCCCGAAAAAGTCGAGGTTGCGGCTGACCCCGAATCGGCTGATGTAGGGCGTGCGATCGACGGCGAAGTCGCCGGCGAGGTAGGCATCGACCAGGCGGGCTCCGAGCATCGAGGCAATCAGATCGTCGAGGAGGTCGGCTTCGGCGCCACCGACCGTCGCGGAGTCCGACGGCGGGCGCAGCCAGTCGACCGACAGGTTGTCCACGACCTCTTCAGGGTGGGTGACCACGCCTGCGAAACCCTCCGGATTGGGCCCGATCTCGAGTCGCTCGGCGCGCGGCGGCGCGTCGTCACGGCCTTCGACGTCGGCGAACGCACGGTCGAGTTGGGCTCGCATGTCTTCGGTCGGGAGATCTCCGACGACGACGATCGCCATGTTCTCGGGGTGATACCAGGTGTCGTAGAACGCACGCAGCTCAGCCGCTTCGGTGGCCTCGATCGCTTCGATCGAGCCGATCGGAAGGCGGTCCTCATACGGTGTGTCCGTCAGGTACACCGCAAGAACGGCGTTTCCGATCGCCGCTGCGCCGTTCTCGACCCGCTGGCGATACTCGTCGCGAATGACACCGCGTTCGGCGATCACTTCCGCTGGTTCGATGGTCGCTCGCGCGGCCCATTCGGCCAAGACGTCGAACATCAAGGTGACGGCATCGGCGTCACCGGTGCTCACCGTCAGCTCGTACACCGTCTCGTCGAAGCTGGTGTAGGCGTTGATGTCCGGCCCGATACCGGCGCCGATGTTTTGCAGCACTCGATCGAGTTCGTTGCCCGGCCATCGCTCGGTGCCGTTGAAGAGCATGTGTTCGAGAAAGTGGGCCACGCCGTCGTCGGCGGTCTCTTGCTGCAGTGAGCCGGCATCCACCGCGAGACGCACGGTGATCGAACTTCCCGGCGAGTCGTTCTCTCGGAGGTAGAAGGTCAGCCCGTTGTCGAGGGTGCCCACTTCGACGCCCTCGTCGATCGTGAGCGGGGTGTCGTCGAGGGGCCAGTCGGGTACTGGCTCTCGTTCCGGCTCCTCTGGCGGAGCCGGCGCGGTCGTGGTTGTCGTGGGCGCCTCGGTGGTTGTCGTCGACGACGCAGGCGCACTCGAGGTGTCCTCGGCCTCCTCCGCGTCATCAGTGGATGAACAAGACGTCGCAAAGAGGGCAGCGATCAACACGATCGACCACCAGCTCGCCGTCCGCCGGCAGCGCAAGTGATGCATGGCTGCAGCGTAGACGACCACGAGCAGTGGCCGTCTGGTCGGCGGGTGCGATTGTGGCCGTTTCCTTACAGCGGCGGCTCGACCTGCCATGCCTCGAGCGGTGCGTAGCGGGGCTTGATGATGTGTTCGATGATCTGCAGCCGCTCACGGAACGGCAGGAAGCTCGACTTCATGGCGTTGACGGTGAGCCAGCGCAGCCGCGCCCAGTCGTACCCGAACGCCTCGACCAGGGCCGTCATCTCCGACGTCATGCTCACGCCTGACATCAAGCGGTTGTCGGTGTTGACGGTGACCCGGAAGCGTAGATCGACGAGCTGCTGGATGGGATGGTCTTCGATGCGTTCGACCACGCCGGTGTTCACATTGCTGGTCGGACAGACCTCGAGCGGGATTCGGGCATCTCGCAGGTAGTGGCTCAACCGGCCGAGTTCGGTTTCGCCGTCGGGCGTCGTCGACCAGTCTTCGACGATCCGGATTCCGTGCCCGAGCCGCTCGGCGCCGCAGTACTGAACCGCCTTCCAGATCGACCGCGGACCGTAGGCCTCTCCCGCATGAATCGTCACATGGAAGTTCTCGCGCTGACAGTACTGAAAGGCCAAGAGGTGCTCGTCGGGCGGAAAGCCATCCTCGGGACCGGCGATGTCAAAGCCGACGACGCCGTGATCTCGATAGCGAACTGCGGCCTGGGCAACCTCGAGCCCTCGATCGAGATGCCGCATCGCGGCGATCAGGACCCGGATCGTCAGTTCGGTGTCGGCCGATCCGGCCGCAAATCCGGTCAGCACCGCCTCGATCACTTGGTCGAGGGTGAGTCCCCGCTCCGTGTGGAGTTCGGGGGCAAAACGAACCTCGGCGTACACCACGCCGTCAGCGGCGAGGTCTTCGGCACACTCGCGAGCGACGCGCTCGATCGCCGCGATCGTCTGCATCACCCCGACGGTGTGGCTGAAGGTTTCCAGATACAGCGTGAGGTCTTTGCGGTCGGCGCCTCGGCGGATCGTCTGCGTCAGGTCATCGACGTCGGTGGTTGGAAGGCCGTCGTAGCCCGTCTCGGCAGCGAGCTCGATGATCGAGGCCGGACGAAGCCCACCGTCGAGGTGGTCGTGGAGCACCACTTTTGGTGCCTGCCGGATTCGGTCGGGGGTGGGTGGTCCGACATCGGGGCTCAGGGTGGGGGTGTCCATGAGCCAGATTATCGCCGCCGTTCCCAGTGCCGGATCACCGGCCCGGTAGGGTCGCCGAAATGGGGGACGAGACACGATCGATGCCGCGCGTGCCGCTTGCGATCGTGCTCGTCTCGACGATGGTGGCGTCGACCTACACCCTTTTTGCGCTGGCGGTTCTGGCGTCACCCATCATCGACGACCTCGGGGTGAGCCGCACCACCGTCGGCATCATTGGTTCGGTCAACACCGGCCTCGGTGCATTGACCGCCCCGTTGACGGGCCGAGTGACCGACCGAATCGGACCGCGCCGTGCAGTTCTTGGCCTGCTGGGTCTCTCGGCCGCGGCGATGGTGTTGGTCGGGTTGGCCTCGAACGTGTGGATTCTTCTGCTCGCGTACGTGATCGGCGGTGTGCCCCAGGGGGGCGGAAACCCGGCGACAAATGCGCTGATCGCGTCCACCCTCGCGCCCGGCGACCGAGGGGTGATGACCGGCATCAAGCAAAGCGGGGTGACCCTGGCTGTGTTCATCAGCGGCGTGACGATGCCAGCACTCGCCGAGGTCTGGAGCTGGCAGGGCGCCTATGTCGTCTTCGGTTGCCTGTTCCTCGGCCTGACGGGTCTGTGTTGGGCGCTGTTGCCGTCAGACGTGGGCGGGCCGTCGCCCGGAGTGGGCACCGCCGAAGGCAAGCGTGCGCCGTTGCCGCCGCTCATCATGCGCCTCGGGGTCTATGCGCTGCTGATGGGTCTGGCCAGCGGCGCAATCGGCCGCTTCCTTCCGCTCTTCGCCGAGGAGCAACTCGGGTACAGCCTCGCCGTCGCCGGGTTCGCGGCGTCGCTTTCTGGATTGCTGGGGATGGGTTTTCGCATCGCTGCGGCGCGGGTGGCGGAAACCCGGGTTGCGCCGACCACCTTGCTCGTCCAGCTGTCTTCGATCGGCGTCGTGTCGTCGGCGCTGCTGGCCCTGTCGGTGCCGTTCGGGCGTTGGCTGCTGTGGCCAGCGGTCGTGCTGTATGCGCTTGGACACACTGCGTGGAACGCCGTGGCGAACCTGGCGGTCATCATGAATGTCTCGCAACGAGACGCGGGCCGGGCGTCGGGTGTGATCATCCTCGGGTTCTTGATGGGCCTCACCATTGCGGGTCCCGCGACCGGTGTCATCGTCGATGCGACGGGCCGCTACGAGGTGGCGTGGTGGTTGTCGGTGGCACTGGCCGGGGTCTCGGCGGCCGTGCTGGCCCGTCGTCGCTCAGACGAAGCCACGCAGCGGTAGTGCGGGCGTCCGGCGGAGCCAGTTGTCATCGGCGTACGCGGCGGTCCCGTCGATGATGTGCAGCGTGTACGCATGGCGGCTGCGGCCTGAGGTGTTCGGCGCACTCCAATGGGGGAGTGTGCCGTGGAGCAAGACGAGCGTGCCAGCGTCAGCTTCGAGCGGGACGAGGTCGTCGGTGGCGTAGGGCGTGTCATCAAAGGTGTCCATGAACGCCTCGTCGCCCTCAGCGTTCATCCGGTAGCGGCTCTTGACCGGAATCCGGTGGCCCCCGGGATGGGCCCACAGGCAGCCGTTCTCCTGGGTCGCGTCTTCGATCGCGTACCAGAAGCCGATGACGGTCTGTGGCTCGGTCCACAGGAAGGTGTGGTCGCAATGCAGGCTGACCTCACCTCCGATGCCGGGCTGTTTGAAGATGTACATCGACTGCAGAAGCTGCGGGTCGGTGAAGCCGACGTCGGCCGCCACCTCGGCGAGTTCCGGCGTTCGGCTGAACGCATCGAAGGCCGGGTCGAGATCGTGCATCGCGTGGCCGAGCTTGTTGACGGCCAACGGCAGCGGCCGGGTCAGGGCGCCGTTCTCGACTGCGCCGTCTTCGAAGAACCAGCGGATCTTGTCGCCCGACGACAAGAACCAGTCGTCGTCACCGTGGGCCTGCTCGGAGGTGTCGAAGACGGTGAGGGCGCCGTCGTCGGTCGCATCGATGCCGTCGAGCAGCGTCTCGACATGGGCTTTGAGGTCGTCACAACGTTCGCGCGACACGAACTCGGGCAGGACGAGGAAGCCGTCTCGATCGAAATCGGCCAGCTGCTCAGCAGAGAGCATCAGGTCTCTCCCTTTCGGTAGGGCTGGCCGAGCGCCACCGGCATGCGCAGGCGTTGAGCGAAGAAGATGAGCACGAGCAGCACGACCACGTACGGCAAGGTGTTGGACCACCAGCTCGGCACCGTGTCGGCGACGATCCACCAGAACAGCGCACCGGTGCCGAGCACGGCGGCGATGATCGTGTCGGCTTTGCGGCGCCGGGTGAATGCCCAAAAGCCAACGCCGGAAAACGCAATCGCGTTCACGAGCAACATGGCGTGCGACGCGGTCCCGTCGAGATCCCGCAGATCAAGTCCGAACACGTAGCCGAAGAGCAAGGCCCCGAGAAGCACTCCTCCCGGTCGCCAGTTCCCGAAGATCAGCGCGGCAAGCCCGATGAAGCCGCGTCCGGCCGAGTTGCCGCCCTGGAAGAGACCCGAGAGCTCGGTCGAGATGAACGCCCCACCGAGCCCAGCCAGACCGCCGGACATGATCACGGCGATGTACTTGTAGCGGATGATGTTGATGCCTTGGGCTTCGCCAGCTGACGGCTTCTCCCCACAGATCCGCAGGCGAAGACCAAAGCGGGTTCGCCAAATCAACCACAATGTGATCGGCACGAGGGCAATCGCAATGATCGCAACCCAGCTCGTGCCGCGCAGCAGACCTCGGGAGAGCTGGGCCACATCGGACAGGTACCAGATCTC
The DNA here is from genome assembly GCA_039188975.1 of Actinomycetota bacterium. Taxonomy (GTDB): domain Bacteria; phylum Actinomycetota; class Acidimicrobiia; order Acidimicrobiales; family Aldehydirespiratoraceae; genus UBA11606. The sequence goes on from JBCCYT010000002.1 coordinate 7,051, forward strand.
CCATTGGGAGATCGTCAACAGCAGGTCCGGCGATTCCCAGCCGAAGACCGTTCCTCCTGCGAGGAACGGAACATCCCAATCGCCGACTGCGCTCGTGCGCGGAGACGTCGTCGGCGATTCCCAGATCTCCTCAGACAGGTAGCGGGTGATCGCTGGCGCGAGGATGTTGATCGCTACGCCCGAAATGATGTGATCGACCTGGAATGTGACGGTGGCGATCGCGTGGAGGAGTCCGCCGATCATGCCGCCACCCACACCGATCACCAGGCCCCACCAGGCGCCGTACTCGATCGAGCCCCAGGCGCCGAACCACATGCCGAGAATCAGCATGCCTTCGAGTCCGATATTGACGACCCCGGCCCGTTCGGAGAACAACCCGCCGAGCCCAGCGAGAAAGATCGGGACCGCGAATCGGAGCATCTCGCGAGCGGTGGCGATTTGGGTGAGGCGTTCGGTGTCGCTGATCGACTGCACGATCGTCAGCAACAAGACGCCGAGTGCTGCGTAGAGGGCCCAGCGGGCCCAGGCCGGCATGGTGCTGAGGCGAGTGATCATGCCGGTACCGCCTCGCGGTGTGCCGCGAGCGCTTCGGCGGCCTCGCGTGCTTCATCTCGTTCGCGCACCCGATTGGCAACGCCGTAGGCGATCACTGCGGTGAGGAGCACGATGCCCTGCATGATCACGGCGATCTCGCGAGATGCGGCGCCGGTTGAATCGAGCACCCCCGACGACACATCCAGGAAGGCGAACAGCAATGCCGCGAACGCCATGCCGCCGGGGTTGTTGCGACCGAGCAGCGCCACCGCGATGCCCTGAAAGCCGAGTCCTTGGATCGGGTCGGGCGGGAACTTGCCGCGGTCGGCGAGCTCGACCATGCCGATGAGGCCGGCGACTGCACCGCTCAGCATCATGGCGGCCAGCACCATTCGTTTCGGGGGTACCCCACCGGCTCGAGCGGCGAACGGATTGATCCCGCTCGCTCGGAGGTCGAAGCCGAAGCGGGTTCGGTTCAACAAGACGTAGTACAACACCCCGACCAAGATCGCGATGAGCAGCATGCCCGTCAGCTCTTTGCCTTGCCCGATGTCTCTGGTGACGATCTCGAGGAGGCCGTTGATGGTGGGAAGTAGCCCCGAGTCGTCGATTTGGTTCGTTCCGAGTTCAGTCGACGAGAAGTTCTCGCCCAACTCTGCTTGCCACTCCTGCTGCAGCCAGGCGATCAGGCCACCCACTGCGATCGAGTTGAGCATGATCGTCGAAATCACCTCATTGACACCCCGGGTGGTTTTCAAGATCCCGGCCACGCCTGCGTACAGCGCGCCGACGCCCATTGCGGTGACCATGATGACGAGAATGTGCAGCGCCTGAGGAAGGCTGATCAGTCCACCGATCTGTGCGGCGAACAGGAAGCCCATGAGGTACTGGCCTTCGACACCGATGTTGAAGAGGTTCATCCGGAACCCGATCGCGGCGGCCACGGCCGACAGGTAGAACGGCGTTGCCCGGTTGAGAATGTCGACCTGGGTTTCGAGTTTCGAGGCGTGGCTGATCATGTCGCCGTAGGCCTCGGCCGGGTTCGAGCCGAACGCCAGCAGGGCGAAGGTCGACACGACCAGCGTGAGCAGGAACGCGCCTACCGGAGCAGCAAGCGCAAAGGCGATTTTTCGCATTACGCGGTTCCCTCTCCCTGCAGGGCAGCCCCCGTCATGTAGGCGCCGAGATCGCGAGGGGTGACGTCCTCCGGTGAGACCGTGGCGACCAATTCGCCGCGCAGCATCACGACGATTGTGTCCGACAGCCCGATGAGTTCATCGAGATCGGCCGAAATCAGCAAGGTGGCGAGGCCGTCGCGCCGCGCCGTACGAATCTTGTTCCAGACGGCGGCTTGTGCGCCGACGTCGATGCCGCGCGTCGGGTGGGCCGCAACCAGAACCTCGGGGTGGGACGTCAGCTCTCGACAGATGATCAACTTTTGCTGATTGCCGCCGGACAGGGCATGGGCCGACACCTCGATGTTCGGTGTGCGAACGTCGAACTTCTTGGCGATCTTCTCCGTCTGGGCACGCGCCGCCTCCGGATAGATCCACCATCGCGAGCCGAACGGGCGTTGGGTTTGGTGGCCGAGCGCGGCGTTCTCCCACAGCGGGGATGAGAGCAGCAAGCCCTCGTGATGGCGGTCCTCTGGCACGTACGCCAGGCCCGCTTCGCGCCGGTGCCGCACCGACAGGTTGGTGATGTCGGAGCCCAGGAACTCGATCGAGCCTTCGGCAACCTCGGCGGTACCGATGATCGCATCGACGAGTTCGCTCTGCCCATTGCCTTCGACACCGGCGATACCGACGATCTCTCCACGCCGAATGCGAAGGTCCACGCCGCTCACGACGGGGCGTTCGTCGTCGTTGAGAACCGTCACCCGCTTCAGTTCGAGCGCGACCTCCTCGGTGACGGTCGAGACGGTCGTGTTGGGAGTCGGGAGTTCGCTGCCGACCATCAGCTCGGCCAGCTCTTGCGCGGTCACCCCGTCGTTTTTCATCGAGGCGACCGTCTTGCCTCGACGCAGCACGGTGATGCTGTCGGAGATCTCGAGCACCTCGTCGAGCTTGTGGTCGATGAAGAGGATCGTTGCGCCGCTTGCCTTGAGCTCGCGCATGCTCTCGAAGAGGGCCTCTACCTCTTGGGGCACCAGGACGGCGGTGGGTTCGTCGAGAATCAGGATCTCAGCGCCGCGGTAGAGCACTTTGATGATCTCGACTCGCTGCCGTTCGCCGACCTCGAGCGTCTCGACCATCTGGTTGATGTCGACGGTGAGACCGTAATCGTCGGCCACCCGGCGAAGATCCGACTCCGCCTGTGAGAAGTTGATGCGACCGCCCGGTTCGGTCGGCTCCGCGCCGAGAATGACGTTCTCGAGCACGGTGAGTTGATCAGCGAGCATGAAGTGCTGGTGGACCATGCCGATGCCGCGCTCGATGGCGTCGGTCGGAGACGCGAATTCGACGAGTTCGCCGTTGACCTTCATCGTCCCCTCATCGGGCGGCTGCATGCCGTAGAGGATCTTCATGAGGGTCGACTTGCCGGCCCCATTCTCCCCACAGATGGCGTGAATCTCGCCCTGCTCGACGGTGAGATTCACGTCGTCGTTGGCGACCACACCGGGGAATCGTTTGGTGATTCCGGTCAGTTCGATTGCGGCGCTCATGGCGTGCTTCCCCTCATGCCCGCTCGTGCCTCCCCAGCAGAAAACGAACGAGACCGGACCCTAACCGCTGACCCCTGTCTGGAACAGACGAACGCAGCGGCGAGTCCGGCCTCGCTCATGTCACGAATGTGCCTTCGTGGCCTCAGCCGTTGGTGACCTCGGTCGGATCGGTCGGCACGGTGATGTCGCCGGCGATGATCGCAGCCTTGGCCTCTTCGAGCTGGTCGACGATGTCGTCGACGTAGCCGCCGGTCGTCGAGTAGCCGACGCCGTCGACCGAAAGGTCATAGCGGGTTTCGCCGGCGGTGAAGCCGCCCTCTTCCTGCGTCTTCAGGATCTCGAAGACGGCCACGTCGACCCGCTTGAGCATCGAGGTGAGCACGTACTCCTGGAGGCTCTCGTCGACCGCACCGATGGTGTTGTACTGGTCGGAGTCGACGCCGATGCCCCACACCTTGGTGCCGGTGTCCTCGGAGTAGTCCTTGGCGGCCTGGAACATGCCGTTCCCGGCGCCACCGGCTGCGTGGTAGATCACGTCGGCGCCGTCTTCGTACATGGTGGTGGCGATGACCTGGGCCCGGTCAGGCTGGTTGAAGCCGTCGAAGTCGGGGGCGTCGGTGATGTACTCGGCGACGACCTCGATCGAGGGATCGACCGATGCAACACCGGCGCGGAAGCCAGCCTCGAACTTCTCGATCAGACCAAAGCAGCACACGCCGCCGATGAAGCCGACCTTGCCGTTCTCGCTCTTGAGGGCGGCGGCCACGCCGACCAGGTAGGACCCCTGCTCTTCGGCGAAGACCAGACCGGCGACGTTGTCACCGACCGGCGACGGCGGGTCGGTTTCGAAGTTGAGCATCGAGTCATCGATCACCGCGAAGTTGGTGTCGGGGTTCTCGGCGGCGACCGCCGCGGCGTCTCCGGCGAAGAGGAAGCCGACGCCGATCACGATCGGGTTGGCGTCGGCGGCGAGCTGCAGCAGCTCGGCCCGGTTCGAACCATCGTCGTTGGGCGAGGCTTCCGAGAAGGCGATGCCCAGCTCGGAATCGGCCCGGTCGAGGCCCTCGGCCGCGGAGTCGTTGAACGACAGGTCGCCACGGCCACCGATGTCGTACACGAGGCCGACGGTGGTTTCTGCGGCCGGGACCTCTTCGGCCATCTCCGACGATGACGCCGAATCAGACGCCGAGTCAGACGAGCTGGCTTCGGTGTCCTCGTCGTCGCCGCAGGCCGCAGCGATGAGTGAGAACGAAAGCAGCACCGACAGCAGCATCAGCAAACGCTTGCGCATGGTGTTTCCCTCCAGAACCGCCCGTGGGGCGGCGGTTTCGTTGATGTCCGGGCGCGACAGCCGCCCCGGCGATTGCGAGCACGGTAGCCCGCGCGTCGATGCCGCGCGCCCCTCGAAACGCACCTTTCACGCAGGCCGTGGGTTATCCACAAGCACCCACATTGCTGATCGGCTCGGCTCAGTTGAAGACTCAGTAGAAGACGCAGCGGCTCCGGTGGCGGGGGATGGCTTTGTATTCGGGGTCGGCCCCGGTGTTCCACAGAATGTTGTCGAGCGAACCAGTCGTGATCGTCGCACCAGCGCCGGTGCGTTGGGCCCGAACCGCAGTCGCGAGCAACTCGACGGCGTGCAGCCCACACGCCCGGATCTCGATCTCCTCAGGGCTCCCGATCTCGATGTTCTCCACCGCCTCGATCCGTTCGAGCAGCGCCGGCGAGAATTCCAGTACGCCATCGACTCGCAGCACGTGGGGCACGAGGTTGTCGGCGAACATCGTGAGCTGATCGAGATCGTCGAAGCGGCCGAGCCCGTCATGATCGAATGCCACCGCCAGGTCCTGCACCGTGATCTGGGCCCGCTTGTAGAACGCCACCGTTCCCGCAACCGGATGCTCGTGTTCGTCGCGGTAGAACGGCATCTCGGCGAGTGACGTCGCAAGCGCCGCTGCCGAGCCATCAGCCTGTTCGACGATCCCAACGAACGAGCCGTCGGCTCGCTCATCGACGAAGTCGGCCACGTCCGTGAGCGCGGTGGTGAAGAGCTCCATCAGCTCGTGCGCCGGGGAGCCGTCGAGCACTTGCCCGAACGTCGCCGACCAGTCAGCGACGGAGCGATCCCGCAGCCGATCCGTCGTAATCGTGCCGACCTCGGCCACCCAGTCACGCAGGCTCGCTGCAACCGTGTGATAGCCGCTGTGCCCGGGCCGCTTTCTCAGATAGGGGAAGTAGCCGGAGCCGAAATTCACCGCATCGAGCGCAAGCACGAATGCGGCGGTCGACTCGGCATCCCCGATCGGTTCTTGGCCGGGATCGTTGGGCGCCCGATCGAGATCGAGGCGTTCGGCAAGCGGCAGGATCGCCCCCGCGTTGATCCGCACGTGCGTCGAGACGTCGGCCACGGCGGCACACGAGGACCGGATGCGAGAGAAGAGCGTCGGGGTCATGAGCGGGTGAACGACGATGCTCGTTCGACTCGAGCAATCCTGAGTTCGTACCAGTCGTACCAGTCGACGCGGCCCGACGACTGCGCGTCGAGGTGCTCAGGATCGGTGCGCCACGCCTCGACGGCCGCTTCGTCGCGCCAGTACGACACGGTGATGCCGGTACCGCTGTCATCGCGAACCGATTCGATGCCGAGAAAGCCATCGATGCGATGCGCAAGCTCAACCATGCGAGCCGCCGTGCGGTCGTAGTCAGGATGGTCACCCGGCACCTGCCGATTGGTGAAGATCACGGCCAGGTACGGCGGCTGCGGAGTGGACGCCATGGGCCAGAACTTAGAGGCGGCGGGCGCGCTTCCAGGCGGAATATGCGGCGAGGTGATGCAGCGAACGAACCGCCCGACCGGCTGACGCGTGGCACAGCCGCCCCAACGACTTCAGCGTCGCCGGAGCCGGGTTTGACGGGTCGGCGTTCGCGAGTTCGGTCGCGACCATGATCGGTGTACCGGTGGCGGCGCTGATCTCGGCCGCGGCTTCCGCATAACGAGTGTCCTGACGCTCATGGAAGCCGACGATTCGTTCCAGACCATGCTCGGGGTAGAACGAACCACGTCGCATCATCGCCGCCGTATTCGACTGGATTCCGACGCCCAGCAGCACCGCAGCATCGACCTCCGGGTGCTCAGCGACGAGCTGCAAGATCTCCGGCACCGTGTCCCGCGTCTCGCCCCCGGCCATGTCGACCGGATTGTTCTTGCTCCATCGGGGCGGGAGCTTCTCGTCGATCGCCGCCATCAGATCATCGGGGAGTGCGGTTGGAACGAGTCGGGTGTCGGCCATGGCGTCGACGGCGGCGACGCCCCACCCGCCAACCGTTGTGACGACGACGACTCGATCGCCCGTCGGCAGCGGTTGCGTGGCGAGCGTCGCGGCCGCCTCGAACGCCTCCTCCACATCCTTCGCTCGGATCAGGCCGGCCTGGCGACACATGCCGTCGAAGACCGCATCGTCGCTGGCCAGGGCGCCGGTGTGAGAAGCCGCGGCGCGAGCACCCGCCGCCGAGGCGCCGCCCTTCACGACGACGATCGGCTTCCTCGCCGCAAGGGGCTTCATGCGTTCGAACATTTCGCGGCCGTCATCGACCGATTCGATGTACACGAGCGAGACGGCCGTTTCCGGATCGTTGGTGAAATAGTCGAGATAGTCGGCGATACCCAGCACGGAAGCGTTCCCTGCAGCAACCGCTCTCGAAACGCCCACGCCGGTGTGGTTGGCGAGGTTGAGAAACGACGAGACGAAGTTCCCTGACTGGCTCGCGATGGCGATCTTTCCTGCGGGCGCATACGGGGCGACGATTTGGGCACACATCTTCGATGGCGTCGACACAACACCCTGCCCGTTCGGTCCGGCGAGGGCGATGCCGAGCTCGTCGCACAGCGCAACGAGCCGCTGTTCCATCTCGATGCCTTCAGGGCCAGCCTCGCGGTAGCCGCCCGCCGCGCAGAACGCAGCGGTGACACCCTTGGCCGCGGCCTGGCGCAACAGTCCTTCGTTGATCGCCGGTGGTGTGCAGATGAAGAGCATGTCGGCCGCGCCGTCGGGGATATCGTCGATCGAGCCGAGCACCTGCTGGCCGAGCACCTCGCCCGGCTCGCGGCTGACGGGAAACACGGCGCCCTCGTAGCCGCTGGTGAGAAGGTTGTGCAGCGTCACGAACCCGAACTTTCCCGGGTGGTTCGACACGCCGGTGATGATGATGCCCTTCGGGTCGAACAGGGTGGAGAGATCGGTCACGACGCCACCTCTTCGAGCTCGATGAGCGCATCGACGGCGACCGGTTTTCCCTCCACCAGGATCAACGGATTGAGATCCGCCGATCGCACGCCCGTCTCTTCCGCCCCCACCCGGGCAAGCGCAACAAGCGCGTCGATGATCGCAGCGCGGTCGGCCGCCGGCTCGCCGCGGAACTCCTCGAACAGACGCTGTGTCTCGAGATCGTCGAGCATCTCGGCGGCGTCGACCTCGGTGATCGGAGCCAGACGGAAGCTGACGTCGCGGATCGCTTCGGCGAGGATCCCGCCCACGCCCACCATCACCGTCATGCCGAACTGAGGATCGTCGTTGAGCCCCGCAATCAGTTCCCGATTGCCGTCGACCATCGTGGAAACGAGGACCTCGACATCGCCGTCCTCAGGCACCGCTTTGCCGAGAAGTTCGTCGCAGGCAGCGGCGAGCGCGTCGGGGTCGGAGATTCGGAGCCGAACCAGACCCCGTTCGGTCTTGTGGGCGATCGCTCGCCCGCACAGCTTCGCAACGACCGGGAAGGTGACCGTCGGGTCCGAGTCGACCGCCGCCAGCACCTCGGCGGTACTCGTGCCGGTGACGAAGGGGGAGACGGGAACGCCGTAGCCGGCGACCACCCGTCGCGATTCGGCTTCAGAGAGAGTGATGCTCACGCCGTGGGTTGTACCACGCGTGCCCCATCGACCGGCCAAACGACGTGAAAGGCCGGTTCGTCGGTCGACGGCTGTTCCGGCGGGGCGACGAACCGTTCGGCCATCTCGGCCACGAAGTCACCGACCTGGTCGACCGTGACGAGCGCGATGGCTGCGCCCGCAAATCCGGCTCCGGTCATCCGTGCGCCGAGACAGCCATCGATGGTGCGAGCGAGCCGCACCGCTGCGTCGGGAGCCGGCCCGGCGACCGCGTAGTCGTCGGTGAGCGACTCATGGCTGGCATCCATCAGCGACCCCAACCGTTCGATGTCACCCTCTGCGGCGGCGTGGGCCGCAGCCCGGGTGCGTTCGTTCTCGGAGATCACATGGTGCGCACGTCGCCGGTCCACCGGATCGATGTCGACGCGACCGAGATCGTCGAGGCTCGCGTCGCGCAACGCCGCCACATTGAGCGCCGCCGCCACCCGCTCACACGCGGAGCGGCGCTTGGCGTATTCGGAGTCCACCAGCCCACGACGAGTGCCGGTGTCGAGGACGACGACGCGAACCGACTCCGGGAGGGGGATCGGTTGCAGCTCCAGGCTGCGGCAGTCGATAAGCGACGCGGCCCCGGCCTCGCCGGCTGCCGAGATGAGTTGATCCATGATCCCGACGGGGACGCCGATGACCTCGTGCTCGACTCGCTGCCCGATCCGGGCAAGGGTTGCGGCGTCGAGCGCATCGCCGACGAGGCTCACCAGCGCGGTTCCGATCGCCATTTCGAGCGCAGCTGACGACGACAGCGACGAGCCGGGGATGTCGCTGACCACCACACAGTCGAACCCGCCGACGTCGACGCCGTGGTCCGTGAGCGCCCACGCCATGCCGTGGAGATACCGCCCCCACCCCCCGGTCGCGGTCGGCGGGTCGCCGATCGAGAACTCGGTGGTGCCGAATCGTTCGCTGTGGCCGCACACCCGTCGGTCGGCACGTGGCGAGACGGCGACCGAGGTGCCGAACGGAATCGCCATCGGCAAGACGAAGCCGTCGTTGTAGTCGGTGTGGTCGCCGATGAGGTTGACGCGCCCCGGCGCAAGCGCAACGACCGAGGCAGAGCGCCCAAACGTCTGCAGGTGCAGCTCGGCGGCTACGTCAACGTTGACCATTTTCTGAGCTTAATACTTGACCGCACCCGTCACCGCCTGGAAACCTTCCCGAAATGTCAGACGGCGGGGGTCGTCTGACGCAACCCAGTGGAGGATTCATGTCGAACTACCCCAGCCCGTCCGCGTGGGCACAGCACGTGTCGCGTCGTGGCGTTCTCAAGGGGGGTGCGGCCGCCGGTGGTTTGGTGGCCATGCCCACGATTCTGGCCGCCTGCGGCGACGACGAGGGCAGCAGCTCCTTCTCGGGCTCGATCGGTGATGCCAGTGGCACGCTGTCGATCGGCTCGAACGCGTCGGATGACGCCCCGAAGGCGGGCCTCGCCGCCGTCGTGGCGGCGTTCCCGAACGAGAACGTCGAGACCACGATCAACACCCTTGATCACAACACCTACCAGGAGAACATCACGTCGATCCTGCAGGCCAAGGAGGACGACGTCCTCGCCTGGTTCGCCGGTTTCCGCAACAAGTTCTTCGCCGATCAGGGCCTCGTCGGCGACATCTCCGACGTGTGGGATTCCATCTCCGGTCTCGGTGAGGGCTTCCGTGCAGCGTCGACCGCGTCTGACGGCAAGCAGTACTTCGTGCCGACCAGCTACTACACCTGGGCGGTCAACTACAACAAGAACGTGTTCGACGAGAACGGCTACGCCATCCCGACCACCAAGGACGAGATGTTGGGCCTCGCCGAGCAGATGATGTCTGACGGCATCACGCCGTTCGCGTACGCCAACGACGGCAAGTGGCCGCTCATGGGCACCTTCGACGCCATCAACATGCGGGTCAACGGCTACGACTTCCACATCGACCTCATGGGTGGCAACGAGTCGTGGACCGACGACCGTGTCCGCGCCGTGTTCACCGAGTGGGCTGAGCTTCTTCCCTTCGCCCAGGAAGGCGCCAACGGCCGTACCTGGCAAGAAGCGGCTGTCGACATGGAAGAGGGCCGCGCTGGCATGTACCTGCTCGGCACCTTCGCCGCATCCGCACTGGCCGACGCCTCGGTGATGGACTTCTTCAACTTCCCCGAGTACGACTCGGCCATCGGTGCCTCGGCCCTCGATGCCCCGATCGACGGCTACCAGATGGTGCAGGGCCCGGCCAACGAGGCCGCCGCCAAGGAAATGCTGCTCCACATGTCGACCGCAACCGCCCAGGACGCCTACCTGTCCGAGGATCCCTCGGTCGTGGCTTCCAACAGCGGCGCCAACACCAGCGTGTACAACGACCTGCAGAAGAAGTCGGCTGAGCTCGCCAACGCCGCCACCGGCATCTCGCAGTTCCTCGACCGTGACACTATCCCGGACTTCGCGTCGGCGTGTGGTGACATGTTCGCCGAGTTTGTCGAAGACCCGTCTGGTGTCGACGCCGCACTCGCGGATCTGGAAGAGAAGAAGGTCGCCATCTTCGCCGACTTCAACTCCTGATTTCCGATCATGGCTTCAGATCTCACCGAGACTCCTGAAGCTGCCGACGACTCAACGCCGTCGGCGCTCCGCAAGGAGCGTCGGCGGCGTTCGTCGTCTCGCAGCAGCGATCAACGCACCGTCGCCCTCATGGCGGGGATCCCATCGGTGCTGCACATCGGGCTGGTGTGGTTGCCCGCGATCGCCACCTTCTTTTTGTCGTTCACGAACTGGAACGGGTTCCGGTTCGACACGATCGACTGGGTCGGCCTCCGAAACTACCGCCAGCTCTTCACGGTGTTCGAAAAGGACCTCTACGAGGCCTTGCTGAACAACCTGTGGGTGTTGGGCTTCTTGTTCGTCATCGCGACGCCGCTCGGCATGTTCTTGGCGTACCTACTCGACAAGAATCTCAAAGGCACCCCGATCTACCAGAGCGTCTTCTACTTCCCGGTCGTGCTCTCGCTCGCCGTCGTCGGCTTCATTTGGAAGTCGGTGATCTACTCACCTCGCCAGGGCCTGTTCAACACCGTGCTCGGCCGAACCGAGGAAGGCAACCAGATCGACTGGTTGGGCGACCCCGACTTCGTCATCTCGGTCACGAGCGACTACGGGCTCTCCAAGAACTTCCTCGCCCTGATCTTGCCGATGATCTGGCGTCACGCCGGGTACATCATGGTGCTCTATCTCGCAGGCCTCAAGAGTGTCGACCCGGCGCTGCGCGAGGCCGCCGCGATCGACGGCTGCACCGAATGGCAGTCGTTTCGACGGGTGATCTTCCCGTCGCTCAAGCCGGTGAACGTCGTGATCATCGTCATCACCGTCATCGAGGCGCTGCGAATCTTCGACATCATCGACGTGCTCAACAACCCGATCGGCACCGACGTGTTGTCGATCCTTGTCACCGAGTCGATCCTGGGTGAGTCGAGCAACATCGGCCGCGGTTCTGCCTACGGCGTCATCTTGTTGCTGCTCTGCCTGATCTTCGTGGTCTGGTATCTGCGCAACACCTTCCGGGAGGAAGAAGTATGATCCAGAGCCGCCGTAATCAGATCCTGGCCCAGATCTTCTTGATCGCCCTTGCAGTGCTGTGGCTGCTGCCCATGCTCGGCATGGTGACGGCCTCGTTCCGCCCCTTCAGCGAGACCGCCTCCCAAGGTTTCTTCTCCTGGCCCGACACGCTCACGCTGGAGAACTTCGAGAATGCGTGGGAGCGGGGCAACATGACCCGCCACTGGGTCATCACGTTCATCGTGGTGATTCCTGCGGTGATCCTCGTGTTGTTCTTGTCATCGATGGTTGCCTACGTGGTGAGCCGCTACAGCTGGAAATACAACATCGCCCTGCTGATGCTGTTCACCGCCGGCAACCTGTTGCCGCCTCAGGCGATCGTTCAGCCACTGTTCCAGCTGTACAACCGGATCCCGTTTCCCGAGATCCCGCTGCTTGCCGACACCGGCGAGCTGCGCGGGTCGCTGATCGGACTGATCCTCATTCATGTGGCGTTCCAGAGTGGATTCTGCACATTCGTGCTCAGCAACTACATGAAGACGCTGCCCAAAGAGCTGAACGAGGCCGCCGCAGTCGACGGGGCCAGCGTCTGGCGCCAGTACTGGCAGATCGTGTTGCCGCTCACCCGTCCTGCGCTCGGCGCGCTCGGCACGCTGCAGTTCGCGTGGATCTACAACGACTACTTCTGGGCGGTCGTCTTGATCCAGAAGGGTGACAACCTCCCGATCACGTCGTCGCTGCGCAACCTGTCCGGTGAGTTCTTCACCGACGACAACCTTGTCGCCGCGGGTTCGCTGATCGTCGTGTTGCCAACGATCATCATCTACTTGGTCTTGCGCAAGCAGTTCATCGCCGGTCTGTCGGTCGGGGCCAGCAAGGGCTGACCTTGCTTCACACCCTGTCGAGCGCTCGGCTCGAGCTGACGGTTGACGATGCCGCGGGCGGGCTAGAGGTCGTGCACCTCGCACGCCCGCTCGCCGGCGTCGAAACAGCAGTACTCGATGCCCCGGTTCCTGAGGCCGGTACTGACCAGCTTGCGCCGATCTCGGTGCTCGCCGAGGCGGCGGCGGGCTGGGGCGGGCGACCTGGCATCGCCGCTCATCGCAGTGGGCAGGCGGTCTTTCCTCGGCTGGGCCCGGCGATCGTGCATCGAGAACCCGGCGTTCTCCGCGCCGTCGCCGACGACCCCGGGACCGGCATTGCGGTCACCATCGACGCTCGACTCGACGATGCGGGGGTTCTCATCCTCACCGCAGAGGTCGAGAACCTCGGCGAACCACTGACCCTCGATGAGGTTTTGCTGACTGTGCCCGTGCCGTTTGCCTCGGAGCTGATGCAGATGGCGGGCCGATGGTCAGACGAATTCGACACGGTCCGAACGCCGTGGGCGTGGGGTTCGGTGGCGGTCGAGAACCGGTCGGGGCGAACCTCCCACACTCGCTTCCCGATGCTGTTTGCCGGTCGGAGCGGTTTTGGAGAGGAGTCCGGCATCGTCACCGCCATCCACGTCGGATGGAGCGGCAACAGCCAGGTGCGAGCCGAACGGCTTCCGGACGGCCGACGCGTCCTCCAGGCCGGAGAGGTGCTGTTGCCCGGCGAGATCGTCCTCGGTCGAGAAGAGAGCTACCGGACCCCTCCGGTGTACGTGGCGCACTCGACGGCCGGTCTGAACGGCATCTCCGATGCTTTTCACGAGCACGTCCGGGCGCGATCCGTCCACCCTGATCGCCCTCGACCCGTGCTTCTCAACACCTGGGAGGCCGTGTACTTCCAGCACGACCTGGCGACGGTCACCGCACTCGCCGACCGGGCCGCAGAGGTAGGTGTCGAGCGATTCGTGCTCGACGACGGCTGGTTCATCGGCCGTCATGACGACACTGCAGCGCTCGGCGACTGGGTCGTCGACGAGGCGAAATGGCCAAATGGGCTCGGCCCGCTCATCGATCATGTCACCAGCCTGGGCATGGAGTTTGGCCTGTGGGTCGAGCCGGAGATGGTGAATCCCGACAGCGATCTCTATCGGGCCCACCCCGACTGGGTGCTGGCCGACCCCCACCACGAACCCTTACTGGCCCGAGATCAGCTCGTCGTCGACCTCACCAACCCCGATGCGTATGCCCATGTGCGCGACGGCATGCTCGCCTTGCTCGACGAGTACGCGATCGCGTACCTCAAGTGGGACATGAACCGTGACCATGTCGCCCCGGTCGCGGTCGATGGTCGGCCAGGAACCCACCGCCAGACACGGGCGGTCTATGCCTTGATCGATGAACTGCGAGCTGCGCACCCCGGGGTCGAGATCGAGAGTTGCGCATCCGGTGGTGGGCGAATCGACCTCGGTGTTTTGGAACGTACCGATCGGGTCTGGACGAGCGACTGCAACGATGCGCTCGACCGGGTCAGAATCCAGCGAGGCGCGTCCTATCTGATTCCACCAGAGCTCATGGGCGCTCACATCGGCCCGACTCGGTCCCACACAACCGGCCGGACGCACTCGGTTGCGTTCCGCGGTGCGACAGCGATGTTTGGCCACCTCGGGATCGAGTGGAATCTGCTCGAGGCGACCGATCGTGAGCGAGCCCAGCTGGTCCGGGTGATCGAGGCGCACAAACGCCATCGGGACCTCCTGCACTCGGGCCGCACCCTGCGGATCGACACGGACGACCCGTCGCTTTCCGCCTTCGTCGTGGTCGGCGAAGAGCAACGCGAGGCCATCGTCTCGATCAGCCAAATCGCAACGTCGCAAGGGCTACCCGCAGGGACGGTTCGGATTCCGGGCCTGGATCCGCAGCGCCGCTACCGGGTCGAGCGCCTTGCGCTCGACGATCGACCGCTGGGCAAAGCGAAGCGTCAACCTCGGTGGCTCGATGGTGTGACCGTCCAGGGCGATCAGCTCGCAGGCAGCGGACTGACGTTGCCGGTGCTCAATCCGGAGACGGCGTTGCTGCTCCATCTTTCGGCGCACTGAGGTCGACCCGACACGCATCGGTTGCGCCTGGCATCTTGTGCCGGTTCTTTGCGATCCAGCCATAGATCGGCTTGGCGAGCCAGCTCACCGGTGGCCGAACGATCAGCTGGCCCGGCACCTGCCAGACACCGCCGGCTGCGATGAGCGATCGCCCAATCCCGAGGTGTCCTCGATGGGTCATGCCGTCATCGTCGACCCAGTACGCCGCTGTGGTCACGTCGTCCTCGCTCAGTCCGTACGTTTCGATGTCGAGGATCTGCCACGGCGCCACCCGAACCTGATCGGGAAGGCGCCGCTCGATCCAGCCGGCACTCGTCGTGCAGAAGCCACAGTCGCCATCGAAGATCAAGAGCATGCGTCCATTGTCTCGCGCCGAAGGTGTCGCGCCACCTTGGGCCGGGCGAGACTCGTGTGGTGTCGGACACACGCCCCGTTCTCGCCTCCATCACCGATGCCCAGGTCTTCCTCGATTGGTACTGGCTCAAGGCAGAGCTGGTGGATCACTGTCGATCGGTCGGCCTGTCGACGCAGGGGACCAAGGCCGATCTCACCGACCGCATCGCTCACCTGCTGTCGACCGGCGAACGGCTCCGTCCGGTTCGCCTGGCTCGCCCGACCTCACCTGTCGACTGGGCCACGGCCGAGCTGACGCCGGAGACCGTCATCACCGACAGTTATCGCAACGGTCCCAACGTCCGCCGGTTCTTCGTGGCCGAGCTGGGCGGGCGCTTCACGTTCAACATCGAGTTCATGGCATGGATGAGGGCCAATGTCGGTCGCACGCTTGCGGACGCCGTGGCTGAGTGGCGCGCGATCGAACATCGGCGCCAGCACGGCCAACGAGCAGGCATCCCCGAAGGCAACCAGTTCAACCAGTACGTCCGCGACTTCTTTGCAGCAAACCCGGAGCGGTCGATGGCCGACGCCCGGGCATGTTGGGCCGCGAAACGCCGTCGACCCGGCCACAACCGCTACGAGGCGGTCGATCTCGACATCGTTCCCTGATCGTCAGCGAACGCAGATCGGAGCAGATCGAGGCAGTCGTCGACGAAGCGATTCCGGGCTCGATGAGTGGGGATGAACGCGCGCACCGCACCGGCTTCGTCGGCGCTGGAGCCCGGGAGACGTACGAGGGATCCACGCTCGAGCCGAGGCCGGACCGAACGATCCCAACCAAGCGCGATCCCATGGCCCTGCTCAGCGAGATCGAGACACACCGAATAGGACCCAAACGTCGAGCCATCGCCCATCGAAGCGCTGTCGCAGTCAACGCCAAGTCGAGCGAGGAATGCCGGCCAGCTGACGGTTGACGGGTCGTCGTGCTCGGTCTGAATCAGGTCGAGCTCGGTCAACATGGCGGGGGTCACCGACGGAGGGATCGTCTCGGCGTACGACGGGGCGCACACGGGAAAGACCGCTTCGGCGGCGAGGTACTCAATCTCGAATCCGGCGGTGTGAGGACCCCAGTACTGCACGGCGAGGTCGAAGTTGTCGGGTGTCTGGTCGACCGGGTCACAGCCCGACAGCAGCCGGATGCGCAGCTCCGGGCGAGCCCGCTGGAGCTCGACGAGCGCCGGCGCGACGACGGTCGACGCCAGCGAGAGGCTCGACAACACGGTCAGGGTGCGCTCCTCGTCAGCTGTTCGTCGGAGGCGATCCGCAGCCGAGGCGAGTTCTCCGAGCGACAGCCGTACCGACGTGGCGAAACTCGTGCCGGCGGCGGTGGGCATGACGTCGTGGCGGTGGCGCTCGAACAGGTGCACGCCAAGGTCGCGTTCCAGATCGCGGACGTGGCGGCTGACGGTCGCCTGCGAGACAAAGAGCTCCTCTGCTGCACGGGTGAAATTCCCGTGCCGCTCGGCGGCCTCGAAGGTCACGAGCGTGGCGAGGGGGGGAGGAGTCGATCGAAGTCGGGCATACGCAGAGCGTATGGCTGTAGCCAAGATTCGTGCTTCAGCAGAGCGAGTTGCTTCTCTACGGTCATCACGTGACGGATGACTCCTCTCGCTGGCTCGGCCCGACGCTCGTCCTCGGCTCGGCCGTGCTCTTCAGTCTCTCCGGTGTCCTCGCCAAAGCAATCGACGCCGAGAGTTGGACGATCTTGACGTGGCGGGGGCTCATCGGAGGGATCGGCATCGGTGCCTACGTCTGGTGGCGCCGCGGTCGTGATGTCCGGTCGGTGTTCCACCTCGATCGGTACGGCTGGGGGATCGCTGCGGTTGGGGCGCTCGGCTCGATCACGTTCATCGGGGCCTTCAAGAACACGCTCGTTGCCAACGTCTCGGTGATCTACGCCACGATCCCGTTTGCCGCCGCTGGGCTCGAACGGCTGATCCTGGGTGAGCCTTTTCGCCGGCGCACACTCCGGGCAGCGACGATCACTCTGATGGGTGTCGTCGTCATCGTCGGCGGCAGTCTGGGCACACCCAACGTCGGCGGTGATGCCTTGGCCGTCGCGATGGTCGTGCTGAACGCGCTGTACATGGTGCTGATCCGGGCCTTTCCCGACACTGATTCGGTCCTCGCCGCCGCGGCCGGCGGACCGCTGTTGTTCATCACCGGATGGTTCGTTGTCGAACCGCTCGATGTTGCGTTCCGCGACATGAGCCTGATGGTGCTCTTCGGGCTGGTGTTCGGTGCCGCCACCGTGCTGTGGGTCGAGGGAACCCGTCTGATCCCCGCGTCTGAATCCGGCCTGCTTGGATCGGTCGAGACACCGCTCGCAATCGGGCTCGCGTGGGTGGTGCTGAGCGAGGCACCGCCATGGACCAGCCTGGCCGGAGCGGTTGTCGTCCTCGCCGCCGTGATCGGACACACCCGGGCCGATCTCATCGCTGATTCCCAACCCGGCCTTCCGGGCGGCGATGATGGAGGGCATGCATGACCTCGTGATCCGCAGCGGCAAGGTTGTCGATGGAACAGGAGCCGAGCCCGTCACCGCCGACCTTGCGGTCGACGGTGACCGCATCGTCGCCGTCGGACGAGTGGCCGGAACCGGACGGCGAGAAATCGACGCCGATGGTGCGCTGGTCACGCCGGGATGGGTCGATGTGCACACCCACTACGACGGCCAGGCGACGTGGGACCCCGAGATGCGGCCCTCGATCGACCACGGCGTGACCACGGCCGTGATGGGCAACTGTGGGGTTGGCTTCGCACCGGTCCGACCTGGCGGTGAGGCGTTTCTGATCGAGTTGATGGAGGCGATCGAGGACATCCCCGGTACGGCGCTGCACGAGGGCATCGATTGGCGTTGGGAGACGTTTGGCGAGTACATCGACGCCCTTGCCGAGATGCCGAGAACGCTCGACCTCGGCACCACCGTGCCCCACGCCGCAGTGCGGGCGTATGTCCTCGGCGACCGTTGCCA
This sequence comes from Actinomycetota bacterium, assembly GCA_039188975.1. Lineage (GTDB taxonomy): Bacteria > Actinomycetota > Acidimicrobiia > Acidimicrobiales > Aldehydirespiratoraceae > UBA11606. The sequence continues at coordinate 25,053 of JBCCYT010000002.1, forward strand.
CGACTACGAGATCAGCGGCGACGAGATCGACCAGATCGCGGTGATGATGGCCGACGGCGTGCGGTCTGGTGCGCTCGGCGTGTCGACCAGCCGCACCGTGTTGCATCGCAGCAAACACGGCTTCGAGCCGGGAACGTTCTCGCTCGATGAGGAGCTCATGGCGATCGCAGACGAGGTCGCAGCCGTCGGACGGGGTCTCTTCCAGTTCGTGTCCGACGACACGTACCAACAAGACGAATGGCGATGGCTCGAGCACCTCGGTGACGTCGGTGTGCCCGTCACCTACACCATGGCCCAAGAGCCGAAGCAGCCTGACGGCTTTCGCGAGTGCCTCGAACGGAATCAGGCGTCGATCGATGCCGGTCATCTCATCGCCCCGCAAGTACCGGCCCGGCCGACGGGCATGCTCTATGGCCTGGAGTCGAGCATGCATCCCTTCCGCGCCCATCCGTCGTTTCGAGCGATCGCCGACCGGCCGCACCCGGAGATCGTCGCCGCGCTACGTGATCCCGCCGTGCGAGCGCAGCTGCTCGCCGAAGCGCCCGCCAGCAAGAACCGATTCGTGCACTTCATGGCCACGTCGTTCCATCAGATGTTTCCGCTCGGCGACCCAACCGACTACGAGCCCGAGCCGTCGATGTCGATTGCGGCGGTCGCCCAGCGCCAAGGACGCACACCACAAGACGTGGTCTACGACGCATTGCTGGAGGACGACGGCACCGGCATGATCTTCATGCCTCTCGGAAGCTACGTCGACCAAGATCACGAGGCCATTCGGGCCATGATCGAGCACCCAGCATCGATCTTCGGTCTCAGCGACGGAGGCGCACACTGCGGACTGATCTGCGACGCATCGATGCCGACCTACATGTTGACCCATTGGGCTCGCGACCGGCATCGGGGTCCGACGATTCCGGTCGAGCTGCTCGTGCACAAACAAACCCAGGCGACGAGTCGGGTCTACGGCCTCCACGACCGTGGGGTTCTCGCGCCGGGCAAGCTCGCAGACATCAACGTGATCGACCACGACCGACTCACACTGCGCAAGCCGCACATGGTTCGCGATCTTCCCGCCGGGGGGCGCAGACTGATGCAGAACGCCGAGGGCTACCTCGCGACGGTGAAGGCCGGGGAAATCGTGCTCGACCACGATCAGGTCACCGACGCCCGTCCGGGCCGAACCCTCAAAGCCACCGACGTTGGGATCAGGCGGGTCTGATGGCCGAGCAGATGGTCTTTCGAGCGCCGAGATCAACGCTTCTTCGCAGCGGGGTGGCGTGCATCCTCTTCGGGGGGCTGCTGGTGTATTCGATCGGTGCGGCCACCGATCGCTACCAAGGTCGGGTGTGCTACCAGTCGTGTCCTGCGGGAGAAGCGAGCTGGCTATGGGTCGTCATCGCCGCGTTCTCGATGCTGGTGCTTCTCCGGCTCATCGCCGTGACCTGGCGGCTCGCCGTCGAACGGACAGAACTCGACGCGGGCGGGGTCATGACAACCACGTTCCGATCGGGGGAGACCCGAGTCGGGTGGGACAGCATTGAGCGACTTGAAATGGTGGGCATCCCGAACTTCCCGGTTCAGCTCCACGCCGCGACCACGGACGGGCGTTTGATTCGTCTCCGCGGCGTCACCCTCGCCGGCGGCCGAGTGCAGGGGCTTCACGCTGATGCGTTTGCGTCTGAGATCGAACGCTTCGCCGGGCGTCACATCCCAGTCGAGCGTCCGGACGCGACGATGCCGCCGAACTGAAGCGGCGGCATCGAGTGGTTGCTGGAGCGGAGCGGCTGAGCGCTTCCTGACCGGCCGGACGCCGGATTCAGCTGTTTCGACCGAGGTTGGGCTTGCGGCCGTGGTTGGCCTTTGCCCGGCGGACCTTGGCCTTCTTCTTCTGCGTGCGCTTCGACATAGCCCTAGAGGTTAGCGAGGATGCTGGAGTATCCCTCTCGGTAGCTCGGGTACGCCGGTTCCCACCCCAGATCCTTCAACTCGCTGTTGCGGCATCGCTTTCCCATCGGCGAGGCGGCGGGGGAGCGGTCGGGACCGAGCGCCACCCCGAGTTGGGTTGCGAGCCAGGTGTAGACGCGGTCTCGGGGTACCGGCTCGTCGTCGACCGCGATCGCCGCAGGCGGAGGACTCGGGTGGATGGCGCACAGCGCGAGCGACGCGGCGAGGTCATCGCGGTGGATTCGATTCGTCCATCGATCCGGTGTCCCCGCAGTCACCCCGACGGCCCCGGTTCGCACCTGCTCGATCATCCGGCCTCGGCCGGGACCGTAGATGCCGGCGGCACGAACGATCGTTGTCGGGACTCGGGCGGCGAGGGCCGTCTCGCCTTCGACAACGATTTCGGCGGTCCGCCGAGCCGGCGCCGGCGCGGTCGACGCCGTCACCCAGCGGGCATCGTCATACCCGTAAACCCCGGTGGTCGAGGTCAGCACCGCTCGGGCCGGTTCCGTGCGCAACGCATCGAGGACCCGTTGGGGACCGTCGACGTATGCGACTCGATACCCATCGTCGTCCCGGGTGGGCGGCGCGGTGGTGAAGATGACGACGTCGGCGTCGGGAAGATCGACAAGGGAGGACGGGTCAGCGAGATCGGCCACGATCGGCGTTGCCCCGTCGACCGAGCGACCGCTCCGGTTGAGGGTCGACACACCGAGCCCGGCGCCGCTGAGCACGGTCGCCAGCACCAGCCCGGTATCGCCGGCACCGACGATCAACACATGGGGGAGTTCGGTGTTCACGGGAGGCGACCGTAGTGCGGCGGGGCCCTACACTTCGCGTATGGCTGAGTCCATCGGGGTGGACCCCGACTTCCAGGTTCCATGGACAGAAATGCAGCACGGCACGCGTGAGCACTACGCCCATCTGACCGCGGCGTTCGAAGCGCATGCCCGCTCGGCGCTCGTCGACAATTTGATCAACATGCTTGGTCTGCTCAAAGGCCCGACCCTCGGCTACCAGAACGACCGATACTCCCACTCGCTGCAATCTGGAACCCGGGCCTACCGCAACGACGAACCCCTCGACATGGTGGTCGGAGCGCTGCTGCACGACGTTGCTGACTCCTTCGCGCCGGAGAACCACTCCGATGCAGCCGCGGCGCTGCTGCGCCCCTATGTCGATGACGAGACGCACTGGGTCATCAAGTACCACGGCCTCTTCCAGGGCTACTACTACTTCCATCACCACGACGGTGACCGCAACGCACGCGACATGCACCGCGAGTCGCCGTACTACGACCGCTGTGTCGATTTTTGTCACGAGTACGACCAAAACTGCTTCGACCCGGCGTACCCGGTCATGCACATCGAAGACTTCCGTCCAATGATGGAAGAGGTCTTCAGCAGACCGTCTCGGGTGCCGGGCGTGGCTCCGCTGCCGAGCTAACGCTTGTCGGCGGTCGCGGCGAGGATGGCGGCCAGCAGCGCGTCGCGCTGGGCGCTGAGCTCGGCGGTGGTCTGCTCGCCGGTGGCGTCGGCGATACCGGCAACGAGCGTGGCGGCGACCTCCGGGTCGAGGTGCACCGTGCCGAGATCGTCGAACCACCGGTTGAAGCTCTCGGTGTAGCGCTCCGTGAAGCTCGTGAGTCCGCCCTCGCCAGCGCCGAGATGGAAGAGCATCGTCGGCCCCATCACCGCCCACCGCAAGCCCGGGCCCGCCCACACGGCGGTGTCGACGTCCTCCACGGATGCAACCCCGTTGGCCGCAAGGCTGATCGCTTCGCGCCACAGCGCCGCCTGAAGACGGTTGGCCACATGCCCTGGCACTTCCTTGCGGACCTCGATCGTGACCTTGCCCACCGACTCGTAGAACGTGCGGGCCGCAGCGACGACACCCTCACCGGTGTGCTCGTTGCCGAGTACCTCGACGAGAGGAATCAGGTGGGGCGGGTTGAACGGATGGCCGAGAACGAACCGGGAGGGAGACCGCCAACCACCCTGCATCTCCGTGAGGGTGAGACCCGACGCAGACGACGCCACCAGCGCGGCCGGGTCGAGCGCATCTTCGATGTCTCGGTACAGCTCGTGCTTGATCTCGAGTCGCTCTGGCACCGACTCCTGGATGAATGCGGCGCCATCGACCGCGGCTCGGGCATCGCGATGGAACGACACTGCGTCCGGGTTGGCGCCGTCGACGACGAGCCCGAGCTGCGCCAACGATGGCCAGGCCGTCTCGATGTAGTCACGCACCTGACGTTCGATCTGCGGTGCCGGGTCGAACACGGCGACGCTCTTGCCGCCTGCGAGAAACAGCGATGTCCAGCTCGCACCGATGACCCCACCGCCGAGCGAGCACGTGTGGTTCATCATCAGTGGGCGATCATCACATGGCGAACCGCGGTGTACGCGTCGAGGGAGAACACCGACATGTCGCAGCCGGTGCCGGAACCCTTCATGGCCGCCCACGGCATCTCCGGCGTGGCCACCCCGTGGGTGTTGACCCATGTGAAGCCGTAGCGCAGCTGACTGGCGACGCTGGCGGCCGTGCCGACGTTTGCCGTCCAGATCGACGACGCCAGCCCGTAGCGGCCGGCATTGGCGGCGGCCACCGCATCGTCGGCATCGGCCACCCTCGTCACCGTGACAACCGGACCGAAGACCTCGTCACACGCGATCTCTGCCCGGCGATCGACATCGGCGACGACGGTTGGCGCATAGAAGAAACCTCCCCCGGTGTCGGTCGTGCCCCCGACCACGACGTCGGCTTGTGCCCGCGCCCGGTCGACGAAACCAGCGACCCGATCTCGGTGCCGAGCCGACACCAGTGGCCCCATCTCGGTGGCCGGCTCTCGCGGGCCGCCGGTGACGATCTCGCCGACCTGCGCTTGCAGTCCGGCCACGATCTCGTCGTACACCCCCGGCGTGGCGAAGATCCGAGCCGGCTGGGCGCAGTCTTGCCCGGCATTGAAGAACGAACCTTCGCGGATGGTGCCGACGACGGCGTCGACATCGGCGTCATCGAAGACGATCACTGGCGCCTTGCCGCCGAGTTCCAAGTGCACATGGCGGATCTGCTGTGAAGCCGCTCGCATCGCCGCCATACCGGTTGCTGGTGAGCCAGTGATCGAGATGCCCTCGGTCTCGGGGTGGTTGAGCATGCGCTCACCGACCTCCGGGCCGGTGCCGTGCACGATGTTGACGACCCCGGCCGGAACGACGTCGGCCAACAGCGCTGCCAGCCGCAGTGTCGACAAGGGCGTGATCTCCGACGGCTTGAGCGTCACCGGGCACCCTGCCGCCAGGGGAGCGGCGAGCTTCCATGCGGCCATCATCAGCGGGTAGTTCCAGGGGGCGATCGCGGCGACCGGGCCGATCGGGTCTCGGCGAATCATCGACGTGTGGTGTTCGACGTACTCACCCGCCGCGAGACCGGTCATGGTGCGAGCCGCACCCGCCATGAACCGGAACGTGTCGATCGTCAACGGCATCTCGTCGTCGTGGGCTGATGGCCACGGCTTCCCCACGTCGAGCGACTCGAGTGCGGCGAGCTCCTCGCTGTGCTCCTCGATGACGTCAGCGATCTGGTGGAGGAGCAGGCTTCGGGCGATCGGGGTGTGGCGGCCGAACCACTCGAACGCCCGGGCCGCAGCGGCCATGGCTGCATCGGTCTGCTCGTCGCTCGCCGCCGCAAGAGATGTGATCGTCGAGCCGGTGGCCGGGTCGACGACGTCGACGGAATCGCCCGCGCCCTCGACCAGTTCCCCGTCGATCAACATCGCGGTCGCAAACGTGGACGGCACACCGGTATCGGCCATGAAGAATCCCCCTTGTCGGTGTGACGACCGTAGACGGGATTGAACGATCGTTCAATCCCGTGGTGCGGGCCTCGGATCGGCGCCGGCTGGTTCGACCCGGTCCGGCCGGCTAGGCGCCGGGCTGGATGACCAGATCGTCGGGGGTGCCCGACAACACCGTCACCTTTCCCGAATCCGTGAACGACGAGCACGGCTCCAACAACGCCTTCACATCGCCGCTCGCGTCGAGCTCACCCACCGAATAGGCGCCGCCACCGGCACGCACCTCATCTCCGAACCCGGCTCGACGATCCGGGGTGAAAACGATCTCTTGGGAGCTGTTGTCCCAGGTCGTGCCCCGGTGCCACACCACCAACGACACCTCACCTGCGTTTGGCTCAACCAACAAAATGCAGCCGTTCACGAACGCCACGACGCCCGTTGCCGCCACGCCATCGCGCCGTTCGCCATCATCGGTCGCCACGAACAACGGCCCATCCAACATCACGGCCGGTCCGCCACCGCCCGGACCCCAGACGATCGCCCACACCGCCAGGGCCACCAGAATCGCCGACAGCGAGCCGAGACTGAGGGCGCGGTAATCGCCTGCCTGCATGCGACAAGAGTAGTGCTGGACCAGGCACCTTCCGGGCCTCCGCTACCATCCCGCGCATGACCCCCCAGTACATCCCGTCCCCCGCCTCCGGGATCAACCACCGCAAGATCGCGCACGCCGAAACGGTCGACATCCTGAGCCGACTCTCGCTCTTCGAAGGAGCGGCCAAACGGCATCTGCGAGAGATCGCCCGGCACGCCCGGCTCGAACAGTTCGAAGCTGACCAAGACCTCACCGTCGAAGGGCACGCATCCCCATCAGCGCTCGTCATCGTCGCCGGCCGCGCGGTCGTTCGCCGCAACGGTCGAAAGGTCGCCGATGTCGGCCCCGGCGACATCGTCGGAGAGCTCGGATTGCTTGCCGATCAACCCCGCAACGCGACCGTTCGCACGACTGGACCGCTCGAATGCCTCGTGCTCGACCGCAGCGGACTCAAGGCCGCCGTGCTCGAACACCCCGCACTCGGATGGCACCTGCTGGGGACCGTCGCAGATCGCCTTCACGGCTGAACGCCGCTGAGGTCTGCGCCGGCCCCCGACGGGCTCCAACGGCTCCTCAGGCCAGGAACGAGTCCCGGTTCCCGGCCCGACTGACTCGGCCTGCCCCAGCCAGGAGCAGACCGACCAGGATGGCAGCGACGCCGAGTGCGAGCGACGAGCCCGGCTCGATGCCGGTGAACGCCAACCCGGTCGTGCTGCTCGAGCCTTCCTCGACTTCGAGCGTCACCCGATCCCAATCGTCATCGTCATCGTCGGGACCGGAACCCGGCGTCGAGTCCGTGTCGTCAGGGCCCGGGTTGTCCGGATCGTCATCATTGTCGAACGACGTGATTTCAGCGACGTTGGCGATGTCGAGGTCGGGAATGGGATCGACCAGCGTCAGAACGACCGAGACGGTTGCGGTGTCGCCGGTGGCAAAGAGTTCGCCGTCGTTGACGACCGACACCGTGATGACCCCGTTGCCGCCGGATGCTGCATAGCTGACCGCCAGCTCGACGCCATTCGCAGATGTGATGGCCGCGACCGGGTTGTCGGCGATTGCGAAGGGTTCGAACACGTTGTTGTCGACCGAATCGGTCACCTCGAACGAGCGCACACCAGCACCCTGGTTTGTCACGGTGATCCCGAAGGTGACGTCTTGGCCCGGGGTGACGGGGCTCGTGCCATCGGGGACTGTCTTCTCGAGCGCCAGGTCGTAGCTGATCGTCACCAGCTCACGGTCGTGATCGTCCTCATCGACGCCAGACACCTCGTTGAGGTTGCCGTCGCCGTCGTGGTCGAAGTTGACGTTGTTGTGGCTGTTGCGATCGTCGTTGCCGTTTGGGTCGGTCCCCGGCGTGGTCAAGATCGTGTCATTGTTCGGATCCGCGTCCGGCGTGGAATCGATGTCGACCACGTTCGACGGCACGGTGTTGGTCGCATCGGTGTCGTCGTCGAACCCCGAGATCTCGGCAGTGTTGAAGAACTCCCCAGAGCTGGACAGGGTCTCGATCGTGGTCGAGATGGCGAACGACACGGTCTCGCCCGGGGCGAGTTCATCGACGTCGAACGTCACCGTTCCGGTCGCGCCGTCGACCGCGCTGGTGGTCACGACCGCGGTACCGGCGGTGACCCCGTCGAACGATTCGAACGACACGTTGGTGTCGAGCACGTCGGTGACCTGTACCCGGTACGCCGGTTCGGTCCCCTGGTTCGTGACCGTGATCGACCACTGAATCGGAGCGTCCGCATCGGACAGCGAGAAGGTCTGCCCGGCGGCGAGCTGCTTGACGAGGGCCAGGTCCCACACCCGGTTGTCGCGTACGCCCACGGCGGCGACATCGTGATCGTCCTCGTCGCCTGCGACCGGGTCGGTGCCGGTACCGGTGCCGTTGATTTCGTCGTCGCCCGGCTCACCCGGGCCACTCGGCTGGTTGTCGTCGCCTTGATCCGTGTTGGGCGTCGAGTCGACATCGGTTGGTGGTGGGTTGGTCGGATCGAGGTCGTCGTCAAACGCCGAGATCTCGGCCCAGTTGATGGCCTGGGGGCCAACGAACCCGTCGGCGATCGTCAACGTGACCGGAATGGTCACCGAGTCGCCGGTGTCGAAGGACTCGGTCGGTTCCTTGACCGACGCCGACACCAGTCCGTTGGTACCGCTCGTCGAGTACACGACGTCGAGGTCGATGCCGTTGGTGCTGGTCACCGTGATGTCGCTGTTGTTCAGGTTGGAGAAGGGCTCGAACATGGCGAGGTTCACGTAGTCGACGATGTCGAACGACATCACCTCGTCGCGTTGGTTGGTGATCGTGATGTCGAAGGTGACCTCGTCGCCTTCAGCGACGGGGCCAGGCGTCGAGGCGCTCACGGTCTTGGCGAGCGCGAGATCGAACGTCTTCGGCACCGTGAACCCGGCATCGAAGTTGTGATCGTTTGCTCCGACTGCGCCGGTTGAAGCGGCGATGACCCCACCGGATACGTTCGAGTCGGTCGTGGTGGACCCGGCGCCGGTGATGGTCTCGGTGAGGTCGGCGGCGCTGAAACCGCCGGGAAGGGTCGTGGTCACCGTCGAGACATCGACGGCGATGCTGTAGTCGCTGTTCGGCTGCAAGCCGTCGACCGACCCGAAGCGATACAGGCCGTTGGCGTCGGTGATGGTCGACACGCCAGCCGCGGGAAGCCCAGGACCGGTGATCGTGAGGGTCACGCCGGCGAGCGCGGTTTCACCCGGATCCTGGATGCCGTCTCGATCGAGGTCGAGCCAGACATAGTCGCCGATCTCCAGCGGGATGGCGCAGCCCTCGACGTCACCGATGCCGTTCGACTTGCCGAACGTGCCGGCGGTCGGACCGCCGACGTACAACTCGACCGCGGTCTCTTCCTCGCCCGTGAGCGTGTCGAACCAGGCGAGGCCGCCGGAGTTCACTTCGAGAACCGGGTCGTACTGAGCGGTGATGACGGAACCCAGGTAGGGGTGGATCCAGTTGCCGCCGATCGTTGTTTCCACATGTTCGGTGTCGTCGTTGCGCGACGTGAAGCTGTCGTCGCCGTACCACTCCACATCGCCAGCCGGGCCGCTGACATAGCCCAGGTCGTCCTGGGTCTCGATGTCGCCCCCGGTTGCGTCGACGAAGTTGGTGGTTTCGCAACCCACGCCTCCCTCGACCACATAGGTCGGGGCGAGCGGGTCATTGCTCGTGTTGCACAGCCGGATCAGGTCGCCGGCGGCGTCGTACTGCGGCGGGCTGAGCGTCGGGAAGCCCGGGCCATTGTTGCCGTCGGTGTTGTAGTTCTCGTACCCGACCTGGTCGCCACCCCGGTCGAGCAAGGTGACGGCAAGGCCGCCGTCGTCGTCGATGGCGATCGCGGTGACCACGGCCGATGGGTGGTTGTAGCGCTGGCGGTTGTCGATGACGAACGGGGCTCGGAGGTCGTCCCATTCCGATGCCCACGGAAGGAACGAGCCGTCGGTGCAGCCGGTGTTCACATAGGCACAGCCACGGAAGTAGTCGAGCGAGAACCCGAACTTCGACGTGACGGCGTCCGGGACGCGATCGGCGCCGGTCGAAAGCGTGAGCACACCGGCTTCGAGATCGGCTTGATCGCCGGAGGTCTCGGCCGTGCAGGACACGCCGACGAGGAGCTGTCCGTCGTGGGTGACTTCGACGGCGAAGGGCCACCAGTCACTGGCACTCGCACTCCCCGATACGTTCGGGCAGGCAACGCTGCCATCGGCGATGGTGTACGAGCCGATGAGTGACATGCCGACGCCGTCGATGTCGGAGATGTCGTAGGCCATGACCGCTTTCGAGAAGAGGTTCATGACGTAGAGGATTCGCCCGTCGTCGGAGATGTCGATGCCCCCGACGCCCATCTTGCTCACCGCATCGAAGGCTTCTGGGTCGGCTGACGGGTCAGCAAAGCCGACGGTGTCTGCATCTCGCGCGGCGGTGAAGTCACCGAAGGTCGGGCCGCCGAGGGTTTCGAGATCGATGCCGTTCGGCGTTTCGTTGGGGAAGTTGAACCAGAACAGCCCGGCGGCGTCGTTGTCGCCGTCGCCGTCGGCATCGCCGAGTTCAACATGGCGCTTCACGTAGGCCGAGGTGAACAGCCGGGACTCCCACTCGTCGTAGGCAAGCCCGAAGATCGAGCCGAGTTCGTTCTTGCTGGAGATGTACGAGCTGGAACCGGACCCGTCGGCGGCAAACTCGACGAGAACTTCGTCGGGGCCGCCAGCCGATCGGTCGCCGTTGACGAAGCAGGTGGTCCAGAGGGTTCCGTCGGTGGTGTCGGGGTCCGGGCATTGCGAGGGAGGCACGACGCCGAACGTCACCGAGTCACCCGCATCGGCGAAGAGCACGGACGCGACCGAGTCGGTGCCGCTGAACGTCTCGGACCACCCGGCGGTCACGTCGGCGGGGTCGAGCGCGAACTCGATCCGGAACGTCGACCCGTTCAGGGCGCTGGAGTCGACGGTCCAGGTCGGAGGGGTTCCGGGCGTCACGACGCCGTTGACGGTGGTGCCGTCGGCGTCGGTTGCGGTGACCGAGATGCCCGACGGCGGGAACAGGGGGTCGGTGTCGGCGACCTGTTCGCCGACATCGATCTGGCCATCCCGGTCGAAGTCGACGAAGAACGAGCCGGTGACCGCCGGGTCGCCGGGTGCTGCGTTGGTCGACGCTGCGAATGCCACCGTGGTGGCGAGCAGCGAGAAGAGCGCAACGACTCCCGCGTGTGAACGGACCGATCGGAGCGGGTACAGAGACATGAGCCGCCTTCTTTCTGATGTTCCCTCGAACCCGCAAACGGTACCTTACTGACCGCGCGAGGTCATCGACGGTCCGCGGTTGTGACCTTCGGGCCGGGGGCGTTCAGCCAGATGGGGCGTGCGAACCCGCCCAGTCGAGGAGCTCCTCGGCCGACCAGGTGTTGATGATGTCGTCGATCGGCACCCCACAGCGAGCCGCCTTGTCGGCGCCGTAGGGCTGCCACTCGAGCTGGCCGGTTGCGTGTGCGTCAGAGTTGATGGCGATCTTGCAACCCCACTCGAGCGCCAGCTCCAGGAGCTCTTCGGGCGGGTCTTGACGTTCGGGTCGGCAATTGATCTCGACGGCGGTGTCGAACTGGGCGCATGCGGCAAAGACGATCTCGGCATCGAATGCCGATGGGGGGCGACCGCCTCCGCTCAGCTTGCGGTTGGTGCAATGGCCGAGAATGTCGGTGTGCGGTGATGCGATTGCGGTGACCATCCGGCGAGTCATCTCGTCAGCGGGCAGCTTGAGCTTCGAATGCACACTCGCAATGACAACATCGAGGCGAGCGAGCATGTCGTCGGCCAAATCGAGCGTGCCGTCTTCGAAAATGTCGACCTCCATCCCGGTCAGCAGCTGAAACGGCGCGAGCTCCTCGTTGAGGGCGTCGATCTCGTCGAGTTGAGACAGCAGCCGCTCCTCGTTGAGACCGTGGGCAACCGTGAGGCGGGCCGAATGGTCGGTGCACACCATCCACTCATGACCGAGCGCCCGGGCGGTGAGCGCCATGTTGCGCAGCGGCGCGCCGCCATCTGACCAGGTCGTGTGGGCATGGCATTCGCCTCGGATTGCGGCGAAGACGGCTTCGCCTTCGCCGATCGGAACTCGGCTTCGTTCTTCCAGCCGAGCGAGGTAGCCGTCGTCGTTGCCCTCGAGCGCGTCGACGATCACCTGGGCGGTCGACGGGCCGATGCCATCGAGCTCGGTCAGCGTCCTCGCTGCGGCCCGCGTGGTGATCGCATGGTCGCCCTCGGCGATGACGACATCGATTGCTCGCTGAAACGCTCGCACCTTCTGCGCTGGCGCCAACTCCCGGTCGAGATAGTGGATTGCAAGCTGAAGCGCGGCGGCTGGCTGCATGGGTGCGATGGTAGTCATGGAGTCGATCGCTCGGCGCAGCGACCGGTTGCTTCTCGGTCGTCGTGGTCCCGGAGCTGCAGGGTGATCCCGGCTCGGGGTCGGAGCTAGCCGAGGATCTCGACGGCGTCGAGGACGACGAGGACGACGAGCAACACGATGATGCCGGTGTTGATCGCCGTCATCGGCCACTTCCATTTGTGATCGGCGCGGTGGAAGCGTCGGATCGACACCACATTGGCGGCGATCGCAATCAAACCGACCGGGAGCCCGATCCATGGACCAACGGCGCCGCTCAGGCCGATCAGCGGAAACCCGAACGGGATCAGCAGGTAGGTGAACGTGCAGCGGATCGCGGAAACGAGCACCGACTTCGAGAAGGCGTTTTCTGCGTCGGTCGTCGACACCCGGTCCTTCGCGGCGACCGGGATGGCGTTGTCGTCGACGTTCGGTGCTGCGCTCACGTCCGTCACGACCTCCACCGTACTCGCGTCGGCGTCGCTAGCCTCGACCGGGCTATGGAACGTTTCGGGTTCGTTGGTCTTCCCAACGCAGGCAAGTCTTCGCTGTACAACGCACTGGCCGGCGGCGGCGCCCACGCAGCGCCGTATGCCTTCGCCACGACCGACCCCAACGTCGGCGTGGCGAAGGTGCCAGATCATCGCCTCGAAGCGCTCAGCGAGATGTCGCAATCGAAACAGACCATCCATGCGGCGGTGCAGTTCACCGACATCGGCGGGCTGGTCGAAGGGGCAAGCCAAGGCGAGGGACTCGGCAACGCATTCCTTTCTCACATTCGCGAGGTCGACGCAATCGTGTTCGTGTTGCGGGCGTTCCCCGACGACGATGTCCCCGGGCCGCAGGACCCGCTCGAGCACCTCCGGGTGGTTGAAATCGAGCTCGCCCTCGCTGATCTCGCGAGTGCCGAGAAGGCGCGAGACAAGACCCAACGCATGCTGAAGGGCGACAGCTCGCTCAAGGGCACCGTCGACCTGCTCGGCCGTGTCGTCGACCTCTTGGGCGAAGGGACCCCGCTCTACCGGGCCGGACTTCGCGACGATGAACGAGCCGATCTCAAAGAGTTCTTCTTCTTGACCAACAAGCCGGTGATGGCGGTGCTCAACATCGGCGAAGACCAGATCGGCGATGAAGACGCCATCGCCGCTCCGGTTCGCGACGAGCTCGACGGTGCCGAAGTCGTGCCGCTGTCGGTTCAGCTGGAAGCCGAAGCCGCCGTCATGGAACCCGACGACCGGCAAGAGATGCTCGAAGCGCTCGGCCTCGGTGACGGTGCGGTGCCCGCCTTCTTGACGTCGGCGTACCACATGCTGGGTTTGCGGACGTATCTCACCACCGGCGAGAAGGAATCGCGGGCCTGGACCTTCCGAGCCGGGTCGACGGCCCCCGAAGCCGCGGGCGTGATCCACACCGACTTCCAGCGCGGTTTCATTCGGGCCGAAACCATCCAATGGAACGAACTCGTCGACGCCGGTTCATGGGCCGCAGCCCGCGACATCGGCAAGGTCCGCTCCGAAGGCAAGGACTACATCGTGCACGACGGCGACGTCATGGAGTTCCGCTTCAACGTGTGAGCACCGCCCCGGGCGGGCTGTTCTCACACGATTTCGTTCGGTTCTTTGCCAATCCTTCACACTGCGAAACCACGCTTTGGTCTCATGAAGAACCTCACCATCTTGCTCATCATCACCTCGGGCCTGCTCCTGGCGGCGTGTGGCGACGACGAAAGCGGCGCTGACGTCGAAGCCACTCCCGAGACGACCGAAGCCCCAACCGCCGATACCGAACCCACTCTCGAGCCCGACGACGAGACCGCCAGCGCGAGCACCGGCGCAGCCGAGGACCCATCCGTGTCATCGGTGACCGTGATCGCTGAGGTGTGGGCCGACAACTGGTTCTCGCTGACCGTCAACGGCGACTTCATCGGCGAAGACTCGGTGCCGATCACGACCGAACGGTCCTTCAACGCAGAGACGTTCACGTTCGAAACGACGCTGCCGATGACGATCGCCATCGAAGCCAAGGATTTCAAAGAGACCGACTCTGGTATCGAGTACATCGGCGAGCGAAATCAGCAGATGGGCGACGGCGGCATTATTGCCCAGTTCACCGATGCGGCGACGGGTGACGTGCTCGCCGTCACGAACAGCAGCTGGTCCATCCTCTCGGTACATCAGGCCCCGCTCGACAAGAGCTGCGAACAAGCCGCCGACCCCGACACCGCCTGTGAGTGGCTGATCATCGACCCGCCCACCGGATGGGAGACGATCGACTTCGACAGCTCGGCGTGGACATCGGCGACCGAATGGTCCGAGGCCGACGTCAGTCCCAAGGATGGCTACGACGAGATTTCGTGGACCCCATCAGCAGCGCTCATCTGGGGGACCGACCTCGAAATCGACAACACGGTCCTCCTGCGGACCGTCGTCGGCTGACCGGGGCTGCAACGACGGGGACTGGAACGACGTGGGCTGTAACCGCAGTGCCACGGTCCAGGTCAGAGGCGCTGTGACGCATATCTCTCGATGGCACGTTGTCCGGTCGTTTACAGCCTACCGACCGGCAGGTAGGCTCGCCTGAGATGACGCCACCACCCGACGCTCACCTTCGCGAAGCATTGGCGGAAACCGCCGAGTCGCTGCTCGAACGCCACCTGACCAACGCCCAGGAGTGGCACCCTCACGCTCTCATCCCCTGGTCTGCAGCCGAGGACTTTCCCGAGGACTACGAATGGTCGCCGGAAGAGGCGAAGATTCCGCCCGCCGTCCGTAGCGCGCTGTTCGTCAATGTCCTCACCGAGGACAACCTGCCGTACTACTTCCGCGACATCGAGCGCATGTTCGGTCGCGACGGTGCCTGGGGTGAGTGGGTCCGACGCTGGACGGCGGAGGAAGGCCGTCACGGCATCGTCATCAACGGCTACCTGATGGCGACCCGAGCGATCGACCCGGTCGAACTCGAACGTGGGCGCATGGCGCAGGTGCAAAGCGGGCAGGTGCCCGAGCCCCCGACCCTCGCAGAGGGACTCGCATATGTCTCGCTGCAAGAACTCGCCACCCGCATCAGCCACTTCAACACCGGCCAGTTGCTCGACGACAAGGCGGGTCAGAAGGTCATGAAGCGGGTCGCTCGCGACGAGAACCTCCACTATCTGTTCTACCGCGACGCCATGTCTGCCGTCTTCGAGGTCGATCCGTCGGCCGGTGTGATCGCGGCGTGGAATCAGGTTCGTGATTTCCAGATGCCCGGCACCGGCATTCCGGGCTTTGCCGAACATGCGAAGCAGATCGCCGACGCCGGCATCTACGACTTCGCCATTCATCACGACCGCATTCTGCAACCCGTGGTCATGCGTGACTGGAACATCGAAGGGCTCGAGGGGCTGAACCCTGAAGCCGAAGAGGCTCGAGCAGCGATCGTGAAGCAGATCACTCGCATCGGCAAGATCGGCCGCCGCATGGCTGAGAAGCGCGAGGCCCGCAAAGCGGCCGAGGCCGAGCTCGTCGCCGTCTGACCGAACGCCGTCGTTGCGCCGGGTACGACGGTGACCGGTCGACGCAACGGTCTAGATTCAGGTCATGCCGTGGCTGGTGCACGAGGGCCGAGTCCTCGCGTCGTTGGAGATCGCCGAGTCGCGCCCGGCGCGACGCCGCGGGTTGCTCGGCCGTGACGGGATCGATGGTGCGTTGTTGCTGCGGCCGGCGCGGTCGGTACACACCATCCGCATGCGCTTCGCCATCGATGTCGCTCATGTCGTCGACGGCGATGACGTGGTGACGGTCAGGTCGGTGAGCACCATGCGCCCGGGCCGGCTTGGCAAGTGGTCGCTGAAACAGACGTCGGTGATCGAGGCCGAGGCCGGTTCGTTTCGCCGTTGGGGGATCGAACCCGGGATGCTTCTGGAGATCCGGGAGTGACGGGGATCCTCACCCTGGTCGCCACCCCGATCGGTAATCTCGGCGACCTCTCGCCGCGCGCCGTCGAGGCGTTCGAGGCGGCTGATCTGGTGTGCTGTGAGGACACGCGCCGCACCGGGGCGCTGCTCAAGCACGTCGGCGTGCGGGTGACCGAGCTTCGACGTCTCGATGATCACACCGAGCACGACACGATTCCGATGCTGCTCGATCGATTGCGAGCCGGGGCCCAGGTCGTCTTGGTGAGCGATGCAGGAACTCCCGGCATCAGCGACCCAGGTGAACGGCTCGTCGCCGCGGCGGTCGACGCCGAGCTGAGGGTGACGACCGTGCCCGGGCCGGTGGCGGCGATCGCCGCGCTCGTCTCCAGCGGCCTCCCGAGCGGACGCTTCGTATTCGAGGGATTTCTCGCTCGGAAGGGCCGCGACCGGACGGCCCAGCTCGCCGCGATCGCGGCGGAGACCCGCACCACCGTCTTCTATGAGTCTCCCAACCGGGTTGCGGCGACCTTGGCGTCGCTCGCAGAGATCTGCGGTCGCGAGCGACGGGCGGTTGTGGCGCGAGAGTTGACCAAGCTTCATGAGGAACTGCGTCGTGGTCCGCTCGACGAGCTCGCTGCGTGGGCGGCTGGCGGCGTGAAGGGCGAAGTGGTCGTGATCGTTGCCGGCGCCGACGCGCCGGCTGAGCTCGACGACGATGCGCTTCGTGACCGGCTGCGAGCCGCGCTCGACGCAGGCTCGAGCCGGCGTGACGCCATCGATCGGGTTGCGGCGGAGACAGGGGCGCGGCGGGGCCGGATTTACGACGTGGCGTTGGATCTGGGGTAGCTCGGCGCCGTTCGGGGGAGCCGGCGGTGGCGAGATATCCCCAGGCGTGTCACACCCCCTCCGTAGTGTCGTGGGTATGGAACCTGTGCTCGTGATCTCACTGCTGATCGCCTTCCTTGCTGTCGCTGCCCTCGGCGCCGGCACGGCCCTCTTTGTCGTACGGAGTCGCACTGCGGCTGAAGGTGAGACGGTGCAGCGCTTGGCGGCCGAGCTCGCCGCTCGCCACGACGCGCAGGTCGACGGTGTCGTCGAGCGGGTCGTGTCGGTGGCCGGTGACAGCTTCGACAGCCGATTGCAAACCGGCACCGCTGAGCTCGAGCATCGTCGCCAAGCCATCGACGACCGGCTTGAGGGAGTCGTGAAGTCGTTGGCCGACAAGGTCGACTCCGTCGACAAGCTGGTTGCCGAGCGTGTCGGTGGCATGTCGGACACCGTTGGGGAGCGAGTCGGCGGGATGTCCAAGAGCCTGGGTCACCAGGTCACCACGATGAATACCGAACTCGGGCAGCTCCGGATGCTCGTCGGGCAGCTGCAAAAGGAGCGGGCCCAGCAACACGGTCAGTTCGTCGAGTCGCTCGAAGCCGCCACTCGCCAGCAAAAGGTGCTGGCCGAAACCACCCAGCATCTCCGTGAGGCGTTGGCGAGCCCTCAGGCGCGGGGGCAATGGGGCGAGCGGATGGCCGAGGACGTGCTGCGCTCGGCCGGGATGCGTGAAGGCATCAACTACCGCAAGCAACGAGCGATCGAGGGCGGCACCCGGCCCGATTTCACGTTCCTGTTGCCCGACGATCAGCACCTTCACATGGACGTGAAGTTCCCGGTCGCGAACTATCTGCGCTACCTCGAAGCGCCGTCCGATGCCGAGGCCGCCATCTTGCGCGACCGCTTTCTCAAAGATGTTCGGGAGCGAGTCAAGGAACTCCACGGCCGCGGCTATGCGGCCTCCGATACGACGGTTGGGTACCTCCTGTTGTTCATCCCCAACGAGAGCGTGTACGGCTTCATCCACGAAAACGACACCGCACTGCTCGATGACGCCCTCGGCAAGAAGGTCGTCCTGTGCTCGCCGACGACACTGTTCGCGGTCCTCGGTGTCGTGCGCCAGGCGATGGACACGTTTGCCGTCGAACGCAAGACCGACGAGATCTTGCAGGTGCTCGCCGGTTTCGGTGCCCAGTGGTCGAAGTTCTCCGACCAGGTCGACAAGGTCGAACGGCATCTGGCGACGCTGACCAACAGCGTCAACGACCTGGCCGGACCGCGTCGCAATCAGCTCGAGCGTCAGCTGAGCAAGATCGAGACGATCCGGGCGCGCTCGATCGATCCCGGCGCGAACACCGACCACCACGCGTCACCGGACACTCCCGCGGCATTGCCCGCCCAGACCGACGCGTCCGCCGACGCGTCGACCGACGGCGCGCTGCCGTTCCTTCGCGAGGTCACCGACCGTAACGCGAGCTGATCGGGGCGACCGGCAACACGGGAATACCCCGTCGGCATCGATGCGTCACCGGTACCCTCGAAGGTGTGAGCACCCCCGTCCTCGTCGCAGTCGCGTGGCCCTACGCATCAGGGTCGCGCCATCTCGGTCACCTCGCTGGCGCCTACCTGCCGGCTGACGTCTTCGCCCGGCATCAGCGCATGGTCGGCAACGAGGTGCTGATGGTCAGTGGGTCCGACGTGCACGGCACCCCGATCACGGTGCGAGCCGACGACGAAGGCGTCACGGCCCAAGACATCGTCGATCGATACCACGGCGAGTTTGTTCGCCAGTGGGACGAGATCGGCCTGCAATGGGATCTCTACACGACGACCGGGACGGATCATCACGCTCGGGTCACGCAAGAGATGTTCCTGACCCAGCTCGAGAAAGGCCACATCGACAAGCGAACGTCGGAGCAGTTCTACGACCCACAGGTCGAACGCTTTCTGCCCGACCGCTACATCGAAGGCACATGCCCGAACTGTGGATACACCGACGCCAGGGGCGACCAGTGCGATCAGTGCGGTCGCACCCTCGATCCGATCGACCTGATCAATCCGCGTTCCAAACTCTCTGGTTCCGAACCCCAGCTGCGCGCAACCGAGCACTTCTACTTTCGCTACTCCGACTTCACCGACGAGGTGGGGGAATTCCTGGCCGACAAGCGGGGATGGCGGGCCCACGTCCTCAACTTCGTGAAGAGCTGGATTCGTGAAGATGGGCTGCTCGATCGGGCCATCACCCGCGACCTCGACTGGGGAGTGGAGCTTCCGGTCGATGATCTTGGCCCTGGCAAGCGCATCTACGTCTGGTACGACGCCGTGATCGGATACCTCTCGGCATCGCAGGAATGGGCGCAACAACATGGCGACGAGGACCGGTGGCGGCACTGGTGGTACAACTCCGACAGCCGCCACGTGTACTTCATCGGCAAGGACAACATCCCGTTCCACTGTCTGTTCTGGCCCGCTCAGCTGATGGCCTACGACCCAGAGATACATCTCCCTGACGATGTGCCAGCGAATCAGTACATCACCTTCAAGGGGGGCAAGGCTTCGGCGTCGCGCGGCGTTGGGTTGACGATCGAGCAAGGGCTCGACCTCTTTCAGCCCGATGGTCTCCGGTACGCGTTGGCTGCCAGCTTTCCCGAACAGGCCGATACCGACATTTCGGTCGAGGAGATCGCCCGGCGCATCAACGAAGAGTTGGTTGCCACGTGGGGCAACCTCGTGAACCGTGTGTTGTCGATGGTCGCCAAGAACTTCGGCGAGCAACCCGATGTTGCCGGGCGAACGCCGGAGGACGACGCGGTGCTTGCCGCAGTCGACGACCTGCTCGCCACCGCCAACGGGCAACTCGAACGGGTAGAGCTCAAAGCGGCGCTGCGCACGGCGATGGATGCCGCGCAAGCCGTCAATGCCTACTTGAACGCCACCGAGCCCTGGAAGATTGCGAAGCAAGACCTCCAGCGTGCTGGGGTCGTGCTCGGCACCGCCCTCGACGCGATCAATGGTGTTCGAGTCGGCTTTGCGCCGTTCCTCCCATTCAGCACCGCGACCCTCGACGAGGTTCTTGGCTCGACCGATGGATGGCAGCGCCGCGCGGTGCCGACCGGCACGCCGATTGCGAAGCCGACCCCCATGTTCACCAAAGTCGACCTCGATGTCGTGCTTGCTGATCTCGCCCGCGAGGAGGCCTGACCGATGCCGTGGGTCGATCAGCACTGCCACATCTCGCCGGGCGCTGACGGGGCGGCGCAGGTGGCTGCTGCTCGTGCCGAACGGGTCGAGCGGATGATCACCGTTGGATGTGATCTCGACCAGTCGCGGCAGATGATTGCAACGGCGAGCGAGCACGACGGTGTGTACGCCACGGCCGGGGTCCATCCCCACGACGCAAGCAAGGGCGTCGACGGCATTGCCGACTTGCTCGAACATCCGCTGGTGGTGGCGGTGGGAGAGGCCGGGCTCGACTACCACTACGACAACTCACCGCGTGAGCTCCAACGTGGCGTGTTCGCCGAGCAGATCGGGATGGCGAACGAACGGTCGATGCCGCTGGTGATTCACACCCGCAGTGCGTGGGACGAGACCTTCGAAATCCTCGACCGAGAGGGAACGCCTGATCGAACCGTCTTCCACTGCTTCACCGGCGGGCCCGACGAAGCACGCGAGTGCCTCGATCGTGGTGGCATCGTGTCGTTCTCGGGGATCATTACCTTCCCGAGCGGCCAGGATCTGCGTGACGCGGCGGCACTCGTCCCCCTCGACCGATTGCTCGTCGAAACCGACTCGCCCTATTTGGCTCCGGTGCCCAACCGGGGGAAACCCAACCAGCCAGCGTGGGTGCCGCTCGTCGGGGCCGCGGTGGCTGCGGCCAAGGGCCTCGGTGTGGACGACGTCGAAGCCGCAACCTGGGCTACTGCAGCGGCGTTCTACGGCCTCGACGAGGTTGACGCCGCCGCCCGGTAGCGACGGCGGACTCCACACCCGACATTGCAATTGTGTTACGACGAACCTAGCGTTTCTGCATGGTTCGAGGAAGAGCGCCCCGCCGTGTTGCGGCTGCCGTGAGCAACGCGATCCTCGTCGTCTCACTGCTTGGGACCGCGGTCGTCGCCGCCCAACCCGTACCCGAACAGGTCGATATCACCGGGTTCAGCGCACGAGCGGCGGCCTGGTCCGTCGCCAATGTCGCGCATCAGCAGGCCGCGACCGAACGAGCAATCGCGCTTGGCGAGGAGGCCGCGGCCGAGGAGGCGGCGCTCGCCGCGGTTGCTGCAGCTGCCGCAGCAACGACGACGGCGCCCCCCACCACGACCACGACCACGACCACCGCGCCCGCATCGACCACGACTGCGGCCCCAACGACCACCGCGGCCCCGGCGACGACGGCGACGCCACCGACCGCGCCGGTCGCGGATGAGCCGGCGGCCGATCAGGCCGCCGCCGATGAACACCTTGACGAAGCACCGGTGTCCTCCACCACGACCGAAGTCCCGGCCAGCGGTCCGACCGCCGAGCAGTGGGAGGCGCTGCGCCAGTGCGAATCGAGCGGCCGCTACGACGCGGTGAGCCCCAATGGCCGCTACCGGGGTGCCTACCAATTCTCTCAGGCGACCTGGGACTGGGTTGCCGGTTGGGCGAACGCCGCGCTGATTGGGGTTGATCCCGCGTCGGCGTCGGTCGCTGATCAAGACGCTCAGGCCCAGGCGCTCTATGATCGCCAGGGCGCTCGCCCCTGGCCTCACTGCGGCAGGTACTTGCCGTGAGCCCTCGCGCGTGACCCACTCGCCAACCGAGCTCCGAGCGCTGCTCGACCGGCATGGGCTCTCGGCCCGGCGTGCGCTTGGCCAGAACTTCGTGGTCGATCCCAATACCGTCCGTCGAATCGTGGCGCTCAGCGGTGCTGGCGACGGTGATCCCGTCATCGAGATCGGTCCGGGCTTGGGGTCGCTCACCTTGGCGCTCATCGAGGTGGGCGCATCGATCACCGCGGTCGAGATGGATACCGAACTCGTACCGATCCTGCGCGAGGTCGTCGCCCACGGCGACGTGACGATCGTCGAGGGTGATGCTCAGCACGTCGCCTGGGACGATGTGCTGGCCGACCATCCGGCTTGGAGGCTTGTCGCCAACCTTCCGTACAACGTCGCCACACCGCTCATCCTCGATCTGTTGCGATCCGTCCCGCCCATCAGAGAAATGCTGGTGATGGTGCAGCTCGAAGTCGCTGAGCGCCTGGCGGCAACGGTCCCCAACCCAGCGATCGGTATTCCGTCGGTGTTGGTCGCGTACCACGGCACGGCAACGATCGCGGCTCGCATCCCGCCCACCGTGTTCCACCCGCGCCCTCGGGTCGACAGCGCCCTTGTGCGAATCGTCCGTCACGAGACGCCACCGATCGCCGCACCGATCGAGACGCTGGAGCCGCTGGTACGGGCGGCGTATCGGCAACGTCGCAAGATGATCCGCAAGTCACTCGCCGGGCTGGCGAGTGCGGACCAGATGATGGCCGCCGGCATCGACCCACAGGCCCGCCCAGAGACACTGAGCATCGAGTCGTGGGGTCGATTGGCCACCGAGATCGGCACCCGCTGATGGCCGCGAGGGGCGTCGGCTCGGCGGCGCGTCGTCCGCGCTCTAGCCTGCGGCGGTGCCGAGCTTTCCCGCGACAACCCTCAACGCGCCGGCGAAGCTGACGCTGTCGCTGCGGGTGACGGGCGTTCGCGACGACGGCTATCACCTGATCGACGCCGAGATGGTGTCACTCGACTTCCACGACCGGATCGAGGTCGCTCCGGGCGATGGGTTGCGGGTTGTGGGAGCACACGGAACCGAAACCGTTGGTCCCGACGTCGACAATCTCGCTCGGCGAGCGCTCGCGCTCGCCGGTCGCACCGCTGATGTCACCCTGCACAAGAACATCCCCGCCGGTGCCGGCCTCGGCGGCGGATCGTCAGACGCGGCGGCCATCTTGCGCTGGGCCGGCTTCACCGACCTCGCCGCCGCCGCCCGGTTGGGCGCCGACATCGCGTATTGCCTGGTTGGTGGTCGCGCCCGAGTCCGAGGGGTGGGCGAGATCGTCGATCCGCTGCCCTTCGTGCCACAAACCCTCACGCTCGTGACCCCGCCGGTCTTTTGCGCGACCCCCGAGGTGTATCGGGTGTGGGATGAACTCGGTGGACCGGTCGGGTCGCACGGCAACGATCTCGAGCCGGCGGCCCTGACGGTCGCTCCCGAACTCGCACGCTGGCGCGATGAACTGGGCGCCGCAACCGGCGAACAGCCGAGGCTGGCGGGCAGTGGAAGTACCTGGTTCGTCGAGGGAGCGTTCCCCGACGCAGGACGGGTCGTCACCACGATCCCCGCGCCGTGAGCGCGTGGGACCGTCGACAGATCAGAGCATCACCAGATGACGGGGGCGCATACGCGCCAGCCATCACTTGCGCTGGTGACGCGTCCTCCGGAGCATCTTCTTGTGCTTCTTCTTGCGCATGCGCTTGCGGCGCTTCTTGATGAGTGAACCCATACGGCAGGCGACGCTACCGGGTTCATCACGGTGTGCCACGCGCCCGGCGACACAGTCGATACCGTGTGCAGTTCCTTGGCCCGTAGTTCAACTGGTTAGAACGTCGGACTTTGACTCCGGATGTTGCAGGTTCGAGTCCTGCCGGGCCAGCTCAGAAGTCAATGCCACCGCACGGCGGTTCGCCTGACCGCGCGCTGATCGCGCGGGGTAGGGTCTGGCCCGGGAACCACCGGGGGCTAACGGGATGCAACTTCTCAACCACAAGAAACTGCACGTCGTCGCGGGTCGAGCCACACAGGCGCTCGCAGGAGAGATCTGCAACGAGCTCGACGTGCGCATGGGCACACCAAACATCGCCGAGTTCGCGAACGGCGAGATTCACGTCAAGTACGGCGAGTCGATTCGCGGCTCCGACGTGTTCATCGTGCAGACCCACACCGAGTGGGAGGGCGCCTCGATCAACGACTCCATCATGGAGCACCTGATCATGGTCGACGCTGCGAAGCGAGCCTCTGCGAAACGCATCACTGCGGTTGCGCCGTTCTATGGCTACAGCCGCCAGGACCGCAAGGCGTCGGGGCGAGAGCCGATCACCGCCCGCCTCATCGCCGACCTGTTCGAGGCGGCAGGGGCCGATCGATTGATCTCGGTCGACCTCCACAGCGGGCAGATCCAGGGGTTCTTCGACGGCCCGGTCGATCACCTCACCGCGATGCCGGTGCTCGTCGACTACCTCACCGATCTCAAGGGTGACGAGGACATGGTGATCGTGTCGCCCGATGCGGGGCGCATGAAGGTCGCCGAGCGCTACACGAACCTGCTCGACGCCGACCTGGCGTACGTGCACAAGCGCCGCTCGACCGAGGAGAAGAACACCGTTGAAGCCAAGGAGATCATCGGCGACGTCGCCGGTCGCTGCTGCGTTCTGATCGATGACATGATCGACACCGGCGGCACGATCTGCGCCGCGGCGGACCTGCTGCACGAGTACGACGCCGCTCGGATCATCATCGCCACGACCCATGGCGTGTTCTCTGGTCCGGCGATCGACCGCATCAAGAACGCGCCGGTCGAGACGGTGCTCGTCACCGACACGTTGCCGCTCCCGAGCGAGAAACGGGCCGACAAGATCACGGTCCTCTCCGTTGCACCGATCATCGCTCAGGCCATCAGTGCCGTCTTCGAAGACACGTCGGTGAGCGAGATCTTCCAGGGGAACCACCTGGCGTAGGGGTCTCCTGTCCGCCCCGCTAACCTTGACCCCTGGCCCACATCGGGCCCCACCGTTCGCACTGCGCCCGTTTTGGAGCCGAATTCTCATGTCTGACCTGCTGCTGAGCGCCGAGACCGGGCGCAAGGAAGGCACCCGTCCCTCCCGCCGACTCCGTCGTGAGGGCAAGATCCCTGCCGTGGTCTACGGCCTCGATACCGATCCGGTCGCCATCTCGGTCGACTGGCCCGAGTTGCGTCGGTGCCTCACCACCGATGCCGGCCTCAATGCGCTGATCACGCTGGACATCGACGGCTCCAGCCTCTTGTCGGTCGTCAAGGACATCCAGCGGCATCCGACCCGTCGTGACGTGCTGCACGTGGATTTCTTGCGAGTCACCGAAGATCAGCTGATCGATGTCAGCGTGCCTGTCGTGCTGGTGGGCGAGGCCCGCAACGTCACCATGTACGACGGTATGGTCGACCAGTCGATGTACGAGATGACGATCTCGGTCAAGCCGACGTCGGTTCCCCAGCAGATCGAGGTCGACGTCACCGAGCTTGAACTCGGCGAGACGATCAAGGTCGAAGACGTCGATCTTCCCGATGGTGCGTCATCGCCGATGAACCCGGGTGAGACGGTCGCCATCGCGCTGATCACCCGCTCGACTCGTGAGGCGATTCGCCGGGCCGAGCAGGCCGAAGCGGCCGAGGCTGAAGAAGCCGAGGGCTGAGCCCTCCCGGCCTGACCTCCCATGGTCCGGTCCAACCGCGAACGATCTGCGACACCGGTTGATCTGGTTGTCGTCGGGCTCGGGAATCCGGGTGACGACTACGCCCAGACACGGCACAACGCCGGCTTTTGGGTCGTGGATGAGCTGGTGCGTCGACACGGCGGCAAGCTCCGCCGGGGACGCCGTGATCACGCCGAGAGCGACGTGTTGCGGCTGGGCGATCGGCGGGTCGTCGTGGCCCAACCGACCACGTTCTACAACGAGGCTGGCCGCGCGGTTGGCGCCTTGCTCAAGAAGCACGGCATCGTCGACCACAGCCGACTCGTGCTGGTGCATGACGAGCTCGATCTGCCGGTCGGTCGGATGAAGCTCAAGTTCGGGGGCGGCCTCGCAGGCAACAACGGCCTCAAATCGGTTCGGGCCCACCTGCGTAGCGAGGACTTCTCCCGGGTACGGGTCGGGGTCGGAAAGCCTGCGTCGGGCACGGTCACCGGCCGTGACTGGGTGTTGAAGCGACCCGCTCGCGCCGAACGCCCAATCCTCGAGCAGGTCGTGGCCGATGCCGCCGATGCGCTCGAATACCTCGCCGGGACCGACATCGAGGCGGCGATGAACCTCTACAACCGATCGTGACCGCACCATCTCCAACCAAACCCACACCGTGAGCGACTCTCGTCTCGTCCCCGCACCCCTCAGCGACCTTCTCGATCTGCTCAGCGATGAGCCAGCGATCGACGCGGCCCTCGGCCGCCGGGACCCGGTTCTCGCGGTCGCCGACCCCGGTCGGGCGCTGGTTCTCGCAGGGCTCGTCGCGGCGTCCGATCGTCGTCCGGTGCTCGTGGGTACGCCCACCCAGGCCGAAGCGGAGCGCCTCGCGGTCGACGCCGCGGCGATCCTCGGCGCAGATCGGGTTCTGCACTTCCCGGCCTGGGAGACGCTGCCGTTCGAGCGTGTCTCGCCCGGTGTCGAAACCATGGGGCAGCGTCTCGAGGTCCTGCATCGGCTTCGAAGCGATCGCCCGCCGTCGCTGGTCATCGCCTCGGCCCGGGCACTGATTCAACGAATCGACCCCGAGGCGGGCCGACCGCCGATCGTTGTGCAGCCGGGCGACCAGATCGATCCGGTGGCACTCGTCGCAGAGCTGGTCATGCTCGGGTATCGGCGAGAGGGCCAAGTCGAACACCGCGGTGAGGTCGCCGTTCGCGGTTCGATCGTCGACGTGTATCCCAGCACTGCCGATGCGCCGGTGCGCATCGATCTCTGGGGTGATGAAGTCGACCGGCTGACCGAGTTCGCGGTGGCTGATCAGCGCTCCACGCAACCGGTCGATTCGGCGACCATCTTCCCCTGCCGAGAGTTCCGGCCCACCGAGTCTCGGCGAGTGCGGGCGGAGGATCTGGTCGCCGAGGAACCGTGGGGCCGTGAGCAATGGGATCGGTTCGCCGACGGGGCGCTGTTCGACGGTATGGAGTCGTGGCTGCCCTGGCTCGTCGAGGGCGAGCATCTCGTCACCGACCTCATCGGGGACGACGGGCTGATCGCGTTCGTCGAGCCCCGACGGGTTCGAGACCGAGCGGCAGAGATTCTGGCGGAGGAGGCTGATCTGGCTTCGACGCTTGCCAAGACGTGGGATGTCGCGGCCGACGAGGTCCATCGCCTGCACCTCGATTTTGATCGCCTGCTGGCGGTGACGGGCGCCCCGTCGTGGTCGATCCTGGCGACCCCGGACAAGCCGTCGACCCCGGTGGTCGCTGCGTCTGGGTGGGAGCCGGTGGTCGGCGACCTGGCGCCGACGATCAACCACATGCGGACACTGCTCGCTGACGGATATCGGGTCGTGGTTGCCGCTGACGGCGAGGCGAGCGCAAACCGCCTGTCGGATCTGTTGGCCGAACACGATGTGGCGGTGCCGGTGCGGAGCGGGCCGACCAAGGTCGGCGAGACGCCGCCTCCGGGCAGCGTGATCGTGGCGCCCATCGATCGTGGGGCGATCCTCGCGGACATCAAGCTCGCCGTGATTGCGGAATCGGACCTCACGGGCCGGCGTCGCACGCATCGTCAGGCCCGGCGACGTACGCGCGACACCCAGCGGTTCTTCGAGGATCTGCGCGAGGGCAGCTACGTCGTGCACCATCAGCATGGCGTGGCCCAATTCGGCGGAATGGTCACCCGAGCGATCGGCGGGAATGAACGCGACTACCTGCTGCTCGAGTACCGAGGAGGCGACAAGCTCTACGTGCCGTCTGACCAAATCGAGTCGGTTCGGCACTACACCGGGGGCGACACTCCTTCGCTTTCGAAGATGGGTGGGTCCGACTGGAACCAGACCAAGGCCAAAGTCCGGTCGGCGGTCCAAGAAATCGCCCAGGAACTCGTGGTGCTGTACCAGAGGCGAGTGACGAGCTCGGGCCACGCCTTTGCCGCCGACACCCCCTGGCAAGGGGAGTTCGAGGCCTCGTTCCCGTTCCAGGAGACCACTGACCAGCTCAATGCGATCGTCGATGTCAAGAACGACATGGAGATCGAGTCGCCCATGGATCGCCTCGTCGTCGGCGATGTCGGCTTCGGCAAGACCGAGGTTGCGATGCGGGCCGCGTTCAAAGCAATCCAGGACGGCAAGCAGGTTGCGGTGCTCGTGCCAACGACACTGCTCGCTCAGCAGCATCTCACCACCTTCAGTGAACGCATGGCGCCGTACCCGATTCGGGTCGAGGTGCTGAGCCGGTTCCTGACGACCAAGCAGGCCAAGGAGGTCACTGACGGGCTCAAGGACGGCGAGGTCGACCTCGTGATCGGCACCCATCGACTCTTGGGTGGCGAGATCGGCTTCAAGAACCTCGGCCTCTTGATCGTTGACGAGGAACAACGATTCGGTGTCAGTCACAAAGAAGCGATCAAGGAACTCCGCACCGACGTCGACGTGTTGACGCTCACGGCGACACCGATCCCACGGACCATGGAGATGTCGCTCACCGGGATTCGCGACATGTCGCTACTCACTACTCCACCGGCCGATCGGCAGCCGATCTTGACCTATGTCGGCGAGTACGAAGAGCGGGCGGTCGCCGAAGCGATCCGCCGAGAGCTCCTGCGGGAGGGCCAGGTCTTCTTCGTGCACAACCGGGTTCGCGACATCGAGCACGTTGCCGAGAAGTTGCGCAATCTCGTCCCCGAGGCGCGGGTTGCGATCGCCCACGGCCAGATGGACGAAGGCACGCTGGAGCGGGTCGTCATCGACTTCTGGGAAGGGAACTACGACGTATTGGTCTGCACGACGATCATCGAGTCGGGCATCGACATGCCGACGGTCAACACGCTCGTGGTCGATCGGGCCGATCGCCTCGGCCTGGGCCAGCTCCATCAACTTCGAGGTCGCGTGGGCCGCGCTGGTCAGCGGGCCTACGCCTACCTGTTCCACCCGGTCGATCAGATCCTGAGCGAGGAGGCCTACGAGCGGCTCAAGACCATCGGCGAGGCCACCGAGCTCGGTTCTGGCTTTCGCATCGCAATGCGCGATCTCGAGATCCGGGGCGCCGGCAATCTGCTCGGCACCGGCCAGTCGGGGCACATTGCTGCGGTTGGCTACGACCTCTACTGCCAGATGGTCACCGAGGCGGTCGGTGAGTTGAAGGGCGAGTCGGCGAAGGAGCCGGTCGAAATCGCGATCGAGGTGCCGGGCGACGCACATCTGCCCGACGACTATGTCCTCAAAGAGACCAACCGGCTCGAGGCCTACCGGCGGCTGGCGTCGATCGAGAGCCTCGAAGCGCTCGACGATGTGCGCAGCGAGTGGCTCGATCGCTTCGGTCCGATCCCGAAGCCGGCCGAGGCGCTCTTGCAGGTCGGGCGCTTACGGGTCGAGTGCGTTCGTTCCGGCGTGCGAGAGATCACGGTGACCAAGGGCCCCGGCTTCGGTGGTCCGGACTGGGTTGCCCGGCTGTCGCCCGTCCATCTCCCCGACAGCAAACAGGTCCGCATGGAACGGCTGTACTCCGGCAAGGGGAGCGGCAACGCTGCGGTGTACAAAGAGGCGCTCGGCGAACTGCAGCTGCCGTTGCAAAAGAAGGGCGGTGACATCGTGGATCAGCTGGCGAAGATCATGGACGACCTGATCCCCGACAGCCCCGATTGGGCCGGTAGCCTTCCCTCCTCGTGAGTACTGATTCGCAGCCTTCGTCTTCCTCTGACGCCGAGTCGCCCGCTGACGCGGGCGCTCCTGGCGATGCCACATCGGAGTCGGCGCCGCCGTCCACCGTTCGACTCGGCCTCCTCATCGTGTTGATCGCCGGCGTGCTCGGCGCGGCGGTGTGGGCGGTGGTCAATGAGCGAGCGGGCGACGAGCTTGCGGCCTCGATCGGCGACCGGGAGTACACCGTCGACCAGCTCACGGCCGTGCTCGCCGATGAGCCGACCAACGACGGCGTGATCGCGTCGCCGGAACGAGCGGCCGAGCGAATCACCAACTTCTTGATCGTCGAAGCGGTTGCCGACGAGCTGACCGCTCGCGATGCGCCCGTCACGGACGGCGACACGGCCGATGCCATCGCGGCGGTCGAGACCGATCCGCAGTTGCTCACCGACTCCACCACCGAAGCTGGTCAACAGCTCGTTCGAGAGCGTGCCGTTGTCTTTGCGCTGCAGCGCTATGCGGACGAGATCGCCTTTGCGCAAGCAGGCGACGTCGTCGTCCCCGAGTATCTCTGCTCGAGTCACGTGCTGGTCGAGACCGAGGACGAGGCGCTCGATGTCATCGCCGAGCTGGAAGGGGGACTGGCCTTTGCCGACGCCGCCGTGCAGTTCAGCACCGGTCCGTCCGGTCCGAATGGTGGGGATCTCGGCTGTGTCGACACGGCGGGTTTCGTCGTGGAATTCGTGGTCGGCGCCCGAGAATCTGGCAGCGGCACGGTGTCGCCCCCGGTGCAGTCACAATTCGGTTGGCACGTGATCCAGGTGCGGTCGATTGGTGAACTCTCGGCGGAGAACCATCCGGAGATGTCCGAGGCCGAGATCAGTGCGGCGCTGGACGAGGCTGCGCTTTCGTCCCAGCAGCCGATCGCGCAGCAGGCGTTTGACGATGTGTTGCAGGCGGCCATCGAGACCGTCCGTGTCGGTGCCTATGTCAACCCGCGCTTCGGCGCATGGGACCCCGAGGTTCGGTTCGTCGTGCCGCCGTCGGGCGTGAGCCGCTGACCCACGTGGGTCGGCTCACGATCGTCGGGCTCGGCCCCGCCGGGCCGGAACTGATCACGCCGCAGACGCGCGCCGTTCTCGATCGAGACGTGCCGTGCTGGTTGCGCACGGCACGCCATCCCGCGGCGATCGCCGTTGCTGCCCCGTCGTTTGATGGTGTGTACGAGTCCGCCGAGCGGTTCGCCGACGTGTATGTCGAGATCTGTGAACGACTCGTCACCGAGACCGATCGTCATGGTGAGGTCGTGTATGCCGTGCCTGGCTCGCCGCTGGTGCTCGAGCGGACGGCGGCGCTGCTTCGAGACGACGACCGGGTCGAGGTGGAGTTGTTGTCGGCGGTGTCGTTCCTCGATCTCGTGTGGGCTCGTCTGGCCGTCGACCCGGTCGAGGCTGGTGTCCGGCTCGTCGATGGTCACGTCTTCGCGACCGCTGCGGCTGGTCAGACAGGTCCGCTCTTGGTCGCCCACACCCATGCCAACCATGTTCTCTCCGACATCAAGCTGGCGTTCGAGCAACCGCCTCCGGGGGCGATCTTGCTCCACCATCTCGGGTTGCCTGATGAGTCGATCGTCGAGGTGACCGACTGGGCCGAGATCGATCGCACGCTCGAGGCTGATCATCTCACGTCGTTGCTGATCCCCGAGGTTGTCGAACCAGTGGCCCAGGAGTTCGCCCGGTTCGATGAACTCGTACGGGTACTTCGCGATGAATGTCCGTGGGATCGCAAGCAGACCCATGCCAGTCTGCGGACGCACCTCCTCGAGGAGACCCATGAGGTGCTCGAAGCGCTCGACGCTCGTGCAGAGCTCAGCGACGACGATGTCCACCCAGATCTTGATGACCATCTGGCCGAGGAGCTCGGTGATCTGCTGTATCAGATCTTCTTCCACGCTCGTCTGGCGGCGGAGCGGGGTGCGTTCTCGGTGAGCGATGTGGCCCGAGAGGTGCACGACAAGCTGGTGTCTCGCCACCCACATGTGTTTGGCGACGTCGATGCCGCCGACGCGGACGCCGTCGAATCGAACTGGGAGGCGATCAAGGCGACGGAGAAGCAGCGTCAGTCGGCTCTCGACGGGATCCCCCCGTCGCTGCCCGGCTTGGCCCTGGCCGCCAAACACCAGGGCCGAGCTGCGAAGGCCGGGTTCGATTGGGATGGTGGTGTGGAGGTTGCGTTCGCCGACGTCGAGGAGGAGCTGGCGGAGGTCCGCGCCGACCCGTCGGAGGCCGAGGTCGGCGATCTCTTGTTCGCTGGGGTGCAGGTCGCCCGTCGGCTCGGCGTCGATCCCGAGGCGGCGATCCGGGGTGCGGTGCACCGCTATGCCGCACGCTTCCGAATCGTGGAGGGACTCGCCGGTTCGACAGAGGCGCTCGCGGCGGCTGACGAGACCCAACTCGGCGTGTGGTGGTCGATCGCCAAGTCGCGCGAATCTTTGGCAGACTGACGGCTCGGGGAGGCGGAGAACCCGAGTGTCTCGCGCGCCTCGCGCGGGCTCCCTCACCCCTCGCGCGAAGACCACTAGCCTTGCGCACGAATCCGCCCTATCCAGCTCCACCGCGCACCCGTGTGTGGCACAGAGAGGTTCCCTGACGTGAGCACGATCGAGAACGTCCATGGCCGGGAGGTCTTCGACTCCCGCGGCAACCCCACCGTCGAGGTCGAGATTGCGCTCGACAGCGGCGCAGTCGGTCGGGCCATCGTGCCGAGCGGCGCGTCGACCGGTGCCTTTGAAGCGGTTGAGCTGCGCGACGGCGGTGACCGCCTCAATGGCAAGGGGGTGTTGACGGCCGTCGGTTTCGTGAACGGCGAACTCGCCGACACGGTTGTCGGGCTCGATGCGATCGACCAGCGGCTGGTCGATGCCGAGCTGATCTCCACCGACGGCACCGACAACAAGAGCCGAGCTGGCGCCAACGCCATCCTCGGCATTTCGCTCGCGACCGCGCAGGCGGCGGCGAACGAACTGGAGATTCCACTGTGGCGTCACGTGGGTGGCGCAAACGCACACGTGCTCCCGGTGCCGATGATGAACGTGCTCAACGGCGGCGAACATGCCGACAACTCCGTCGACTATCAGGAGTTCATGTTCATGCCGGTCGGTGCGGCGTCGTTCACCGAAGCCATGGTGTGGGGGGTCGAGGCCTACCACGTGCTCAAGAAGGTGCTGGGGGAGAAGGGCCTCTCGACCGGGATCGGCGACGAAGGAGGTTTCGCCCCCGATCTGGGCAGTAACGAAGAGGCGATCCAGCTCCTGATCCAGGCGATCGAGATGTCGGGCCGCGCCCCTGGCGATGAGATCGCCATCGCCATGGATGTCGCCTCAACCGAGTTCTACGACGCCGAGACCGGTCTTTACACCCTTGCTGCGGAGGGCCGCAGCCTCAGCTCCGCAGACATGGCTGGCGAACTCGCGGCGCTGTGTGATCGCTACCCCATCGTGTCGATCGAGGACGGTATGGCCGAAGAAGACTGGGACGGCTGGAAGGCGCTCAACGGTCTCGTCGGCGATCGCGTTCAGCTGGTCGGTGATGACTTGTTCGTCACGAACACCGAACGGCTGAGCCGGGGGATCGAGGGTGGTTATGCCAACTCGATCCTCATCAAGGTCAACCAGATCGGTTCGCTCACCGAGACCCTCGAAGCGGTCGACATGGCGACCCGCAACGGATGGACCTCGGTGATGTCGCATCGCTCCGGCGAAACCGAAGACACGTTCATCGCCGATCTGGCGGTGGCGACCAACTGTGGCCAGATCAAGACGGGTGCCCCTGCGCGGTCGGATCGAGTCGCCAAGTACAACCAACTCCTCCGGATCGAGGAACAGCTGGGCGAGTCGGCCGCGTTTCGTGGAAAGGACGCCCTCGCCGGCGCCTGAAGATGGCTTCTCGTTCTCGTACGGCGGCGGGATCGGCCCGCAAGAACCCGGCCCGCGGCGCCCCGTCGCGGACGGCGAAGCGTGCGCCGCGTCCTGTCGAGAAGTCGAGAGGCACCGCTCGTCGATCGTCGTTTCGTTCCGGCCTCACCGTCCGGGCGGCGTTGATCGCGCTCACGCTCGTGGCAGGCGGGGTGCTTGCGTACATTCCGGTCACCGACTTCCTCGACCTCCGGGGTGAACTTCAAGACCTCGAAGACGAGGGCGATCAGCTGCGGGTCGAACTCGATGTTGCGGAGCGAAACGTCCGTGTCGCCGAGAGCCGCAACGCCGAGCGGGCCCGGTGCTATGCGAACTACGTCACCCCGGGGTCAGAGAGCTATTCGATTCCCGGAAGTTCCGGTTGCGTGCAGTAGACCAGAGATCATGAGCAGGTCGTCGTCGCCCGTGGTCGCCCGTGGATTGGTTCGGCGTTTTGGCGACCTCACTGCGGTGGCCGGTATCGATCTCGACGTCGGCGAGGGCGAGATCTTCGGCTTTCTCGGGCCGAACGGTGCGGGTAAGTCGACCACGGTGCGAATGCTGGTGACCCTGCTGGCCCCCAGCGAAGGCCAGGCGCTGGTCGCCGGCTACGACGTTGCGACGCAGCCAATGGAGGTGCGTCACCGGATTGGTGTGGCCCTCCAGGACGCCGCAATCGACCCGCTCATGTCCGGCAACGAGTTGTTGCGCCTCCAGGCGGTGATGCACGGCTTGGGAAGCAAGGAGGCGATGCGACGGTGCGGTGAACTGCTCGAACGGGTGGGCCTGACCGCCGCGGCTGACCGTCGGGTCGGTACCTACTCCGGCGGTATGCGTCGCCGGCTCGACCTGGCCCTCGCCCTCGTTCACCGGCCAGAGGTGCTGTTTCTCGACGAGCCGACCACCGGGCTCGACCCAACCAGTCGCCAGGCGGTGTGGGAAGAGGTCCGCTCGTTGAACGACGAGGGCACGACCGTGTTCTTGACGACGCAATACCTCGAAGAGGCCGATCAGCTTGCCGGGCGGATTGCGATCATCGACCAGGGCATGATCGTGCGCGAGGGCGACCCGGCGGCGCTCAAGGCGGCGGTGGGGGATCCGACCCTCCGTCTCGAGGTGGCCGATTCGAGTCGCTTCGAGGACGCCCGAACGGTGCTCGCGACATTTGGACCGCAACGACCAGCACGAACCGGCCGAGTTGCGATCGGACTGCAGGGCGGGACCAGCTCACTGGCCAGCGTGATCCGCGCGCTGGACGATGCCGGCATTGTGGTTGGTCATGTCGAAGTCGACTCTCCGAGCCTTGACGATGTGTTCGCCGACGCAACCGGACGGCGGCTCGAGGGCGCTGGGTCGTGACGGCCACCCCTCGGTCGAGCTGGGTGATCGGCGTTGAACAGACTCGTGCGCTTGCCGCTCGCTCGGTGCGCAATACCGCCCGGGAACCATCGGCCTGGGCTCCGGCCATGATCTTCCCGCTGCTCTTGGCGGTGATCTACAGCGCTCAGTTCTCCCGGGCGGCAGAACTGCCGGGGTTCCCAGAGGTCGACTCGTTCTTGCAGTTCATCCTCCCGGCATCGGTCCTCCAGGGGGTCTCGTTCTTCGCGGGCGATGTCGGCACGGGCATGGCGACCGACATCCAGACCGGTTTCTTTGACCGGCTCGTGATGTCACCCACCGGGCGGCTCTCGATCTTCATTGGCCGGCTCGGGGGCTCGATGTTGTTCTCCGCAGGGGTTGCGGCGGTGCTCGTCGCCGTGTTCTCGGTGTTCGGCGCTCCGGTGCAAGGCGGATTTCTCGCCTCGGTTGCGGTGGTTGTCATCGCTGCCGGCTTGGCTGCGGCGATCGGCGGGTTCAGCCTTGCCGTGGCGATCAGCACGGGTTCGACCGAGGCGACCCAGGCCATGTTTCCGCTGGTGTTCGTGGCCGTCTTCGTGTCGTCGGCGTTCTTCCCGACCGAGCTGATGAGCGGCTGGTATCAGCAAGTGGCCGAAGCCAACCCGGTGACGTTGATCGTGAACCCCACCCGCCGAATTGCGCTCGAGGGGTTCTCGGTTGCTGCGTTCGCGCAGGCCGCGCTGTGGATTGCGCTCCTGGCGGCGGTGTCGTTGGGACTGGCCTATCGCGCGTACCGGACCCGGCTGACGCGCGCATGACGACCACAGCAACCTCATCCACCGCGCTTCGACGCCGTGCATCGCACTGGCCCGCACTGCGAGAGCTCGCTCGCCGCTCGCTGCTACGTCTCGTGCGGGTTCCGCAACTGCTCATGCCAATGGTTGTGATGCCTGCGTTCTTCGTGACGGCCTTTTCCGGGAGTTTCGACGGCATCTCGCAGGTGGATGGCTTCCCGACCGACAATCTGATCAATTGGGTCGCGGCCTTTGCGTTGCTCCAGACCTGCTCGTTCGCGGGCATTGGTGCGGCCACGTCGATGGCGACCGACCTCGAAACCCGATTCATCGACCGGCTCCTCGTCACCCCGGTCTCACCGACGCTGCTGCTCCTCGCTCCCCTGACCCAGGCGATCGTGCGGTCGTTGGTGCCCAGCACTGTCGTGTTGGTGCTGGCCTGGGCCAATGGTGCGTCGATGCCGGGCGGTCCGGTCGGTGTGGTGATGGCCTACCTCGGTGGTGTCTGTGTGGCGTTGGCGATGGGCTGTCTTGGTGTTGGCATTGTCTTGTTGATCGGGAACTTGCGGGCCATGGCGATCGTGCAGGTGATCGCCTTCGTCTTGATGTTCCCGTCGACTGGTCAGGTGCCGATCGAGCTGATGGACGGCTGGCTGGCACGCGTCGCCGAGATCAACCCGATCACGCCGCTGTTGGCGATGACGCGCCAGGGGTTCCTGGGCCCGGTCACCTGGGCGGAGACGTGGCCAGGGTTGATCGTGACCGTGTGCGGCGTGGGTGGGTTCGGCGCGTTCGCTCGGTCCCAGGTGGTTCGCCTGACCACCTGAGGACGGGGGCGAACGTCAGGTGAAGCGGATGGCTCGACGGGCGACGGGGGTATCGGTGACGACGTTCGTGATCGT
The DNA here is from genome assembly GCA_039188975.1 of Actinomycetota bacterium. Lineage (GTDB taxonomy): Bacteria > Actinomycetota > Acidimicrobiia > Acidimicrobiales > Aldehydirespiratoraceae > UBA11606. The sequence goes on from JBCCYT010000002.1 coordinate 61,603, forward strand.
CTCGCCGAACTCGCTGAACACCTCGATGACCTCGTTGAGATGGGCGAGGTCGCGACACCATGCACGGATCACGTGACTCTCCGCGCCGGTGACTCGGTTGCACTCGATCACCTCGGGCAGCTCCGCGGCCCGCTCGCCGATACGGACGGGCGAGCCGTTCGACGTGTGGATGACGCGCATGATCACCAGGATTGGTGAACCGACCGCAGCCGGATCGACCGTGGCGGTGTATCCCGTGATGATGCCCTCTCGCTCGAGTCGGCGGACCCGTTCGGTCGCTGCGGGCGCGGAAAGGCCAACCCGCTCGCCGAGTTCGCGGTAGGACAGGCGGCCGTCCTGGGTGAGTTCGTGCAGGATTCGGCGGGAGATCTGATCGAGCATGGGAAACCTCGTGTCGATGATCACACGGATAGGAAAACAAAGGCAAATCAGCCAAGTTACCTTGCTATTCATCAGCAAAGCGAAGAAAAGGCCGCAGGAACCACGATATCCCTCGTCAGCGATTTCGTACGGTGGACGCCATGAAGACGAACCGTTCCCTCGCTCAGTTCAACCGCCTGCTCAAGGCCTGGAACGACCACCAGGACCTGCGAGCCAAGGGTGCCCCCATCGCCGAGCTGGCTGCCTCTCGAGCACGGCTCGACATGATCCGCCACGCAGGCTGAGCCCGGTTGACCGGGGTGCTCTACGATTGAGCGCGTGAAGGATCTCTTCAACGCCCTCGATACGTGGAGCGCTACGGGTCGCACGGCGGCCATCGCCCGGGTCGTCGATCTTGACGGCTCCGGACCCCGACTTCCGGGTGCGGCGATGGCGGTGACGACCGACCACGACGTCCGCGGCTCGGTGAGCGGCGGATGCGTCGAAGGAGCCGTCGTCATCGAAGCGCTCGAGGTGATCGAAGCCGACGCCCACCGAGTCGTGACCTTCGGGTACAGCGACGACGAGGCGTTCGCGGTGGGATTGACCTGCGGTGGCACCATCCACCTCTTCCTCGAACGGTTCGAGCCGGGCGACTGGTACACGCTGCTCAAGGCCGACATCGCCGCGGAGCGGGCCGTTGCGCTCGCCACCGTGATCGACGGTCCCGGCGCAGGGAACAAGCTGCTCGTACGGTCCGACCAGCCAGTCGTCGGCACTCTGGGCTCCGACGGGCTCGACCGTGTCGTCGAGCGAGACGCCCGAGGCGAGCTCGCCGCCGGCCGTTCCGGACTGCGTCACTACGGCGAGAACGGCGAGGCTCGCGAGGACATCGTTGCGGTGTTCATCGAGTCCTTCGCCCCGCCGCCGCAGATGTTGATCTTCGGTGCCGTCGACTTCACGGCCGCTCTGGCTCGGGTCGCAAAGGTTCTCGGTTATCGCGTCACCGTGTGCGACGCCCGGGAAGTGTTCGCAACCCGCCAGCGCTTCCCGATGGCCGACGACCTGGTGGTCGATTGGCCCGATCGTCTCCTCGCCGAGGTGGGCGACGAACTCGGTCCGCGTGACGCCGTGTGCGTTTTGACCCACGATGCGAAATTCGATGTGCCGGCCGTGACCGCCGCACTCGATACCGACGTGGGGTACATCGGCGTGATGGGATCGCGACGTACCCACGACGATCGCACCGGCCGACTGGTCGAAGCCGGGGTCACGGCAGAGGGATTCGGGCGGCTGCGATCACCCATCGGGCTCGATCTCGGTGCCCGGACGCCGGAAGAAACGGCGATCTCCATCGTCGCCGAGATCATCGCCGAACGCACCGGCCGTACCGTCGCCGCCCTGTCGACGACCGACGGCCCGATCCACGACTGACGCAGCGCAGCCCGCCGAAAGACCCTAGGGCGTTGGTGGAGGTCCAGGCGGGGCGGATGGGTTGGCACGGACGTGGAAACTCTGGCGCCAGTCGAGGTGGGTCGCCTCGTCGATCGACAGCTGCCAGGTGTAGCTTTGGCCGGGGTTGACCGGAAGCGCCGGGAACATGATGGCCAACGGCACCGAGAGCGGGGTGCCCGCCTTCAAGCCCGCCGGTCGCCCCGCTTCGAACCGTCCTTGCACGACCAGCGGCTGATGGTTGATCTCGACGGGATGCCCATCCTCGTCGAGCAGGTCGAGACGCCACGCGTGGCCCACGTTCGCTCGGTCCCACGGCACCTCGATACGGATCGCAACACCCATTGGTTGCGGGCGAGGTCCGATGACCGAAAGGCCACCGCCGAGCACATAGAGCTTGCGGTCGGCGACTTGCGCCGAGTCGGCCAACAACATGGTCACACGGAGGTTTGGCGGGGTTGCGGGGGCAGGAACGATCGGGTCCACGGCTGCGACCCTAGGCTGTTGCGGTGACTGACGCCGACCCCACTCACTCACCGCGGACACCGTCGATCGCTGCGGTGATCTTGGCGGCGGGTGCCGGCTCCAGGTTTGGGGGCGATGCCCACAAGCTCGTCACGGAGATCGGCGGCGCACCGATCATTTCCCACGCCATCGCGGCGGCTCGAGGCGCTCAGGTCGACGAGGTGATCGTGGTGCAGGGGGCAGTCGATCTCACCGCCTTCGTGCCCGACGATGTGACCCTGCTCGACAACGAGCAATGGGCCGACGGACAGGCGACGTCGCTGCGAGCTGCCGTCGCCTACGCAGAAGCGCGCCGACACGATGTCATCGTGGTCGGGCTCGGTGACAGCCCGGGCGTCACGACTGAGGTCTGGGACTCGCTCGTCAACGTCGAGGCTGATCTTGCCTCGGCTCGCTACAACGGCGATCTTCGCCCGCCGGTGCGCCTGGCCGCGTCGATGTGGCCGAGCTTGCCGGTCAGCGGGGACGAGGGCGCACGAGCCCTGATGCGCCACCGGCCCGACCTGGTGCGACCGGTACCGGTCGAGGGGGACCCTCGCGATATCGACACCCTGCAGGATCTGCGTCGGTGGAGCTGATCGACACCTTCACCGTCGCTCGCTCGGTCGATGACACCTGGGCGTTGCTCACCGATCCCGTGCGGGTCGCACCGTGTATCCCGGGTGCGCACCTGACCGAGATCGACGGCGCTGACCACCACGGGGTCGTCAATGTGCGACTTGGCGTTCTCCAGGCCCGGTTCACGGGGGTCGCCCATTTCGAGGTCGATCCCGATCGGAACCGGATCATCGTGCGAGCCACCGGCGATGGAAACCAAGGCCCGGCCGAGGCCCACATCACCGCCCGGCTCGAGCCGTTGTCGGACGAGCAGACCCAGGTCAACGTCGACACCGACCTGCAGCTCAGCGGCCGGCTCGCGCATCTCGGGCGGGGAGTGATCATCGAGGTCAGCTCTGCGTTGACCGCCGAGTTCGCCGCCAACCTCGCCGCATCGACCGCAGCCGAAGGCGTTCTCGGGCCCGATGCGTTCGTTGCTGTGCGTACCGGTGTCGCAATGCCCGAACCGGACGCACTCGACCTCCTCGATGCTGCCCGGCGCCCGATCGCCAAACGGCTCGTTCCGCTCGCGGGTGTGGTCGTCGCGGTGGCCGGCGCAGTGCGGAAACGGCGACGTCGACACCGATGAGTTCGTTCGCCCTCCCGTCACCCGGCGACCTCGAGCGGGTTGCCGAGCTGCTCGGCCGCCGACCGGGCGGCGCCTTCGAGATCGTTGTGCGCAACGACGCCGGCGACCCGGTCGTCTTGCGGAACGCGCCGCTGCTCGATTCTGGCCGGCCGATGCCCACTCGATACTGGCTGGTGGGCGATCACGAACGCCGAGTCGTCGGTCGCATCGAGAGCGACGGCGGGGTCGATCGGGCAGAAGCCGACATCGGTCTCGATGCAATTCAGGCCGCCCACGACCGATACGCCGCAGAGCGTGATGCCGCAATGCCGCCCGATCACAGTGGCCCACGGCCATCTGCTGGGGTCGGCGGCACCCGTCGCGGGGTCAAGTGCCTCCATGCCCACTACGCCTGGTATCTCGCAGGCGGCGACGACCCCGTCGGACGATGGGTCGCGGCCCGATTCTCGGCGTACGAAGACCGAACCGACCTTCCCGAGGAACACGCCCATGACTGAAACCGTCGCTGCCCTCGACCTTGGAACGAATTCGACCCGGCTGCTCGTCCACGATGGTGAACGCTCCCTCGAGCGCCGCATGACGATCACCCGCCTCGGTCAAGACGTGGACCGCACCGGCCGCCTCGCCGACGAAGCGATCGACCGGGTGCTTGCGTGCCTGCGAGAGTACCGAGCGGTGATGGACCGCTTTGGGGTCACCCGGGTTCGCGCCGCCGCGACATCGGCGGCGCGCGACGCGGCGAACCGAGACGACTTCTTCGATGCGGTCGAGGCTGTCATCGGTGTTCGACCCGAACTGTTGTCTGGACTCGAGGAAGGCCAACTCTCGTTCCGAGGTGCGACCGCCGATCTCGACCCCGAGGACGGCCCGTTCCTTGTCTTTGACATCGGTGGAGGCTCGACCGAATTCGCCTACGGCATCGATGATGCTGAAGCGGCGATATCGCTCGACATCGGCTGTGTCCGCCTCACCGAGAAGTACGTCGAACACGATCCGCCCGCACCGGAGGAGCTGGTGGCCTGCCTGTCGATCACCGAAGCACACCTCGACGATGTCGCTCGCGAAATGCCGCAGGTCGCGCACGCGCAAACGTATGTGGGGCTGGCGGGGACGGTTGCGGCGGCCGCGGCGGTCGAGATCGGTCTCGCCGAATACGACCGCGATCAGATTCACCACTTTCGGCTGACCAAGGACGCAGCCGAAGACGTGTACCGCACGCTCGTCACCGAATCTCGAGCCGAACGCATCCACAATCCCGGTCTCGAAGAAGCTCGTGCCGATGTGATCGTCGGTGGCATGTGCATCCTCATCCGCATCATGCGCTACTTCGACATCGACGAACTCGTCGTGTCGGAGTCAGACATTCTCGACGGACTTGCCGCCTCGCTGCGCGACTGATCCAGGTTGCGTGGTCGCAGCTGCCGGCTGCGCCTCAGGCCGGTGCCGGTGGGTCGCTTGGTGGCCCGGCGAAGAGCTGCGCCATCGACAGCCAATCGTGAGCCAGCGAACCCTCGACGGCAAGGTCAACATCGGCGATGTTTCGTCGCTGGGCGGTGACCAGGCAGAAGTCCAACGCGGTACCGGTCACCGATGAGGCAGCGTCGTCGGGGCCCCAAACCCAATGCGCGCCGGATGGCGCGGTCAGTTCGACTCGGACCTCGCCGGAGGGGACGTCGAGGCCACGGTTGATGTACGTCCAGCCCCGGGTGATCACGCCAAGTTGCGCGATGTGACGCAGCCGGTCGGTCGGCTCGCGGGAAGCGCCCACGGTGTCGCAGATGTCTTGCCCGTGAGCCCAGGCTTCCATCAACCGAGCGGTGAGGAATGACTTCGCCCCCATCGACGGGCCGTACCACTCGATGCGGGCGTCCTCGGCGCACTCGCTCGCCGCGGCGGCGAGCGCCGCTCGGTGGATGCGCCAGTGATCGAGCAGCGTCACAGGATCCATGGCTCGGCCCGCACCGAGGGTGGCGGTGTCGGCCGCGTCGGGATCGGCGAACGCCTCCGCGATGAACGTCTCTCGATGGATGACAAAGCCTGGCGGGTCGACGATCGCCAGCGTGGCCGTCTCGTCGAAGAACGCGAGATGGGTGATCTGATCGCGAATCGCCCAACCCGGTGACGGCGTTGTGAGTTCCCAGTCGGCCTCGGGCAGCGATGCGACCACCACGTCGAGCGCATCGTGCTCAGCAACCAGGTCGGCCGTCACCGATGCGACGGTGGGCTTCATCATCAGGCGACGGCGGCTCGGGCCGCCGCGATCTGGCTGTCCATCGTTGCGAGGGTGCTGCCCCGGAACGCGCCGACGCTGCCGGCGTACGCCTTCGGATCGAGGCTCGTCGCGAGCTCAGTAGCAACCGCGATCGCTCGGTCGAGGAGCTGGTCGTCCTCGACAACTTCGTCGAGAAAGCCGACATCGACCGCATCGGCAGGGGAGGTGACACGTGCATTCATGATCGCCCGTTGCATGTGGCGTTTACTGAGGCGAGCTTCGGCGATCGTCAACGCCCAGTCGGGCAGCACCATCTTGATTGCGACCTCGTTCAACCCGACTTTCGCAGGTGCGTTGGTCCCGATGCGAACGTCGCATCCGAGCAGCATCAGCGCGCCTGCGGCAAGCGCATGACCCGAAGACGCGGCGACAACCGGTACGGAACAGCCGTACAGGGTCCGTACCAACTCGCCGCCGTTTGCGACCAGGTTGACGACGGCAGGGAAGTCGTCGGCCATCATCACCCCGAGGTCGAACCCTGCCGAGAACACGCCCGGTCGCCCGTGCAGGACGACCGCACGGATCGACTCATCGGCTTCGGCTTCGGACAGGGCCGCCACCAGCGCGGCGATCAGCTCGAACGACAAGGCATTGGCCTTGCCGTCGTCGAGATGGAGGACCATGACCTGGTCGCGGCGGTCGATCGTGAGCGCATCAGACATGGTCGCACGCTAGGGCAGCGCTGGGGTCAGGACCGCTTTCGATGGCGGTTCAGACGTCGCGCTCGCCGGTGGTCAGCGGACTGGTCGGCATCTCTCCGGTCTTGGGTGCCCCCACCTTGCCGAGCTCGTGCTCCTCGACGGTGATCGGCGGGTAGTGCGGTTCGCCATCGCCGACGAAGTCGATCAGCGGTTCCACCACGACGTCGAGGTCGGGATAGTGGAACCAGGCCGATGTTCGGCGGACGGGGTCGGCGCCGAGTTGCATCGGGACGACTCGGTGCAGGGTCGATGGCCACGCATCGTTGGTCCAGATCGCCAGGAGGTCGCCGACGTTCATCAACAGATTGCCGGGCGCAGGGATGACGTCGATCCACGTCCCGTCCGGCGCGACGATCTGCAGACCGCGTACCGGTTCGGTCGCCAGCAGGGTGAAGCTCGTGTAATCGGTGTGGGCCCCCATGCGCATCTGTCCGTTCAGAAGCTGCTCACCGCCCCCCGGTCCGGGCCGGTAGTCGATGCACGCAAGCATGTCGGGTCCTGCGCCGCATCGCCCGACCAGGTCGATCCCGAGCGTCTGCCCGAGGCCATCATCGAGGCGGGCACCCAGCGCTCTGAACCCGGCAAACGCATCGAGCGCAGCGTCTCGGAATCCCGGCACCTCGTCATCGGGCCACGGCGTTGCCTGGAGCAACGGATGAGTGGTTCTCCGGGGATCGGGTCCGGCGTTGAAACTCTCGAAGACATCGGCCGGGGAGTCCTCCCCGAGGCTGTAGGCGAGTGCTTCGCTGCCCCGCGCTCGATAGCCGCGGTTCGCGAGAGGGTCGGGATGTTCGTAGCGCGCCTTTGTCCCCGGCGGGAGTGCGAAGAACTGTTCCGCCGCCTGGCGGTGGCGGTCGATCAACGCCGGGTCGAGCCCGTGGTTGGTCAGCTCCGCAAAGCCGAAGGTCGAGAGTGATTCCACCAGTGCGCTCAGCCAATCGGACGCATCGAGGTCGACCACCGGCAGCATCCCCGCAGCGTAGACGAGACCGGTGGTCCTCACGGAAGACTGTCACTCCGTCACGATCTGTGGTCGAGTGTTGTCCGGTGATTCGTGCCAGACTTCACGAGATGGATCGAGCGACCGAGCGACGTCTCTCCCTCTACGTCCAGCATCAGCGCGTCGCCGGCGCACTGTTTTGGATGCCGGTCGTCGTGCTGTACCTCATCGAACGGGTGGGCTTGGCCCAGGCGCTGCAGATCCAGGCGGTCTATTACGTCGCCGTCGTCGCATTCGAGGTGCCGTCGGGATGGGCGAGCGACCGGCTCAGCCGAGCGGGGACGATGCGGCTCGCGGCCGTTGCGTGGGTGGTCGCCCACAGCTTGTTTCTCCTCGGCGAAACGCCGTCGCTCATCGCTGCGCAGGTGCTCCTGGCGTTCGGCTACGCCTGCCTGTCCGGCACCGATGTGACCTGGCATTTCGACACGCTCGAGTCGCTCGGTCGGGCCGACGAGTTCGAGGAGCGCGAAGCGAGAAGTCGTCAGGGGATGTTGCTGGTCACTGCGGGCACGGCGCTCACCGGTGGCGCGCTCGCCGTCGTCGACCTCCGGCTTCCCTTCGTTGCTGCGCTCCTCGCTGCGGTTGGGCAGCTGCTGGTGGCGTTGCGGCTGCCCGAACCGGTGCGGGGCGAACGGGGCGGCAGGTTCGCCCGAGACCTCGCAGCCACGGTTCGCTCGGTGCGGGATCCGGTGCTGGGCTGGCTTGCCGTGTTCGTGATCGGTCAGGTGATCGTGGTCCACATCGCGGCGGAGTTCACCGGCCCCTATCTCGTGGATGCCTTGGATCGTCCATTCGACGACCCGGCGGCTGCGGCCGGGTTGACCGGCGTGGTCGCGGCCTTGGTTGCCGTCGTCGGTTCCTTCGTGGTCCGCGGGGTCGTCCCTGTGGTGACTCGATACGGGCTACGGGCGATGTTGGTCGTGGCGGCTGCGGTGCCGGTCGTGGTGGTGGTCGCCATGGCCGCGCAGACCGCGGTGTGGTTGCTGCCCCTTCTCGCATTGCGAGGGGTGCAGGCAGGGGTTGGCTCGGTCGTGTCGCCGGCGATCGTCGGTGGTCGTCTTGCGCAGCATCACCGTGCGACGTTCCTCTCCTTGACGAGTCTGGGTGGCCGGCTCGGCCACGTTGGTGTCTTGACGGCGATCGGCGCAGCGGCGAGCGATTCGGTCACCGATGCACTCCGGTTCGGGGCGTTCGTGGCCGTGGGGCTGTTTGTCGCGACCCTGGTCGGACTCGTGCTGGTGCCCTCGTTCCCGTCCGGCACGATCCACGACCATGATCACGATCACGCCGAGATTGCGCACGAACATGCGCATGTGCACGGCGACGGACATCATGACCACGAGCACGACCCGCCGTTTCGTGGCCGCCATGCCCATGCCCACCGTCACCGGGCGGTCCGTCATCGGCACCCGCACACCAGCGACGTCCACCACGGCCATCGGCACTGACGCCTAGCCGATCGCAGCGATGGCCCGCTCGAGATCGTCGAAGAAGAGGTAGTGGGTGAGGGGTCCCGCATTGCGCGCCAGGTTGTTGGTGACAAAGACGACGTTGCCGTTGGCAATGGCCGGCATCGACGCCCACACCGGATCGGCGAGGAACGCCTCGCGTGTCGGGGTGAGGTCGCCCTCACCCTCGAGGACCACGATTGCGGTGTCGGCCTCGATCTGGCCAGCGAGTTCTTTCGAAAAGCCGATGATGCCGTCGACGGCATCGTCAGCCGAGAAGACACCGAGACCGTCTACAGGGTCCCACAGGTCGATGCCAGCATCGGTGAGCGCCTCCCCGATGACCCCACCGGGCACGAGGATGAAGGGGTTGTCGTCGAATGGAGTCACCACAGCGACGCGCTGACCGGCGAAGAACGAGCCGACCTCGGAGCTCGCAAGCGTGCGGAGCCGGCTGCGATAGTCGACGAGTGCGGCCTCGGCCTCGTCGGGCCGGCCGACCGCGTCTCCAACGGCGAGAAGGATCTCTTGCCAGTCCGCACTCGAATCGATGCCTGCGACATTGATTTGGCCCTCGAGCTGGTCGTGGATGGTGTTGCCGAACCCGCTGAACACCAGCACGAGGTCGGGGTCGGTGCCCACGATGGTCTCGATGTCGGGGGCGAAGACGCTTCCGAAGACGGGGACGTCGCGTTCGAGAATCCCAAGTCCGTAATCATCGCCGGCTGGGTCAGGGGCGCCGCCGAACCAGTCGAGTCGGCCCGATGGTGTGATGCCGAGGGCGATGACCGCCTCGCCGAAGATCTCCGATGCAGCGATGAAGATGTTGTCCGGGGCGGCGTCCTGGGTGAACGAGCCGAGCGCGTGATACACGAGGCGCGGATAGGAGACCGGTGGTGACGCCGCAGTCGGTTCTTCTGCCTCGGACGGCGCCGCCTCCGCCGGCCGAGCGTCGCTGTCGATCGTCGGCTCGTCGGTCGCGGGTTGTGTCGAGTCAGCGGGGGTCGTGGCGTCGCTCGTGGTGGCGCTGGCCTGCGGGGCCCCTTCACTCAGGTCGTCAGCGGCCGGGCCGGCTTCGTCGCCACTGCATGCGGCAGCGAGGATGGCGATGCCGAGGAGGGCGGCGTTGAGGGAGCGAATGGCTGACCGGTGCATGGAGTACTCACTGTCGTCGGGCTACATGCCGCGACGGCCGGGGGTCCAGTGTGCATGGGTGCCGATCTGTCGACGACGGATCCCTTGCTCGCTGAGGATCGTGCGGACCGCACGTATCGATCGCATCTCGCCGGTGAGGTACACCTGAGCATCGCTCGGAAGTGCACCGAGCGCGCTGACGGCGTCGGCCAAGCCGGTGCTGATCGAGTCTGCGTCGCTCGCCTCGATCCAGTCGATGGCGGTTGGATGTGAACTGTCGAACTGCGCGCGGTCGGGATTCGGTGTCGCCACGATGGCCGTGACGGATGTGTCGGCCGGCAGCGCGTCTCGCATTGCTCCCATCGAGGCGAGACTGGTGCGATCTCCGATGAGAACGTACGCATGATGATCGGGTTCGAGGACCGGACTTCCCCCGGGACCCATGAAGGTGAAGGAATCGCCGGGCGACAACCCCTCGAGCCAGTCGATGCCGGGTCCGCCGGCGTCGTGGCGGGTCAGGAGGAACTCGAGGGACCCGTCATCGTGCTGGCGGCGGATCGTGTAGTGGCGCCATCGATCCTTCAGCGTTTTTCCTTCCGGGTCGACAATGGTGGCGACCGCCATTCCCGGCTTCCAACGCAGATCGCGTGCTCGGGGTGAAAAGACGATGCGGCGAAGCCCATCACCGAAATCGGCCACCGATTCGACCGTGCCGAGATTCTTGCGGGTGTTCTGGCGGATGACGTGGCCGGCTCCCATGTGAGTCCTCCCCATCGGTCGGCGATCGTTGCGGGACGAGAGTGTTAGGTATGCCTATCACACCTGCCGAGGTCTCAACTGAACGCAGCCCGCAGGGTGCTGACCTGGTCGCAAACCTGATCGCGGAGTTCGCTTTCCTCGATCTCGATGCCGTTGTCGATCAGGGTCGGCGTGAGGTCGTCGTCGGCCTTGAACGCCACGATCAGTTCTGCGGCTGCGAACACGGCATGATTGACACCGCCGTCGGCGCGCGCTTCGGGATCGTGATGGCGAGCAACCGCCATGGTGAGGGTGGCGGGCAGCCCGAGGTCTTCGAGGATGCGAGCGCCAAGCGACGGGTGGTCGATACCGAAACGGTCGGTCTCGGCCGCAAGCACTGTTGCAACGTCAGGCGGGTCGGCTTCGTTGGTCGTCGCAGAGAGTGCAGCCCAGGCGTCCGGCGCAGAGACCGCGATGGCGAGGTGGCCGATGTCGGCGAGGAGACCGGCGCAGAAGGCGGTGCCCGAATCGGCCCTGGTCGCAGGGGCCAGCGACGCAGCGATGGCCCCGATGTGAAGACAGTCGTCCCACCAGTCCGGGGCGAGACCGAGATCGTCGCTCAAGATGGCGTCCACGGCGAGGGCAAGGACGAGCGCGCGCACCGATGTCTGCCCCACCGTCATGACTGCGGCCGGAAGGTCGAGCACCGCATCACGTCGTCCGTAGAACGGCGAGTTCGCCAGGGTGAGGAGCCGGGCTGCGAGCACGGGCTCGGTTGCGATTCGCTGGCCGACGTTTCGAATGTCGACGTCGGGATCGTCGAGCATCTGCAGCATGTCCGTCACCGTCGTTTGGCGGAGGGGAAGATCGAGCTCGTGGGCTCGGAGGCGGTGACTCATCGGAATGCTCCAGTGGCATGGGGGAGGCCGGATCGAAGGAGGTCGAGCGCCTCATCGGGGGCGATCGCAGGAGCGAACAGGTAGCCCTGACCGTACGGGCACCGGAGCCCGTGAAGCGCGGCCATCTGTTCCTGGCTCTCGACTCCTTCGGCGATCACCTTTCGCCCCATCGCCTGGCACATGCGCACGATTCCGCCCACGATCGCGATGCTGTCGTCTCCTTCGAGCAGCGTCTGGGTGAACGACATGTCGATCTTGATCGTGTCGAACGGAAGCGTGCGGAGGTAGCTCAGCGACGAGTGTCCAGTGCCGAAGTCGTCGATCGCGGTCTGGAGGCCGAGGTCACGCAACGCAGAGAGCGTTGCGGATGCCGCGTCGATGTCGGGGACGAGCGTCCGCTCGGTCACTTCGATGCAGAGGCGGCGAGGATCGACGGCTTCGGCGGCGATGATGTCCGCAACTCGCTCGACCACCCGACGGTCGCTCAGCTGTCGGGTGGACATGTTGACGTTGACGAGTGTCGGTTCTTGGCCGTCGTCGAACGCGGCGCAGTGGCGCGCAAAGGCCGCCGCCTCCTCGAAGAGACGCCAGCCGATCTTGACTTCGAGCCCGACTTCCTCGGCCAGGTCGATGAACGCTCCAGCGTGAAGCAGGCCGCGGGTTGGATGGTTCCACCGTGCGAGCGCCTCGAACCCAGTGATCGCGCCGGTACCCAGGTCGACGACAGGCTGGAAGTGGCCGCAGATGTCACCGGGCTTGTCCAAGGAGCGCTGCAGGTCGCTGATCAGACCGATTCGTTCCTCGGCCCGATGCCGCATGGCCTGGTCGAACATCTGGACGGCATTACGGCCCGCAGCCTTGGCCTCGTAGGCCGCCGCGTCAGCTGCGGCCAAGACGTCGCTCGCGCTCTGGCCCGGCTCGGTGATCGCGACCCCGATGCTGAGGCTGGCATGGATCGATCGGTCGGCGATCGGAAACGGCTTGGCCATCATCTGCTGGATGCGAACGGCAACCTGACGTGCTTCGAAACTGCTGTCGAGCGCGGGACACAGCACGAGGAACTCGTCACCGCCCAGCCGTCCGACGAAGTCGTCACCACGAATGGTGGACATGATCCGTTTTGCGATTGCGACGAGCAGCTCATCACCGGCCGCATGTCCCATGCTGTCGTTGACGTGTTTGAAGTGGTCGAGATCGATGAACAAGACGGCGGACCGGACGTCGGCTGACTCGGTGAGTGTCACGGCTGCGTCGAGTTGTTCGAGGACGGAGGCCCGGTTGGCGAGCTTGGTGAGTGGATCGATGGTGGCTCGGAGGTGGAGTTCTCGTTCGAGTTCTTTCGCTTCGGTGATGTCATCGAACGTGGCGATGACGCCGGCCGGCTCGTCGTCGACGATGAGTGGACGGGTTCGGATCTGGATTGCGTTGGTCGATGGTCCGGCGATCAGGTTGACCAGGCGATCGGCGCCCTCGCCGTTGAGTGCAGCGGCGATGGCGGCCCGGATCGTTGCGTTGGAGCAGGAGATGGTTGCGAAGTCGGCGAGGTCGTGTCCTGCGTTCAGCTGTTCGTTGAGCGCAATGAGGGCGTCGTTGGCGTAGATCAGGCGTCCATCGGTGTCGAGCTGGGCGACACCGATCGGGAGGGCTTCGGTGAGGGTGGCGAACCCCTCCTGTCCGAGTCGAGCGTCAGCCAGGGCGTCCATCTCGGCTTGGACATCGACGATGCGACTGACGATCACGTCGTCGTCGATGACCTCGTTGAAGACCTCGACCCAGCGGTAGGAGCCATCCTTGCAACGCCAGCGGCAGCGGTTGTTGCTGATCGACGCCTGTTCGAGGACATCGAGCCAGGCGTCGAGTGAGCGGTCGATGTCGTTTGGGTGAAGGAAGTCGAGGGTCGTGCGGTCGATGATTTCTGCCGGACGCCAGCCCAGCATCGAGGTGATCTCGTCGCTGACGGTGATGAACTCCGCGAGCTGGTTTCGTCGGGCGATGAAGGATCGAGCGCTCGGCGACGGTTCGCGGGTCGGAAGGGGTGACGGCACATCGTCGAGCGCCTGCATCACCCAGACATGGACGCCGTGGACGGCTCGGAGGTCGAAGACGGTGAGCTGTTGGGGGCCACACTCGCACGGGACGATGGCGGTTCCGATGCCGGTTTGCCCCGCCTCGCGCAAGGCCCTGAGTGCGATATCAACGTCGGCTGAGGCGAGCGTGGCGAGCGCATGTTCGGTCGGCGCTCGAGCGACATCCACGCGGCCCACGCTGTCAGGGATGTCGCAGAGCTCGGATCGTTCGTCGGTTGCGAAAACACCGAGGACGCCATCACGCAGCGCACGCTGCAGCTCGCGCTCAGGGTCGTGGCTCGAAAGCCCGTCGTCGGTGCCGCCCATAGGACTTCCCAGTATCGGCGGCCACGCAGCGTGGGTTAGCTTCGACGCAACGATGAGGGTAATTGGTGGCTTGTTCAGTTACCGGCTACGGTCGTCGGCATGGCTCGAACCTTGCTCGCTCCGGCGATGCAGTCGACGCTCGATACGAGCGGTGACCTCTACGTGCAGAACCGTGACGACATGGCCGCCCTGCTCGATGCTCACGATGAGCTCCTCGCCGTCGCGGCTGCAGGAGGAGGCGAGCACGCAATGGCCCGCCATCGCGGACGCGGCAAGTTGCCCATTCGCGAGCGAATCGCCGCGGCGCTCGATCCCGACACACCATTCCTCGAGATCACGCCGCTCGCCGGCTACGGCAGCCGATATCAGTTGGGTGGTGGGATGGTCGCCGGGATCGGCATCATCGCGGGTACCGAGTGTGTGATCATGGGCAACGATCCCACGGTCGCCGCCGGCGCGCTCACCCCGTATGCGTCGAAGAAATGGATGCGGGCGCTCGAGATCGCCCGCGACAACAAGATCCCCTACATCAGCTTCGTCGAATCGGCAGGTGGGGATCTGCGGCCGCCGGGCGGAAGTGAGAATCGCGAAGACGAGGGTGGAGCCACCGGCTCGGCGGTCGTGCCCGCCCACTTCGCCGAGACCGGCCGGTTCTTCTACGAGATGATCGAGCTCTCCAAGCTGCGAATCCCGACCGTCTGCGTCACGTTCGGGTCGTCAACCGCGGGTGGCGCCTACCAGCCCGGGCTCAGCGACTACAACATCTTCATCAAGGAGCAGACCTATGCGTTCCTCGCCGGGCCGCCGTTGGTGAAGATGGCGACCGGCGAGATCGCCGATTCCGAGACGATCGGCGGGGCCCAGAAGCACGCCGAGGTCTCCGGCCTCGCCGAGTACCTCGCCGAAGACGAAATGGACGCCATCCGGATGTGTCGCGAGGTCGTGTCTCACCTCAACTGGCGGAAACCAGACGCCGCGCCCTCCCTCGTGTCGGAGCCTCCCGTGCTCGATCCCGAAGAACTCCTTGGCCTGGTCGGACGCGATCTCGGCAAGCCGCTCGATGTACGAGAGGTGATCGGCCGAGTCGTCGACGGCAGCCGGTTCGAGGAGTTCAAACCCCGCTACGGCACATCGATGATCTGTGGTTGGGCATCGGTGCACGGCTACCCGGTTGGCGTGCTCGGCAACAACGGTGTGATCTATCCCGACTCAGCACAGAAGGCTGCCCACTTCATCCAGCTGTGCAACCAGATCGACGTTCCACTCGTGTTCCTCCAGAACATCACCGGTTTCATGGTCGGGAAGGACTTCGAGGCCGACGGCATCATCAAGAAGGGCTCGCAGATGATCAACGCGGTCACGAACTCGACCGTGCCGCACCTGACCGTGATCGTTGGGTCGTCGTACGGGGCCGGTACCTACGGAATGTCCGGGCGCGCCTTCGGCAATCGGTTCACGTTCTTGTGGCCAACCGCAAAGGTTGCGGTGATGGGGCCGAAGCAGATCGCTGGCGTGATGTCTGAAGTCCGCCGGGGCCAGGCGGCCCGCAAGGGCGAGGAGTTCGACGAAGACCTCGATGCCCAGATCGTGGCCGCCCATGAGGCGGCCCACGACAAGGGTTCCCTCGCGCTCGCAGCGACCGGTGCGATCAGCGACGATGGCATCATCGACCCGCGCGACACGCGAGATGTGCTCGGCATGTGTCTGAGCGTGGTGCGCAACCGGCCGGTCGAAGGGGCCGAGAGCTACGGAGTGTTCCGGCTGTGAACTCGGCCGTCAGCTCGACGCCGATCACCTCGGTGCTCGTTGCGAACCGAGGCGAGATCGCCCGCCGGGTGTTTCGCACCGCTCGGTCGATGGGGATGCGGTGCATCGCTGTCTTCGTCGACGTCGATGCCGACGCGCCGTTCGTGCACGACGCCGACGAAGCCGTGCGCCTCTCGACGTCGTACCTTGACGCGGAGGCGGTCCTCGCTGCCGCTGTGGCCTCCGGAGCCGATGCCATCCATCCCGGATACGGGTTTCTCTCGGAGAACGCAGCGTTTGCTCGATCGGTCACCGACGCCGGGATCCGTTGGGTCGGTCCTTCGCCTGCGGTCATCGATTCGATGGGCGACAAGATCGCCGCCAAGCGGCTGGCGATCGAGGCGGGCGTGCCGACACTGCCGTCGTCAGAGGATCTCGCTGGCGATGATCTGGTCGGGTATCCGCTCCTGGTCAAAGCGGCGGCCGGCGGGGGCGGCAAGGGGATGCGCATCGTCGAGTCCGCTGATCAGCTCAGCGACGCGGTTGCGTCCGCCCAGCGCGAGGCGCTCGGTGGGTTCGGAGACGACACCGTGTTCCTCGAGCGCTACGTGGCGTCGAGCCGACACGTCGAAATCCAGATCCTTGGCGATGCACACGGCACCATCGTCCACCTGGGCGAGCGAGAGTGCTCGATCCAGCGTCGCCACCAGAAGATCATCGAGGAGTCGCCGTCACCGGTCGTCGATGGCGATATGCGCGCCGCGATGGGAGATGCAGCAGTCGCGCTCGCTCGTCAGATGGGCTACGAGTCAGCGGGAACGGTCGAGTTTCTGGTCGACGACCGGACTCGCGAGTTCTTCTTTCTCGAG
>JBCCYT010000003.1:0-73039 GCA_039188975.1 Actinomycetota bacterium
CATCGATGCGATCGTGCCCGGGAACCCGTTCATCACGCATGCGTCGAGATCGCCGATGTCGACGCCGAGCTCGAGCGCTGAGGTGGCGACGATGCCCCGCAGGGAGCCGTCGGCCATCTGGTCTTCGATTGCCCGCCGCTCCTCGGCGAGGTAGCCGGCCCGGTAGGACATGACACTGCGCTTGAGGTGGGCGGGGACCCGCCGACCGATGTCGGCCGCGATCAACTCGGTGCCCTTGCGGCTCTGGCAGAACGTGATCGTGCGATGACCGGAGGTCACGAGCGCGGCGCTGACGGTGCCGACCTCACTGTTCGCCGATGATCGCACGCCCGCTGCGTCGTCGACGACGGGGGGATCGAGCAGCGCAAACCGGCGAGGACCGGTCGGGGATCCGTCGTTGGTGATGGCGGTGACGGGCGCACCGCACAACGCCTCGGCCAAGCGTTCCGGCTGTCCGATCGTGGCCGACGTGAACACAAAGGTGGGGTCGCTGCCGTAGTGGCGACAGATGCGGCGCAACCGGCGCAGGACATGGGCGACGTGGGTGCCGAACACACCGCGCAAGACGTGCAGCTCGTCGATGACGACGACGCGGAGCCGCATGAAGAAGGCATCCCACTTCTCGTGCCGGGGGAGAAGGCCGCCATGCACCATCTCGGGGTTGGTCAGGACAACGTTTGCGTTGTCGCGGATCCACGCTTTCTCTTCTGGGGATGCGTCGCCGTCGTACGCGCCGGCCGCGAGGCCGGGGAGCTGCAGCGCGGTAAGGGTGCGGAGCTGGTCGTGAGCCAACGCCTTCGTGGGGTAGAGCAGCAGTGACGTGCCCGGTTTCACCGGGTCGGCGACGGCTTCGGCGATCGGAACCTGGAAGCACCGAGACTTGCCCGAGGCGGTCCCGGTGGCCACGACGACGTTCTCGCCTCGACGGATCGCATCGATCGCGGCGGCTTGGTGGGTCCAGAACGGCTGTCCGGAGAATGCGTCGGCGACGGACGCCGGAAGCGGTCGTTCGAGTTCGGCGTGGCGTTCGGCTCGGGCCGCAAGATGCTCGACGTGCACGAGTCGCCCGTCGGCGTGGAGCTCGTCGAGAAGCGCCTCGAACGGAGCAGCGGGATCGGACGCGAGCGCCATGGGCCGATGTTACGGGACCCTTGTGACCGAATCACACGCGTGTGGTCCGATACGGTCGATCGGGTGGATCTCGTCGTGCACCCGCACCGCGACGATGGTTGGACTGTCCTCACCATCGCCGGCGAACTCGACGTCGTCGGCGCGCCTGAACTCCGCCAGCACGTGATGAAAGAAGTCAGCACCGGCAATCATCACCTGGTGCTCGACCTGTCCGGCGTCGACTATGTCGACTCGTTCGGTCTGGGTGTGCTGGTGGGTGCGCTCAAGCGGGTTCGGCTCCTCGACGGTGACCTTCGGCTCGTCGTGCCCGGTGATCGGGTCCGCCGGGTGCTGGAGCTCTGCGACCTGGACCGGGTGTTCACCCTTCATCGGGACCTCGATTCGGCGATGCTGGTGTCATGACCGAGCCGGTGATCGAGACCCAGCCGGGCCGGCTCGCGTTCGAGATCCCGGCCCGGAGCGACTTCGTGTCGTTCGCTCGTGTGGTGGTTGCTGCCATGGCCGAACTTCGAGAAGACATCGCGCCGGAGCGCATCGAAGATCTCAAGCTGGCGGTGTCGGAAGCAGTCACCAATGCAATCAATGCTCAGCAGCGAGTCGACCGAAATGACCGTATCCAGCTCGAGTGTCAGATCACCGACGACGAGATCGTCGTCGTCATCCATGACCACGGTGGCGGGTTCACGAGCGGTGACGTTCCGTCGTTGCCGGAGCCCGATCATCCCGACCGTTTGCTCCACGAATCGGGCCTCGGACTTCATCTGATGTCGATGCTCGCCGACGAGAGTGAGGTCTCTCCTGGCGACGACGGCACTGACGTCAAACTGGTGGTCTACTCCGCCAGACGTCGCCGCAACGGATAGGCGGCGCTACCTTCCAGGCGGGAGGTGCTCCACACTGGAGCGCACGACCGTCCCACCCAACCGCCCACGAACCTGCGGAGTTGCCCTGATGGCCAATGCACTCGTCATCGTCGAGAGCCCGGCAAAGGCCAAGAAGATCCAGGAGTACCTGGGGAGTGAGTTCACGGTCGAGTCGTCGATCGGCCACGTCCGAGATCTGCCCCGCAACGCTGCGGACGTACCAAAGGCGTACAAGGGTGAGTCCTGGGCCCGGACCGGAATCGACGTCGACAACGGGTTCAAGCCGCTGTACGTCGAGAATCGGGACAAAAAGGATCACATCCGTTTGCTCAAGAGTCTCTTGAAGGAAGCGGACGAGCTGTATCTCGCTACCGATGAGGACCGCGAGGGCGAAGCGATTGCGTGGCATCTCATCGAGGTGCTCAACCCGCGAGTACCGGTCAAACGCATGGTGTTCCATGAGATCACCAAGGACGCGATCCAGCTCGCGGTGCAGTCGCCGCGGGAACTCGACCGCAAGATGGTCGATGCCCAGGAAGCTCGCCGCATCCTCGATCGCCTGTACGGCTACGAGGTCAGCCCGGTGCTGTGGAAGAAGGTCATGCCGCAGTTGTCGGCGGGTCGAGTCCAGTCGGTTGCGACCCGCATCGTCGTCGAACGTGAACGCGAGCGCATGGCTTTCGTCGAGGCCGGCTACTGGGACATCAAGGGCACGTTCGCTGCTGCGGCTGGTGACGATCGGCGGGAGTTTGCCGCAGCGCTCAACACGATCGACGGGGTGCGGCTTGCGAGCGGCCGTGACTTCGGCGATGACGGCCGGCTTGCCCGCAGCGATGTCACGGTGCTCGATGAGGCCGGGGCTCAGGCGCTGGTCGGTGCGCTGGACGGTGTGCCGTACGAGGTGCGCTCCCGCGAAACCAAGCCGTACCGGCGCCGTCCGGCGGCACCATTCATCACCTCGACGTTCCAGCAAGAAGCCGGCCGCAAGCTGGGCATGAGCGCCCAGATGGCGATGCGAGCCGCGCAGGGCCTCTACGAAAAGGGCTACATCACCTATATGCGAACCGACAGCACCACGCTGTCCGACACCGCATTGCAGGCGGCCCGCACGATGATCTCCGAGCGTTACGGCAAGACCTTCCTGCCCGATGCGCCTCGCCACTACGCCACCAAGTCGAAGAACGCGCAGGAAGCCCACGAGGCGATTCGTCCGGCGGGCGACACCTTTCGGCTGCCGGCCGCCGTCGCGCAGGAAGTGCCGTCGTCGGAGGCACGCGCCTATGAACTGATCTGGCAGCGAACGGTCGCCTCGCAGATGACGGATTGCACCGGCGAGACCGTCACGCTGAAGCTCGGCGCAACCGCCACCGACGGTCGAGATGTCGAGTTCTCGGCGACCGGTACCGTCATCGCCCACACCGGGTTCCGCGAGGTCTACGAGGAGACCAAGGTCGTCGAGCGAGGTGCGGAGGAAGACGCCGATGAGCGGCGCCTGCCGCCACTGGCCGAAGGCGACGCCGCCCGCGCGGCAGGACCGCTCGAATTCGAAGGCCACACCACGTCACCGCCGTCTCGCTACACCGAAGCATCGCTCGTGAAGCGACTCGAGGAGCTCGGCGTCGGCCGCCCGTCGACCTATGCCTCGATCATCGGCACGATCCAGGACCGTGGCTATGTGTGGAAGAAGGGCTCGGCCCTCGTCCCGTCCTTCACCGCGTTCTCGGTGGTCAACGTGATGGAAGGCCACTTTCCGAACCTCGTCGATTACGCCTTCACCGCCAAGATGGAGGACGACCTCGACAAGATCGCTACCGGCACCGAAGAAGCCGAGCCGTGGCTCACCCGCTTCTACTTCGGTGAGAGCGGCGGTTCCGGTGAGCCGGGCCTGAAGGAGAAGGTCTCGACCCGGCTGCCCGACATCGACGCCCGCATGGTCAACACCATCCCGTTGGGGATGAGCGACGAAGGCAAGCCAGTGGTGGCCCGCGTCGGTCGATATGGCCCGTATGTCCAGATGGGCGACAGCGAGAACGCCGACGACAACCAGACGGCGTCGATCCCCGACGACATCCCGCCCGACGAGCTGACCCTCGATAGGGCCATGGAGTACCTCGCCATGCCGAAGGAGGGGCGCATCATCGGTGTGCATCCCGAGCACGGCTTGGAGATCTATGCGAAGGCGGGTCGGTTCGGCCCGTACGTTCAGGTCGGTACCCATGACGACTGGGAAGAGCGCGGTGAGGAAAAGCCGCCGACTGGGTCCTTGTTCTCGACCATGGCGCTCGAGACGGTGACGATGGAGGAAGCGATGCAGATCCTGTCGCTTCCGCGCACCGTCGGTGCCCACCCCGAGTCGGGTGAGGTCATCACGGTCCAGAACGGTCGCTACGGCCCGTATCTCAAAATGGGGACCGACAGCCGCAGCCTCGAGACCGAGGCGCAGATGCTCACCATCACCCTCGAAGAGTGCCTTGCGATCCTGGCCCAGCCCAAGCGTCGTCGGGGCCAGGGGGCGGCGAAGCCGCCGTTGCGCGAGATGGGCGAAGACCCCGAAACGGGCAAGCCGATGATCGTCAAGGACGGTCGGTTCGGGCCCTACGTGACCGATGGCGAATACAACGCGTCACTGCGCAAGGGCGACACGGTCGAGGAGCTGACGGTCGAACGCGCAGCCGAGCTGCTGGCTGATCGCCGCGCCAAGGGGCCGGCCAAGAAGGCGAAGAAGGCCAAGAAGGCGTCGAAGAAGAAGGCGACCAAGAAGAAGAGCGCGAAGAAGGCTGCCAAGAAGAGCGCGAAGAAGACGTCGAAGAAGACGGCCGCAAAGAAGGCAAACGGCGCCTCGACCGACGACTGATCGATGCGTGCGGTGTCAACCGCGGGCGGTGGTTGTCTACGGTGGGATCCGTGACCCCCTCGTCTCGTAGCTCTGAGCGCATGCAGGATGCGGTCAATGCGACCCAGCCGAGCGGGCGAATCGACTCGTTTTTTGGTTCGTGGGCCTTCTTCAAGCTGTGGATCGCCCAGGTCATCTCCGCGACCGGCGACTGGCTCGGTCTGATCGCGATCATCTCGCTCGCCAGCCGGATCAGCGAGGAGTCAGAGGGCACCGCAATCGCGCTCGTGCTCGGCGCCCGGATCGCCCCAGGTTTCTTCCTCGCGACGGCGGCGGGCGTCATCGTCGATCGGCTCGACCGCAAACAGGTGATGGTCTTCTGCGACATCGGCCGGGCGCTCGTGATGTTCGCGTTGCCCTGGGTCGACAGTCTCGCCGGTTTGATCATCGCGTCGTTCATCCTCGAGATCCTCACGATGCTGTGGTCGCCGGCAAAGGAAGCGGTGGTGCCGAACCTGGTGCCGAAGGAGAAGTTGACGACCGCGAACTCGCTGAACGTTGCGGCGGCGTACGGCATGTTTCCGGTCGCGGCCGGGATTGCGGCGCTGCTTGCCAAACTCTCGAGCGGCTTCGCCGACGAGGGCTGGGTCGACACGTGGCACTTCAACGAGGAGGGCCTGGCGTTCTATGTGAACGGCATCTCGTTCATTGCGACCGCTCTCATCATCTGGAACATCCACTGGATTCGGCGCACCCGAGAGGAACGCCGATCGGGCGAACGGGGCAGTTGGGATCTCGGTGGTGCGGTTCGGGAGCTGCGGGAGGGGTGGCGCTACATCGCCGTGAACCCGATTGTGCGAGCGGTCAACATCGGGCTGGCAACCGGGGTGATCGGCGGTGGCATGCTCGTGCCGCTCGGGGCGATTTTCGTCGACGAGGTGATCTCGGGCGAGGGCGCTGATTTCAACCTCGTGCTGTTTGCGTTGGGCACCGGCATGGCGGGCGGCGTCGTGATGGCTTCGGTCTTCCAGAACCGCATCAATCGGTCCCGGGTGTTCCCCTTTGCGCTGCTCGTCGCCGGTGGCGCGTTGCTCGTTGCTGCGTCCGGGTCGGTTCTGTCGATCGTCGTGCCTGCCATCGCGGTTGTGGGTTTCGCAGCGGGACCGATCTATGTCCTGGGGTTCACGCTGTTGCACGAGAACGTCGATGATGAGCTGCGAGGCCGGATCTTTGCGTCGCTTCTCGTCCTCGTTCGGTTCTGTGTCTTGTTGGCGTTGGCGATCGCGCCTGCGCTCTCGGAGGTGCTTGACGGGGTGAGTAACTCGTTGTGGGACCGTGACATCTCGTTCGGTGACCTGTCGATCTTCGTGCCGGGTGTGCGGCTGACAATGTGGTTGTCCGCCATCATCATCATGCTTGCCGGGTTGTTGGCGATGATGAGTTTGCGGGCCGGGTCAGGTGCGTTCGTGAGCGGCGCCGCCTTCGTCGATGACGAACCCGCCGATCGAGATCGACCGGGAAACGAGTCTCGATCGTGAGCGGCCGGCTGATTGTTTTCGAGGGCGCTGACGCATCTGGCAAGTCAACCCAGGCCCGCCGCCTTGCGATGCGACTCGATGCGGAGTTGACGTTTCAGTTCGGCGCCACCGCGATCGGCGGTGCGATCCGCTCGATTCTGCTCGACCCGGACCATGTCGATCTCGACGATCGCGCGGAGGCGTTGCTGGTGATCGCCGACAAGGCGCAACATGTCGCGGAGATCGTCGGTCCGGCGTTGGCGCGAGGGGAGACGGTTGTGTCGGATCGGTTCACCGCCTCTACGAGTGCATACCAGGGCTATGGCCGTGGCCTGGATCGCGGTGAACTCGACGCGATGATGCGGTTTGCGACTCATGGCATCGAACCAGACCTCACGGTCTTGTTGGATGTGCCGTGGTCGGTCGCACGGGCCCGTCTCGGTGAGCAGATGGATCGCATCGAAGGGGCAGGAGCGGACTTCCACACCCGGGTCCGCGAGGGGTATCTGGAGATGGCAGCCGCCGACCCGGATCGGTGGGTGGTGGTCGATGCCGGCGGGTCGCTCGACGACGTCGCGGCGCGGGTCGACGCCGCGGTCGACGGCTGGTTGGCGGCCAACCTGTGACCGTCGCGACGGAACCGTGGGCCTCGATTGTCGGTCAGGCTGATGCAGTTCGCCGACTCCAGGCTGCGGTTGGCGCGCCGGTTCACGCCTATCTCTTCGTCGGGCCTTCGGGCGCAGGCAAGTTGCATGCCGCCAAGGTGTTTGCTGGCGAGTTGCTTGCGGCGGCCGACCCTGAGCACGCCGAACGACATCGCCGGTTGGCCACGGGTGAGGGCCATGCCGACGTCCATGTGCTGAACCCGGCGGGCAACAGTCTTCGTCGAGACGAAGAGGCTGAACCGTTGATCGTGCAGGCGAGCCGGTCGCCGGTGGAAGGAAATCGGAAGGTCCTGGTGGTCAATCGCTTTCATACTGCGACACCGGCGGCGGCTGCGTCGTTGTTGAAGACGATCGAGGAACCTCCCGCAACGTCGATCTTTGTCTTGCTCGCCGAGGATGTGCCGCCGGAACACATCACGATCGAGAGCCGGTGCACCCGGGTCGACTTTCCGCCGGTCGCGGTGGAGGCGATCGCCGACGCGCTCGTTGCGGAGGGGGTTGTGGGTTCGGAGCAAGCGCCGATCGTCGCTCAGGCTGCGGCGGGCAGCGTTGAACGAGCGCGGACGTTGGCGTCTGATGAACGGCTGGTCGCTCGTCGTGACGCCTGGTGGTCGATCCCCGATCGGCTCGATGGGTCGGGCGCGGCGGTGGCGGTGATGGTCGAAGAGGTGCGTGGGCTGATCGACGACGCGAGCGCGAGCAAGGTCAAGCAGCATGATGCGGAGCTCGAGGCGCTCGATGCCCGAGAGGAGCAGCTCGGCACTCGTGGATCGGGGCGCAAGGATCTTGAGGCTCGGCATCGTCGTGAGTTGCGACAGTTTCGTACCGAGGAGCTGCGTTTCGGTTTGTCGACGCTGGCGTTGCGCTATCGAGAGGCGATCGTGGCCGATCCTGACCGCAGAAACATGTTGGGTGCGATCGACTCGTTGCGCGACACCCAGGATGCGCTGGTGCGCAATCCCAACGAAGCGCTTGCCCTTCAGGCCCTCCTCCTTCGGTTGCCGACGCTGGGGTAGCCAGGGAGGATCACGCCGCTTGGTTTGGTACCGTTCGATACCCCGCCCGAGTAGCTCAGTTGGTAGAGCGACGCTCTCGTAAAGCGTAGGTCAGGAGTTCAATTCTCCTCTCGGGCTCCAGTCTCAACAGGAGGTCCTGTGGCCGATCAAGCCACGTTCGCAGAGGACGCAATGCCGTTGATGGACGGCCTCTACTCCGCGGCGATGCGCATGACCCGAAACGCTTCTGACGCGGAGGATCTCGTCCAGGAGACGTTTCTCAAGGCGTATCGGGCGTATGAGCGGTTCGAGGCCGGTACCAACTTGAAGGCGTGGATGTACCGCATCCTCACCAACAGTTACATCAACGAGTACCGCAAGAAGCAGCGGCGACCCGATGAGACCGACCTCGACGATGTTGAAGATCTCTACCTGTATCGCCGGCTCGGCGGGGCGGAGAGTGCGACGCTCAGCCGCTCGGCCGAGGACGAGTTGATGGAGCTGTTTGGCGAAGACGAGGTGAAGGTCGCGCTCGAGGACCTGCCGGAGCATTACCGGTTGCCGATTCTCTTGGCCGATGTCGAGGGTTTTGCGTACAAGGAAATCGCGGAGATCCTCGATGTGCCGATCGGCACCGTGATGTCTCGTCTGCATCGTGGAAGAAAGCAGCTGCGGAAGCGGTTGTATGCCTTCGCCGAGGAGCACCGGCTCCTCCCCGACCCCGAGCCCGTGTCATGACAAACCCGATCGACGATTTCGCATCCGCCGACTGTGGCCAGAACAGTCCGTGCGTTTCGCAGTTCCTCGATGAGTGTCCACAGAACATGGAGTGCCAGGAGGTCATCCAGGCGCTGGTCGCCAAGTGCGGCACCTGCAGCGATTCGTACACGTTCGAGATGCGGGTGCGGACGGTGGTTTCGAAGCGGTGTTCTGATGAGGTGCCTGATGCATTGAAGGCGAAGATCTTCATGGCGCTGCAGCAGGTTCGCGACGAACGCTGATCAGCTTCAGCCGCGATCGTGGCGATCTGTGATGCCTATGTGACATTTCGGTGTCGGGTGGAACTAAACGGGCCACTCGCTCCGTTATTGCGGGCATGCGGGTTATCGGAGAGAAATTCACCAGTATCGAACGCAACCTCCCCGTGATGGATGAGGGCCGGGTGTGCCTGGAAACCGACTGTGAGACGAAGCTGAGTCGGTACAACGATCAGGAGTACTGCTCGTTGCATGCGCCGATGGTCGTCCCCCGGATGCGAGGCAAGGTCCTCGACTGAGAGGACGGTGTTGAGGTCCTCGACTGAGAGGACGGTGTTGAGGTCCTCGACTGAGAGGACGGTGTTGAGGTCCTCGACTGAGAGGACGGGTGGGTCGAACGGCTCATGAAGGTCGTGACTTGAACCGCACCGCCCGGCTCTTCTGTGGTCGTGCGGGCCAGCCGATGCTGCGGGGGTGACCATTCGTGCGCGAGTTGCGGCGTGGCGCCTGACTCGGGTCGGTGTTGCCACCGTGATCTGTGGCGTTGTCGCGTCGTTGGTCGGTGCTGCGGTGATGGTCAATGTCGAGCGAGGCCGCCAGCGGTCGTTCACGGCGAATGCTGCTGAGGCGGAAGCAGCGATTGAGACGCGGCTTGCGGTGTACGAAGAGGTGCTGGAGGGGATCCGTGGTCTGTACCGGTCTGACTTCGGGGTTGACCGGGCGGAGTTCCATCGGTTTGTGGATGTCGACGGCCTGATTGCGCGTTGGCCGGGTATCGACGTGGTGGGTTTTGCTCGGCGGCTGCCGGCGGAGGCGGTGCCGGCGTATGAGAGTGCGGTGCGGAGCGACACAACGCTCCATGTCGGCGGCTATCCCGATTTCGCCGTCCGGCCCCAAGCGGTCGTGGGCGCGGATGCGGTGGTGTTGGAGTTTGTCGAGCCGATGGCCGGCAACGAGGCGTCGCTCGGCTTTGATCTGTCGAGCGATCCCGACCGCGCTGCGGCGATGATCGCTGCTCGCGATACGGGTCAACCGTCGGCGACGGCACCGGTGCAGCTGGAGAACCGGTCGACGGGTGCATCGGGTGTCGTGCTGCTCGCTCCGTTGTTCGATGGCGATGCGACGCGCATTGCGGACCGGCGAGCGAACATCGCCGGTTATGTGGTTGCCAAATTTCGAGTCGATGAGATGTTGTCGGAGGCTACGGCCACGGTTCCGCTTGGGGTGACGGTGGTCGATGCGTCGGTTGAAACGGAGCGGGCTGGTTTGTTGCTCGGCGGTGATGACGCGTCGGGGCGTGAACTCACGTTCGATGTCTCGTTTGGGGGTCGGACGTGGCTGGTCCAGGTGCACGACGGGGCGTCGTCGCTCCCGCTGGGTGTTCCGGGACCGGCTTTTGTTGCGGCGATCGGGTTGGTACTGACGCTGTTGCTCACCGTGCTCTTCGAGAACCTCGTGCGGTCGTACCGCGATGTGGTTGGGCGGGCGGCGCTTGGCTCTGAGGTTCGGCTCGACCCGATCACCGGTTTGTTGAATCGGTTCGGGTTGGCGGAAGCGGTCGCGGTGGAGCTGGAAGCCGCCGATGATCCCGCGAAGGTCGCGGTCGTCTTGCTCGACATCGACATGTTCAAACGGGTCAATGACGAGCGTGGTCGGGCGGCAGGGGACGACTTGTTGCGGGCGGTAGGGCGGGCGATTCAGCGCAGTGCGGGGGATGACGCGTTTGCGGGTCGGTTGGTCGGCGACCAGTTCGCGGTGGTGCTGTGCGACCGAACGGCTTCTGGCGAACGGGCGTTGGCGTTGGCGCACGGGGTCCGTCGTTTGATCGCGACGATCCATGAGGTGGGCCGGATCCCGATCGCGGTGACGGCAACGGTTGGTTTGGCGTATGGCCGAGATGCTGATTCCGAAGTGTTGTTGAACGATGCCGGAGCGGCGCTTCATGAGGCGAAGCGAGCTGGTGGTGACCGGGTCGAGGTGTTCGACCAGAAGCTTCGGCAGCGGCTCGAACGGCAGATGCGGCTCGAGACCGATCTGCGGGTGGCGGTGCAGGAACGACAGTTCGTTTTGCGGTACCAGCCCCAGGCGAGCGCCCGCACTGGCGAGATCGTCGGTTTCGAAGTTCTGATCCGTTGGGAGCACCCGGAGATGGGGTTGCTCGGGCCGCAGGACTTCGTGGAGGTTGCGGAGCAGGCCGGGATCGTGCAGCACCTCGACCGTTTCGTGATCGAGGAGGCAGCCCGTCAGCAACGGGCGTGGCGCGAGCAGCTCGGTCGCCCGGTTGAGCTCGGCGTCAACTTGTCGGGCGTGACGCTGGTGAAAGACGCAATCGTCGACGTGGTCCGCCAGGCACTCACTCGGTACGAGATGCACCCGAGCGATTTGTGTATCGAGATTACGGAGACGGCGATCATCGATTCTCCGGAGCTGGCGCAGTCTCGCTTGGAGGCGCTTCGAGCGTTGAGTGTCCGGATCGATCTCGATGATTTCGGCACCGGGTATTCGTCGCTGACCCATCTGCAGCGGATGCCGCTCACGGGGATCAAGGTCGATCGGTGTTTCGTGAGCGGGATGACGACCGAGGCGAAGGATGCGGCGATCGTCGAGGCGTCGATTCGGCTGGCCCAGCAGCTCGGCTTGCGGGTCGTGGCTGAGGGGGTCGAGGACACGGCGCAGGCCGCATATCTCGATGCGCTCGATTGTGATCTCCTGCAGGGCTACCTGGTCGGGCGACCGTTGAGCCCTGAGCAAGCGACGGAACTGTTGGCGGCGGGCACAATCGTGCCGGTCACCGGCGGTTCGGTTCGTCGTGGCTGAGCCGAACGTCCTATTCGTCGACCCGGGCTGCGGCTTGGGTCCTGACCTCGCCTACACTTTCGAACCATGACTCTCGCTGTCGTCTGGCATTTCTGGATCGCCCCGGTTCTCGTCGGTGCCTGTGTCCTCGTGTTGCTGGTCTCCGTCGTCGGGTACCTCTCGCAGGTCACCTACAAGCGTTACCCGCGGGACTGACGTGAGCGGCGCCGTCGATTGGGACGTCGCTCGTACTGTCGCGGCCAAGGTCGCCGGCAAGGAGCCGTACACCGCCGCTCGGTATCGAGACGGCTTGGAAGAGGATTTCGATCGGTACACGGCGATGGCCGAGGATCTCGTGGCCGAGTGCACCGGGCTTCGGTCGTTGGACGGCAACGCCCGGGGGCGGGTCACGAATCGTGAGGGCTGGGTCGAAGCGAACCTGGCGTCGTTTCAGCGCCTGCTGAAGCCGATCACGAACAAGCTCGAAGACAAGATGGACGGCAACGACGGCGGCTTCGGTTCGAAGATCGCCGGCGCGGAGCTGGGCGCGATGCTGGGTTGGATGTCGACTCGGGTGCTCGGCCAGTACGACTTGCTGGTCATCGAAGACGAGAATCCTGAAGAGCAAGACATCGTCTATTACGTCGCTCCGAACGTGTTGGCACTGGAGAAGCGCTACGCGTTCCCTCCCCAGGAGTTCCGGCTCTGGTTGGCGCTGCACGAAGTCACCCACCGGGCCCAGTTCACCGGGGTGCCGTGGATGCGCGAGCACTTCCTCGGTCTGGTGAATTCCACGATGGATTCCGTCGACCCCGACCCCAAGCGGGTGTTGGCGGCGGCCCAGCGGCTGCTCGAAGCTCGCAAGCGGGGCGAAGACCCGATGGATCAGGGCGGCATCATGGCCTTGTTCGCGTCGGAGGAGCAGCTGGCGGTGATCAATGAGGTCGCCGGCCTGATGAGCCTGCTCGAAGGTCACGGCGACGTCACGATGGATCGGGCCGGCAAGGATCTGATCCCGTCGCAGGAACGGTTCGCTCGGGTGCTGCGCAACCGTCGTCAGAACACGAGCGGATTCGCGAAGGTGTTCCAGCGTCTCGCCGGGCTCGAAGCGAAGATGAAGCAGTACGCCGAAGGCGAGTACTTCATCGATGTGGTCGAGAAGGCGGGCGGTATCGAGATGCTCGACAAGGCGTGGGCCGAGCCGGCGAATGTGCCGTCGATCTCGGAGATCCGTGAGCCGTCGCTGTGGCTCGACCGGGTCAACGCAACGTCGGCGGCGTCGGCTGCCTGAGCCGATGGCGATCGCGGAGCTGCTCGAACGATGCAGCTTCGGCGAGGGTGAGCTGCATCTCGGGGTGAGCGGCGGCACGGACAGTGTTGCGATGGCGGTGCTGGCGCGTGCGGCCGGGCGGCCGTTCACGATCTGGCATGTCCATCACGGCGTGCGAGCAGGCGCCGACGGCGACGCCGCGTTCGTCGAAGACTTGGCGGCCGAGTGGGGGGTGCCGTTCGAACTGCGTCGCCTCGATCTGGAACCCAGCGCGAACTTCGAAGCGACCGCTCGCGAGCAGCGATACGCCGTGCTGCCCAACGATGTGTGCGTGGCTCACACGGCCGACGACCGGGCCGAGACGGTGCTGCTCAACCTGTTTCGTGGCGCCGGGCTGGTCGGTGCTGCGGCTCGCATGGAGCAGGTGCGTCGACCGATCCTTCGCTTGCGGCGATCCGACACCGAGGCGGTGTGTGCCGAAGCGGGGATCGTGCCCCGTGAAGATGAAACGAACGCCGATGTTCGGCATCGTCGTGCTGCGGTGCGGCACCGGGTGCTGCCCGAGGTCAATGCCGTATTCGATCGTGACGTGGTGCCGATCCTCAACCGGCACGCCGACCTGCTCGCCGACGCCCTCGACGTGGTGGCGACCGCGGCCGACGCGGTCGATCCGACCGACGCAAGAGCGTTGCGGGCGGCGCCGCGGGCGGTGGCGAGCGAAGCGCTGCGACGGTGGATCGTGGCCGAATCCAACGATCCGTACGCCGTCGACGCCGCAACGATCGACCGGGTGCTGGCCGTCGTCGATGGCGAATGCCGAGCGGCGGAAACGGTGGGCGGGCATCGGGTTGCCCGGCGAGAGGGGCGGCTGTCGTTCTCGGTAGCCTCGGGGGATGGACAAGCCCGCACCTGACGCCGCGAAGCTGCTCGCCTACTGGGAAGAGTGGGAGACCGGCGAAACCCCGCCCGGCAAGGTCATGAGCAATCTCAAGACCGGCGGCCTGCCCGACCTGTTGCAGTCGCTGATCGAGGGCGAGTCCTGAGCGACCGGTTTGCCCCGCCACCCGGTCGCGGGGGACCTCAGGTCATCCCTCGTCCTCCGAGTGCCGAGGTCGGCGGACCGCCGCCGTGGGGCGTGCGGCGCGATGGTGCGCCGTTACCGTCGCTGGACGAGATCGTTGCTCGCCTCGACGCGCACCGTGACCCGGTCGTGCTGGGCGACGTCGCCCCGGAGACCGGCGAATCGGCCGTGCTGTGTGTGCTGTACGACGACCATGGCGGGCCGCACGTGTTGTTGACCAGACGTTCGCCGAAGATGCGCCATCACGCCCACGAGGTGTCGTTCCCGGGCGGTCGCCGCGACGACACCGACGCCAACCTGTGGTCGACCGCGCTGCGAGAAGCCGAAGAAGAGGTGGCGCTCGATCCGTCGACCGTGACCGAGGTCGGCGGCCTCGACCGGTTCACCACGGTCGGTTCCCGTTCGCTCATTCACCCGTTCGTGGCAGTGAGCGAAACGGTGCCGGACGTGCGGGTTGCCTCACCGAACGAGGTCGAAGCGATCGTGCGGGTCCCGATCGCTGAGTTGTTGCGGGCCGACGTGTGGCGCGAAGAGATCTGGGGAATCCGCGACCTGGGCCCTCGAGCGTTGACGTTCTTCGAGATCGAAGGCGACACGATCTGGGGAGCGACCGGCTCCATGCTGCGCCAACTCCTCGCCATCGCAACCGGAACCGACGGCTCGATCCTCGGCGGCCCGGGCTGATCCTCAGCAGCTGGTCTCGTGCTCGGCGGTGCTGAGGTTGGTGAGGAGTTGGGTGACGCCGACGGCGGTCGGGTGGAGGAAGTCATCGACCGGTTCCCGGTGGCCGACCGTTTCGACGTCGCGGATCGACCACGGCAAGAGTTCGCATCCCAGCCCGGCGGCGACGAGGTCGTTGAGGGCTCGTAGCTCGGCGGTTTCTTGTGGTGTGGGTGTGGGTTGGCCGAGCGGTCCGTAGATCACGGGCACGCCGACGACGATGACGCGATGGCCAGCGTCCCGGTAGCGCTCGACCGCATCGACATAGGGGGTTGCGTCGGCGATGCCGACATCCCAAATCGACACGCCGATCACGACGGTGCCGTCAAAGTCCGCGTCGGGGAGGTCGAGTCGGTTGACCTCCCCGACCAGAGGGGCGAGCACGAACCCGCGGCCCGGATAGGCCGAACCGAAACCGATTTCTTCGGCGGCCGCAGTGAACGTCGAGTCGCCGACGAGGAACCAGCTGCGGTCGTCGGCGTCGAGTTCGATCGGGCCCGCCAGTGCGGTCAGCGCAGCCCGGTCGACCGCCTGCTCGGGATCACCCAAACCGGCCGGCTGATCGCGTTCGTCGACCGCGGCGTTGCCGGTTTCGGTTTCGCTCGGCTCGTCGCCGACGACTCGCTCGACCCCGACCGCAGGCGGCGGTACCGCCGGTCCCTGCGTTGGCGTGCTGTCGGCCATCACGACCCCGGCAATGAGCGCGGCAAGGAGCACCGGACGAACGCGGTGGGTCCATGGCGTTGCCTCGCCATCGGCCGGGGGGAGCAGTGGCACATGTCCAGAGTCGGCAGTTCGTCGCCTACCATCAGGAGATGCCCGAGATCCGATTCTCTGCCGACACCCACCCGGAGCTGGTTCGTCAGGTCCAGGTTTGGCTCGAGTCGACGGAGGCTGAGCGCACCGCGAGCGATGTGGTAGAGGTCAGCGCCCAGCTGACCAAGGATGCGTTGCGAATCATCGCCTCCGCGGCCCCGGCCCCGATTGCGGAATCCGACCTGGTGAAGGGGTTGACCGGCCTCGGTCATCGGGCCACCGACATCAGCCGCGACACCATGCTCGCCGGGCTCGACGGGCTCGCATCGGTGACCGACGGTCGCCTCGTGAAGAAGGTCAGCGAGAGCGGCGCCAAAGCCGCGTATGAAATGAATGCAGCCACCGCGAGGCAGCTCCTGAAGTCCGTCCTCGGCGGCTAACATCGTCTCTTTCCACCCCACGCTGGTGGGGCCGAACGGAGAGGCGCCCCCATGGCCGAAGTACAGATCGGGCGAGGCAAGACCGCCCGGCAGGCCTACGAACTCGACGATGTGACCATCGTGCCGAGTCGGCGAACCCGCAATGCCGACGACGTCGACCTGTCGTGGAAGATCGACGCGTACAAGCTTGGTCTTCCGATGATCGCGGCAGGCATCGCTGCGCCGATGACGACCGACGATGCCGTCACCGCGGGTGCTGCGGGTGCCCTCGCCGTCGTCAACCTCGAAATGCTGTTCGCGGAGCACGGCGATGCCACCGGTCTCGCCGCGGCACTCAACGAAGCCCGTGGGGAGCATCGCATCGCGGTCAGCGTTTCCCCGAAGAACGCCGAAGAGCTCGTGCCCCACGCAGTGAAGGCCGAAGCCGAGCTCATCATCATTCGCGGCGATGTCGTCTCGGCCCAGCACGTCTCGTCACAGGGCGACACGCTCGATCTCAAGACGTTCATTCGCAGCCTCGACACCCCGGTCGTCGTCGGCGCTTGCCAGAGCTACGAAGCCGGTCTGCACCTGATGCGCACCGGAGCGGCGGGCGTGCTCGTCGGCAACAACGGTGGCGGCGCCGGCATCGACGTTCCGCTCGCCACTGCGATTGCCGATGTGCGAGCCGCTCGGGTTCGTCACCTCGATGAAACGGGCGTTTACTGCCATCTCATCGCGATGGGCGCGATCGAGAGCGGCACCGACGTCGCCAAGGCGATTGCCATCGGTGCGGATGCGGTCGTCGTCGACCAGTCGATGGTGACGGGCGATGAACCGGTCGCCGATGACCTGCGAGAGACGATGGCGGTCTGTGGGTACACCGACGTGAAGGCCTTCCAGAAGGCCGAGGTCGTCGTCCGATGAGCGGCGCGCCAGGTCGTGACGGCGAAAGCCGAGACCGGGTCCTGGTCGTCGACTTCGGCGCCCAGTACGCCCAGCTGATCGCCCGCCGAGTACGCGAAGCCAACGTCTACAGCGAGATCATCTCGCCCCGCTCCACCGCCGCAGAGATCGCCGCCAAGGAACCGACCGGCATCATCTTCAGCGGCGGCCCCGACTCGGTCCACGCTGAGGGCGCCATCGCGATCGACCCGGAGGTCTACGACCTCGACGTGCCGATCCTCGGCATCTGCTACGGCGCCCAGCTCATCGCCCAACAAAACGGCGGCACGGTCGGGCGCACCGATCGTGGTGAGTACGGCCGCACGGTGCTGTTGGTCGACGGCGACGGCGGCACGCTCCTGTCGGGCACGCCGGCCGAGCAGAACGTGTGGATGTCGCACTTCGACGCCATCACCGTTCCCCCGGACGGTGTCACCCCCACGGCGTCGACCCCCGACGCCCCGGTCGCCGCGTTCGAGTCGGTCGAACGCAAGCTCTACGGCGTGCAGTTCCACCCTGAGGTGATGCACACCGAACACGGCCAACACGTCATCGAGCGCTTCCTGCGCGAGGGCTGCGGCACGCCGGGCGACTGGACCATGGCGTCCATCATCGACACGTCGGTCGACGCGATCCGGGCCCAGGTCGGCGACAAGCCGGTCATCTGCGCCCTGTCCGGCGGTGTCGACTCCGCGGTCGCCGCCGCACTCGTGCACAAGGCGATCGGCGACCAGCTCACCTGTGTCCATGTCGACACCGGGCTGATGCGGCTCAACGAAGCCGACCAAGTGATCGAAACCTTCGAGAAGAACTTCGGCGTGAAGCTGATCTTCGTCGACGCGTCCGAACGCTTCTTCACCGCACTCGCCGGAGTCACCGAACCCGAAGCGAAGCGCAAAGCGATCGGCGAACTCTTCATTCGTGTCTTCGAAGACGCCAAAGCCGAAGCGGCCGAAGGCTCCGACGGGCGCCGGGCCGAGTTCCTCGTGCAGGGCACGCTCTACCCCGACGTCATCGAGTCGGGGAGCGAACACGCCTCCACCATCAAGAGCCACCACAACGTCGGCGGCCTGCCCGACGACATGGAGTTCGAACTCGTCGAACCGCTCCGCAGCCTCTTCAAAGACGAGGTCCGCCAGGTCGGCTCCGAGCTCGGCCTGCCCGACGACATCGTGCAGCGTCAGCCGTTCCCCGGTCCCGGGCTCGGCGTGCGCATCATCGGCGAGGTCACGCCCGACAAGGTCGAGACCCTCCAACACGCCGACTTCATCGTGCGCGAGGAACTTGCCAAGGCCGGCCTCGAACGCGAGATCTGGCAGTCGTTCGCAGTGCTCCCCGACATCCGCAGCGTCGGCGTCATGGGCGACGAACGCACCTACGGCTACCCGATCATCATCCGCGCCGTCACCAGCGAAGACGCGATGACGGCCGACTGGGCCCGCATCCCCTACGACGTGCTCGAAGCGATGAGCAGCCGCATCATCAACGAGGTCCCCGGCGTGAACCGGTGCGCCTACGACATCACGTCGAAGCCGCCCGGGACCATTGAGTGGGAGTAGGGGCGAGTGGCAGGAGCGGTGGACGCTGACGGCTACCAGCGGGCGGCCGCGCTGTTCGGCGAGGTCATCACGACCCTCACCGATGAGGAATGGGAACTGACCACCCACCCCGACGACTGGACCGCCATCACCACCACGGCCTGGGTCGTCGTCGGCGACGCCCAGTTACGGGGCGCCGCTGAAGGCGAAGCGCTCGGCACGGTCGGCGAATTCGACGCCGCCATCCTCGGCTCGAACCCGGTCGCCGCATGGCGAGGCACCGCCGTCGCCGCGATCAGCGCGTTGCGGTCGGTCGACCCCGCCGCAGTGATCGTTCCCCACCCCGACGGGCACGTGCTGCTCGCCGACCTGCTCGCCCAACGAGTCAGCGAGAACCTCGTCCGGGCATGGGACATCGGTCGAGCCGTCGGCCGCCCCGTCGACCTGCCCGGCGATCTCGCCGACGCCTGCCTCGATTTCTGGGCCGACCACGCCGACGCCGTCCTGGCCGGCGGCGTGCTGCCCGACACCCCGGTCGAGCCAAGCGCCGATGCGTCGACCGTCGAGCGTTTCCTCGCCCTGATGGGCCGAACTGCCTGACCCGACGAAACGGCGAGACACCCATCTGAGATACTCGGGACCAGCGGGATGCGGCGGCATCCCTGTCTGGAGAAACCCATGCCGAACCATGATGTGCTCGATGTCGACCTCGACGGTCCGTCGAAACGGTCGAATTGGCGGGCCCGTGTCACGGTGATCATCGGGTTGCTCGCCCTGATCGGCGCCGCGGCCGCCGTGCTACAGATGACGGACACAAACGGCACCAACGATCCAGACGCGATCGACCAGACACCCGACGATGAGGAAGACACCGTGCTCGGTGAGGTCGTGGTCGAGATCCAAAGCGCGGGGCGCGCCGACGGACTCGACTCGCTGCGAATGCCGATGGTTGCGTCACCCAACGACGGCCTCGTCGACGGCCAACAGGTCGCACTGAGCGCAGCCGGCTTCCAACCAAACACCACGATCGCGACGGTGCAATGCGCCGCGACACCCGGATCGATCGGCGGCGAAAGCAACTGCGATGTCGGGAACTACACCCTTCACTCCTCCGACGAGAACGGAGAGATCAAGGTTCGCATGACGGTCCGCCGCTACATCTCCACCGCCAACGGCGAAGTCGACTGCGCCAACCCCGGCGAGTTCCAGTGCGTCATCGCCGCTGCCAACATCTCCGACTACGACGAATCGGCGACCGCCGACGTCTGGTTCGACCCGACCGTCGACGGCGAACGAGGCCCGATCATCGAGGTGTCGCAGCTCGACGGACTGCATGACGGCGACATCGTCACCGTGAGCGGCACCGGCTTTCCGCCGGACGCGCCCGTCATCGTCGGGCAGTGCATCGTCGGTGGTTCATGGAGTATCTACGGGTGTTGGGATCTTGATGCCCGCCTTGCCGATGTCGTGGCGGACTCGCAGGGCTCCTTCAGCGTCGAGGCGAACGTGCGCCGGGTGGCGAACGGCAACCAAGACTGTTTTGCCTCGCTCTACGGCTGCCGCATCGCCGCCCGAGCCGACGTCACCCCGTTCGAACTCGGCGACGGCACCGCCACCAACCCGGTGCGGCTCTGGTTCGACGGCACCACACAGCCCGACGACCTCGCATACGGCGTGGCCTACTCGTTGAATCCCGACCGCAACCTCGCCGATGGCGAGGTCGTGACCTTGGCGATGAGCAACCTCACCATCCTTGCCGAGTGCACTGAGCACGAGTTGCTCGACGCCGACGGCGACGTGGTCGAGGTCTGGGCCGACTGCCGAGAAGTGCCCCTCACCGACGGCACCGTCACCGCGATGCAATGCGTCGATCTCGCAGCCGGCGAGGAGTACTGCACCGACGCCGTCGAACTCGAGGTTGCCGACGGTACTGCGAGCGGGTCGGTCACTGTCCAGCGCTTCTTCCTCCGGGAATCCGGCGAACGGGTCGACTGCGCCGAACCAGGCCGGATCTGCGAACTGCGCCTCGGCGGCGACATCGCCGGTTACGTGCCGCTGCGGTTCGCCGGCGACTGACGGCCGCTGCGCCGTTAACCGAACGTTCAGATAGGCCGCTCTGACCGTTCACCCAGTAGCAGTCGAAAGCAAACTTCGGATCCGTAGCTTGCGCGGCATGCAAACAACGAACCTGCAACGGGCCCGCCTGCTCGTCATCTTGCTCACGGTCTTCTCGCTCGTCGTCGCTGCTTGTGGCAGCGACGAGGAAGAGACCACAGCCGAGTCGACCGACGCTGCGGCGAGTTCGGAAGCCTCCAGTGACGCAGGAAGCTCCGACCTCGAGGGTGAGTTCCTCGTCTCGGGTTCCTCCACCGTGTTCCCCATCGTGCAGAAGCAGGCCGAAGAGTTCGCCGCCGCCAACCCCGGCGTTGCCATCTCGGTCGAGGGGCCCGGCTCCGGCGACGGCGCAGCCTTGTTCTGCGAAGGCGAGATCCCGATCGGCAATGCCTCGCGTGCCTACAAAGACGAAGAGATTGCCAACTGTGAAGCCAACGGCATCGAGTTCATCGAACTGCGGCGCGGCATCGACGGCATCTCGGTCATCACCTCCGCCGACAACGACGCCGTCGACTGTGTCTCGTTCAACCAGCTCTACGCCCTCATCTCCACCGACGCTCAGGGCGTTGAATCATGGGCCGGCGGCAACGACATCCTCACCGCGATCGGGTCCGGCGCCGACGCGCTTCCCGACGCGCCACTCGACATCTTCGGTCCGGGTGAAGAATCGGGAACCTTCGACTCGTTCGGCGAGATCGTGATCGAAGCGGTCGCCAAGGGCAAGACCGGTCTCGACACCGAGGCGTATGCGTTCACCGACGAGATTCGCCCTGACTACCAGTCCTCAGGCAACGACAACGTCATCATCGAAGGCATTGGTTCGAGCGCCACCAGCCTCGGTTGGGTCGGCTTCGCCTTCGCCAAGGAAGCCGAGGAAGCCGGTGAGGCGAAGCTCCTCGCCGTGTCGAAGGAAGACGGCGGCGACTGCATCATCCCGAGCCCGGAGACCATCGCCTCGGCCGAGTTCCCGATCGCTCGTTTCCTCTACACCTACGTCAACGCCGAAATGGCGGCCAACGACCCCGCCGTTGCCGCCTTCGTCGACTACATGATGAGTGACACCGGCCTCGAAGCAGTCACCGCCGCCGGCTACATCGACCTCTCTGAGGCAGACCAGTCGCTCGCTCAGACGGTCTGGGCGGAGCGCATCACTGGCCGCAGCTTCAGCTGACCCGGCAACCGACGCCAGCCCGCCACCACAACCAAATCCCCCTCCTCGGGCGGGGCGCGGACCGATCCACTCGGCCGTGTCCCGCCCCGGGCGTTTTCAGGGCTGTCCATCTCGGGCTCGACCCTCGTTCACCGTCCGTTCACCCAAAGGTGGTGAACGTTCAGACAACCCCCCTCGTGCGGTCAACTCGCCGCCGTAGCGTCGCGACCGTCGCTATGTCCTCATCGCTTCCCACGTCCCAACAGCGGCTCGTTTCGATGGCCGTCGTCGCCCTCGTCATCGCCGTCGTTGGCGTTGTCGTCGACTCGGTGACCGGCGACCCGGAAACCGCAGCGGCCCCGACGGCGGTCACTGCAACGGAAGATGTCGAAGAAGAGCGAGTCCCGCTCGCCGAGCTGACCGGCGAGTTCAACGTGGCAGGATCGTCAACGGTCTTCCCGATCGTGCAGCTCCAGGCCGAGCGATTCAAGGAACTCGCCCCGGGTGTCGCCATCTCCGTCGAGGGACAGGGTTCCGGCGACGGTGCCCAGCTCTTCTGTACAGGTGAAGTGCCGATCGCCAACGCGTCCCGCCTCTTCAAACAAGAAGAGATCGACCTGTGCGCCGACAACGGCATCGAGTTCATCGAGATCCGGCGAGCGGTCGACGGCATCACCGTGATCACGTCGCCAGCAAATGACGCCGTGGACTGTGTGTCGTTCAATGACCTCTATGCGCTGCTCTCGTCGGAAGCACAGGGTTTCACGGCGTGGTCCGACGCCAACACCCTCACCTCGGCCTGGGGTGGCACCGAGTTCCCCGATGGCCTCGAGCTCGACATCTTCGGTCCCGGTGAAGAATCCGGCACCTTCGACTCCTTCACCGAGATCGTCATCGAATCGGTCGCCGACGGTGATACCGGCCTCGACACCGCCGCTCGGGACTTCGTCGAGACGATCCGCCCCGACTACTCGTCATCGGGCAACGACAACGTGATCGTCACCGGTGTCGAGTCGAGCAGCCACTCCATCGGTTGGATCGGCTATGCGTTCGCGGCCGAAGCCGCTGAAGCCGGCAGCGCGAAGCTCCTGCGGGTCTCGGTCGAAGACGGCGGCACCTGCGTGAGCCCCAACGAAGAGACGATCGGCGCGGCGGCGTTCCCCATCTCTCGTTTCCTCTACACCTACGTCAGCGCCTCGGCCGCCGAAACAGATCAGGCGGTGAGTGATTTCGTCGACTACATGCTCTCCGACGAAGGTCTCGAGGCGGTGAGCGAGGTCGGCTACATCGACCTGCCAAACGCGGACCGTACGAGAGCGAACACGATCTGGCGGGCCGGCCTCACCGGCTCGGGTCAGTGGACCGAGGACTGACATGACGACCACGATCACGGCTGAAGACCTCACCATCGAACTCGCACCGGCCACCGGGCGCCCGCTCCAGCGTTGGCGGCGAGGGGT
Organism: Actinomycetota bacterium; assembly: GCA_039188975.1. Taxonomy (GTDB): domain Bacteria; phylum Actinomycetota; class Acidimicrobiia; order Acidimicrobiales; family Aldehydirespiratoraceae; genus UBA11606. The sequence goes on from JBCCYT010000003.1 coordinate 23,232, forward strand.
CACCCTGCTCCTCGAGGGTGTGCTCTACATCGTGATCACCTTGCTGGTCGCCATCGTCGAGTACTTCGTCAGTGGACCCATCACCGATTTCGGCCTGTCCAACTGGTGGATCGGCGCCATCATCTACGGCGGTCTCGAAGGCCACAGCTGGCCAGGCGCTCAGAGCTTCGCCATGCGACTCACCGGCAGCTCCGTGATGCTCGACCGTGGTGGCCATGCGGGCACGCTCCAGATGGCGCTACGACAAACGCTCCGCTTCTTGCTGCTCTACGGCTTCGCCATCTGGGGCATCGAACTCGTCGGTGGTTCGTTCAATGTGGCGTGGATCGCCTTTGTCGCCGTCGGTGTCGGTGTCGTCACGGTGGTGATGGAACGGCTCGGGCTCGGTGCCAAAGCGCCATGGGACTTCGCCATCGGCGGATCGGTCGTCGAAGGGGCGATGAGCGGTGCTGCGTTCGAGCTGGCGCCGGTTCGTTCCACCACCGATCTTCAGCTCGCACCCGCCCGAGCCGCCCAAAACCGTCGGGCGCAAAACCTGATGCTCATCGCCGGATTGTCCTCCGTCGTCGTGAGCGTCCTGATCGTCTACAACATCTTCACCGAGGCTGCCGTCTTCGTCGCCGACGCCGAGTTCAGCTGGGGCCTGCTCTTCGATGAAGGCTGGTTCCCCCGCCGCGGTCAGTTCGACCTCTCCACCCTCTTCGTCGGCACCCTGTGGGTGACGCTCATCGCCATGGTCGTCGCCGCCCCCGTCGGTATCGGCGTTGCGTTCTACCTGTCGGAGTACGCCACCGAGCGGACGCAGCGGTTCGCCAAGCCGCTCATCGAAACGCTGGCATCGATCCCGTCGGTCGTGCTCGGCCTGTTTGCCATCAGCTTCATCTTTCCGAACATCCTTCGCCCGATCTTCAGCGACATCGGCATCTTCTCGTTGCTGGCTGCCGGCCTCGGCGTTGGCATCTTGACCATCCCGATCGTGGCGTCGATCTCCGAAGATGCGATGCGAGCCGTACCGCAGGAGCTGCGCGAAGCGAGCTACGGGCTTGGCGCTCGCAAAGCCACAACTGCGTTGCGGGTCGTCTTCCCGGCTGCAATCTCCGGCATTTCGGCCGCACTGATCGTCGGGATTTCGCGGGCGATTGGCGAGACCATGGTCGTCTTCATCGCGGCGGGTGGCACCGGCGGTCAGCTCTTCGAAACCGACCCAACCGAAGCCGGCCAGACCGTGACCGCCGCCATGGCTTCGGTGGCAGCCGGCACCGACTCGGTGGCCGGCTCCGGGCTCGCGTTCCAGAGCCTCTACTTCCTCGGCGCCTTGTTGTTCCTCTTCACGTTGTTGCTCAACGTGGCATCCGACTCCATCGTTCGTCGATTCCGGCAGGTGTACTGACATGCGTGGCGAAGCGTTCGACCCTTCAGCCCTCCGTCGTCGTCCAGGCGCCGACCGACCCGGTCAGGCGTTCTACGGCCTCATCGCGACCGCAGTCCTCATAGCGTTTGTCCTCGTCGCCGCGGTGGTCTGGGACGTCATTCAGGGGTCGTCCGACATCATGACGAGCCGAGCGTGGGACTTCTTGACATCCCCGTTCTCGTCGAACCCTGACAACGCCGGTGTCGCCCAGGGCATCAGGGGCACCCTCATCATCGCCGCCATCGTCATCATGACTTTCCCGATCGGGATCGGCGCTGCGATCTACCTCGAGGAGTACGCGACCGACAACTGGCTGAGCCGCCTCATTCAGGTGACCGTGCGCAACCTCGCCGGCGTTCCATCGATCGTCTACGGCCTGCTCGGTCTGGCCGTCTTCGTCCAGACGCTCGGTGGTCTGACGGGCGGCCGGTCGGTCATCTCGGGTGCCCTCACGCTTGCGGTGCTCGTCCTGCCGATCGTGATCATCACCTCCGCTGAAGCGATTCGGGCCGTCCCGAGCGCCTACCGAGATGGGGCCTACGGTCTCGGCGCGACTCAGTGGGAAACGATCCGCACCCAGGTGCTCCCCGCAGCGATGCCGGGCATCCTCACTGGCACCGTGCTCTCGATCGCACGTGCGCTGGGCGAAGCGGCGCCGCTGCTCGTTGTCGGCGCAGCAGGCTTCTACACGGTCGGCAACAACGACTTCCTCGATCAGATGCAAGGTGCGTTCACCGCCTTGCCGATGAACATCACGACGTTCACGAAAGAGCCGGCCGCCCTCTTCCGTGGCCACGCCTCGTCTGCCAGTCTTGTCCTGCTCGTCCTCGTCTTCCTGGTCAACCTGGTGGCGATCATCGGACGGGCCCGAATCGCCAAGCGTCTTGGGCGCTGATCTCCGGAGAAACGATGTCCGTGACCGAGAACGAAACCGTCCCCCACGTGTCTGACCTCACCATCGACCAACGAGATGCAGACGCTGCCGCCGAGGTGTTCAACCTCGCCGACCTCAACGTCTACTACGCCGACAATCGCGCGGTCGCCGACGTCAACCTGACGGTGAAGGAACGAGAGATCACCGCATTCATCGGACCATCGGGCTGCGGCAAGTCGACCGTGCTGCGCTGCTTCAATCGCATGAACGACCTCATCCCGATCGCCCGGGTCGAGGGATCGGTGAAATACCACGGCGTCGATCTCTACGCTCCCGAGGTTGACCCGGTCGCGGTTCGTCGCCGGATCGGTATGGTGTTCCAGAAGCCCAATCCGTTCCCCAAGTCGATCTTCGACAATGTCGCCTACGGCCCCCGCGTCGGCGGCATGAAGGGCAACATGGAAGAGATCGTCGAGAGTTCGCTGCGACGAGCCGGCCTGTGGGACGAGGTGAAGGATCGTCTCAACGAGTCAGCGCTTGGCATGTCCGGCGGTCAGCAGCAGCGGCTGTGCATCGCCCGTGCGATCGCCGTCAACCCCGACGTTCTTCTCATGGACGAACCGTGCTCGGCGCTCGACCCGATCGCGACCGGTCGTATCGAGGAACTCATGAAAGAGATCCAGAACGACTACACGATCGTCATCGTCACCCACAACATGCAGCAAGCGGCCCGCGTCTCGGACCGCACCGCCTTCTTCACGGCCGAGCTCGATGACTCCGGGAACCGGCGCGGACGTCTTGTCGAGTTCGACGAAACCTCCACGATCTTCTCCAACCCGGCCGACGAGCGCACCGAGGCCTATGTGACCGGTCGGTTCGGATGATGGAGAACCGCACGCAGCTCGACGAGCGGATCGGGTTGATCGAGCGGAACCTGCTCGAAATGATCGAGATGGTCGCCGACCGGGTCGGGCAGGTGACGACCGCGATGCTGGAAGGCGACATTGCCTTGGCCGACGATCTCGTGGCGCGAGACGACGAGATCGACCTGCTGTCGACCCAAGTCGAGGAAGGCTGTGTCGACACGCTTGTACGTGAACAGCCGGTTGCATCGGACCTGCGTTTCATCGTGGGCACACTGCACGCCAACTCCGACGTCGAACGCAGCGGCGACCTGGTCGCCAACATCGCCAAGGCGGTCGGCCGCCTGCAAGGTGCCCATCCCGACGATCAAATTCGTGACCTCGTCGCTCACATGTCAGCCCAGGCCGTCGAGCTGTTTCGGCGGGCGGGGACGGCGTTTCGAACCCGTGACGCAGAGCTGGCCAAGTCGATCGACGAACTCGACGACCTCCTCGACGATCTCCACTACCGCTACATCCAGCATGTGATTCAAGACGCTCGTCGCGGCGAGATCGATCCACAACAGTCGTTGCAGCTGGCGCTCGTCGGCCGCTTTTACGAACGGATCGGCGACCATGCGGAGAACATCGGGGAGCGAGTTCGTTACATCGTCGACGGATGGTCGCCTGAAGCGCAGGCCGCGGAACGGGCGAAGGCTCGCCTCGCTGGCCTCGCCGAGACGCCCGCGTCGCGAGGTCTCGCGGTGATCGACCAGATCGCCGAGGAACGCCGCATCGATGCCATTCGTCGCGACTTTGTTGCGAACGTCTCTCACGAACTCAAGACGCCGGTCGGGGCGATGAGCCTCCTTGCGGACACGATCTCCACCGAGCCCAACGCGGAAGATCGAACCCGCCTGAGCGACATGTTGATGCGCGAAGCGAAGCGGGTCGAAGACATCATCGATGACCTGCTGGAATTGACCCGACTCGAAGAAACCGAATCCGACACCGAAACCGTTGCGGTCGACGACGTTGTGAGCCGGTCGATCGAAAAGGTCAACGTCTTCGCGTCGACGCAACGGGTCGAACTGGCATCTGTCGGCGTGCCCAGTGGGCTCCTCGTGACCGGCGACCGTCGGGCGCTCGTGCGGGCCCTCACCAATCTGATCGACAATGCGGTGCGCTACAGCGAGTCCGACTCTCAAGTGACCGTCGTGGTCGAGGACCTGTCCGAGAACGTGGCGATCAGTGTCCGCGATGAAGGTGTCGGTATTCCTCGCACCGAACTCGAGCGGGTGTTCGAACGCTTCTACCGAGTCGACCGAGCCCGGAGTCGAGAGACCGGCGGAACCGGCCTGGGCTTGGCGATCGTCCGGCACGTCGCCAGTAACCACGGCGGTCGCGTGTCGGTCGAATCCAAACCCGGTGACGGTTCGGTCTTCACGATCACCTTGCCGCTGGAGGCAACCGTTCTGTGACCGATCTGATCAGCGTCCTGGTTGTCGATGACGAACCAGCGTTTCGGGAAGGGCTTCGTCAAGCCCTCAAACAGGAAGGGTTCATCGTGCACCTCGCCGCTGATGGCGAGGAAGCACTCGAGGTCTACCGGGCATATCACCCGGATCTCGTTCTGCTCGACGTGATGCTGCCCCGTATGTCCGGCATCGATGTCTGTCGCCAGATCCGAGCGGCGGACGACACGCCCGTCATCATGGTGTCGGCCCGCAACGAAGAGATCGACGCTGTCGTCGCGCTCGAGGTCGGCGCCGATGACTATGTCTCGAAGCCCTATCGAGTGCGTGAGCTCGTCGCCCGCATGCGAACCGTCTTGCGTCGAGCCGGCACCGCACCGAACCAGCGCGACGAGACACCCGCATCGGTGCTCACGGTTGGAGAGATCTCCCTCGACCGAGACCGCCACGAGGTCGCGATCAACGGCGAGTCGGTGCAGCTGCCGCTCAAAGAGTTCCAGCTCCTCGCACTCCTGATGGAAAACGCCGGCATCGTCGTCACCCGCCAGACACTCATCGACCGGGTGTGGGGCTACGACTATGTCGGCGACACCAAGACCCTCGATGTGCACATCAAACGGCTGCGGGCCAAGGTCGAGCCGATGCCCGACAACCCCGAGCGCATCGTCACCATCCGCGGGCTGGGCTACAAGCTGAATTCCTGACAGGCCGCCGCCCATGGCCGACCTGTACGAGACGATGAGCACGCTGCGGGCGGTGCGGCGTGTTCGCCCTGACCCGATTCCCGACGATGTGCTCGAACGGGTCTTGCAGGCGGCGTGTTGGTCGCCGACCGGCGGCAACACCCAGCCGTGGAAGGTCGTGGTCGTCACCGACCTCGAACGCAAGGCTGGGCTGCAGACCATCTACAAGGCCGAGTGGGATCCGTACGTGGTGCAGTTCCTCGACTCGAGCGAGTGGCCGGCACCCGCGACGAGGAGCAGTGGAAGAAGGTCGCGGACGCGGGCAATCGGCTGGCCGACAACCTCCACGAAGCCCCGGCCATTTTGCTATTCGCCGCCAATCCAGCGGCGATGGCGATCACCGATGCCAAGCTCGACCGCATCAGCATGGTCGGCGGCGGCTCGGTGTATCCGGCAGTGCAGAACGCCATGCTGGCGTGCGCCGCGGAAGGCCTCGGCTGCACGCTCACGACGCTTCACTGTCACCGCGAAGACGAGGTGAAGGCGCTGCTCGACATCCCCGACTCGTGGGCCACGGTCGCCATGGTGCCGATCGGCTACCCCGAGCTGAAGGGGCACGGCCCGATCACGAGGAAGCCCCCGTCGAAGATGGCCGCCCGCAATTCCTTCGAAGGCACCTCGCCCTGACCCTCGGAGGCCGCCTCCTGGCGCGGTCTGGTGTCAGTCGCACTCGCTAGGGTGGCCGACGATGTCGGAATCTCCCTTGCTCGCCGGTCTCAACCCGGCCCAGTACGACGCGGTTCTCCACGACGGCGGGCCGCTGCTCGTCGTCGCCGGTGCCGGTTCGGGCAAGACCCGAGTCCTCACCCATCGCATCGCCCACCTGATCGAGCAGGGTCTGTCGCCGTTCGAGATCCTCGCCATCACCTTCACCAACAAGGCGGCAGGCGAGATGAAGCACCGCGTCGGTGGCCTCGTCGGGCCGGTCGCCGAGAAGATGTGGGTGTCCACGTTCCACTCGGCGTGTGTGCGCATCCTGCGGCGCGACGTCGAACGCCTCGGCTTCCCCGGTCGGTTCTCGATCTACGACCAAGCCGACGCGGTTCGCCTCGCCGGCTATGTCATCCGTGACCTGAATCTCGATCCTAAGCGGTTCCCGCCCCGGTCGGTGCACGGCACCATCTCGATGGCCAAGAACGAGAACATCGGCCCCGAGCAGTACGCAGCCGAGGCGGAGCAGATCTTTCAGCGCAAGATCGGCGACGTGTACGCCGAGTATCAGAAGCGCCTGCTCCAGGCTGGCGCCATGGATTTCGACGATCTCCTGATGCGTACTGCGCAGCTGTTCCGTGAACATCCTGACGTGCTCGACGGCTGGCGCCGGCGCTTCGGTCATGTGCTCGTCGACGAGTACCAGGACACCAACCCGGTCCAGAACGACCTCGTCCTCCAGCTAGCCGAGGAGCACCGCCAAGTCACCGTCGTCGGCGACAGCGATCAGTGCCTTCCGCCGGGGACGATGATCTCGACACCCCAAGGCGATCGCCCGATCGAGACACTTCGCGAAGGCGATCTCGTCTACGGCACCGGCGGGTCGAACACGCCGGTGGCCCGTCCGATTCGTGAGGTCCGTAAGACACGCCACATGGGACGGCGCTATCGCATCCACGCCGGGGGTCGAACGATCGAAGGGACACCTCACCACATCGTCCCGGCCCAGCTCACGCTCGACCCGTCGGCACATGTCGTCTACCTCATGTACCGACACGATCGCGGGTTCCGCGTCGGGCAAACCAAAGCGACGCGTCCCAACGGGAAGGGTGGCTTGGAGATCGGTCTGCGAGTCCGATGCAACCAGGAGCACGGCGACAAGGCCTGGATCCTGCGGGTCGTCGGTTCCTCGGCCGAGGCCTCCTGGTGGGAGGCCTACTACGCCGCCCAGTACGGGCTCCCGACAGCTTGTTTTCATTCCCTTGGCCGGAACCTGGCGATGGGAGCCGACGATCTTGCTCGGCTGTTCGATGCGCTCGACACCGAACAGGCGGCAAAGCAACTCTTCGAGGATCTTGATCTGCATGAGGAGTTCCCGCATCACCGACCGCAGAGCGGGGCGAATAGGCAGACGCTCAACCTCACGATGTTCTCCGACCACCGTTCTGGAGAGGTGGGGTACCACCGGCTTCAATGGTCGTCCAACCGGCAAGACGTTGCGAAACGGCTGCTTGACGGCGGTTGGAACGTCCGGAAGTCCAAGCACGCATCGGTGCGTGTGGAGACATCACGGAAGAGCTATTGCGAAGCACTTTGGGAAGCCACGGCGATGTCTTGGGAGGGGCAGCTGGAAGTCAACCGTCGGATGGCCGTCGATGGCGAGATTTACGGCTACCAACCGCTTAGCCACCTCCGCCCGGGGATGGTCGTGTTGGTGGAGACAGACCACGGCTTCGATCGAGTGGCAGTCGACGACGTCGAGATCTTTGAGGCGTCGGGCCCGGTCTACGACCTCGAAGTCGATGATGTGCACACGTATGTCGCTAATGGCGTGCTCGTGCACAACTCGGTCTATGCGTTCCGAGGCGCCGACATTCGCAACATTCTCGAGTTCGAAGAAGCGTTCCCCGACGCCACCGTCGTCGTGCTCGAACAGAACTACCGATCGACCCAGTCGATCCTCGACGCGGCCAACGCCGTCATCGCTCGCAACGTCGGCCGCAAACCCAAGGACTTGTGGACCGACAAGGGCGCCGGCGAGAAGATCGTTCGCTACCACGCCGACGACGAATCCGACGAAGCCCAATTCGTCGCCAACGAGCTCGCCAAGCTCCACGATCACGACCACAAGCGATGGGGCGAGATGGCGGTGTTCTACCGAACCAACTCCATGTCGCGTGTCATCGAAGAGTTCCTGGTGCGGGTCGGGATCCCGTACAAGGTCGTCGGCGGCACCCGCTTCTATGACCGTCGCGAAGTGAAGGACGCGCTGGCGTACCTCCGGGCGATCGTCAACCCGACCGACGAGGTGTCGGTCAAGCGGGTCATCAACACCCCCAAGCGAGGGGTCGGCGATTCGTCGATCGGCAAGCTCGACGCCTGGGCCTCCGCCAACGGCGAATCGTTCGACCAGGCGGTTCTGCGCTTCGACGAAGCCGGTGTCGGGGGTCGAGCCGCAACCGGTATCGAGAAGTTCCTGGTGCTGACCACCGAGATCCGCAAGCTCAACGCCGGTCCGGCCACTATCATCGAAGAAGCGCTCGAACGGTCCGGCTATCTCGAAGAGCTCCAGGCCGAGCGGTCGGTCGAGGCCGAAGGGCGGCTGGAGAACCTGTCCGAACTGGTCGGCATGGCTCGCGAGTACGAGACGGTCGACGACTTCCTCGAACAGGTTTCCCTCGTCAGCGACACCGACGACATCGACGAAGAGGAATCCCAGGTCACCTTGATGACCCTGCACTCGGCGAAGGGACTCGAGTTCCCCGTCGTCTTCTTGGTCGGCATGGAAGACGGTGTGTTCCCGCACATCCGGGCCCTCGGCGAACCAGCCGAACTCGAAGAAGAACGCCGCCTCGCCTATGTCGGCATCACCCGAGCGATGGAGAAGCTGCATCTCACGAGCGCATGGAGCCGGATGATGCACGGCCAGACGCAGTACAACCCGCCGAGCCGCTTCCTCGACGAGATCCCGTCCGAGCTGATCGAGGAGATCGGCGGCACCCGCATGTTGCGCTCACGCCGCGACCGCAGCGGAGGCGGCCGAACCTATGGCGGGGGAGGGGGCAGCGAGGTCCCGACCGGCCGGACCTTCGGCGGCGGTGGCCGCGACAGCCACCACGACGACGTCGTCGAAGCCGCCCTCGCCGCCGCCAACAAGCCGACCCCATCCGGAGCCGAAGCAATGGGCCTCAAGGTCGGCGACGACGTGCGCCACAACCAGTGGGGCGAAGGCGTGATCACCGACATCGAAGGCGCCGGCGACAAAGCCGAAGCGTCCGTCTACTTCGGCTCGGTCGGCGAGAAGCGGCTGCTCCTCAGCTGGGCCCCACTCGAAAAGATCTGAGCCCCGACCCGGCCATGGCGATCGACGACGCGGAACCCAATCGAGTGCCGCCGACGATCCGTGGCGTGCGTGGGGTGATGGTCTTCGTCGACAACCCCGAAGTGGTCTGTGGATGGTGGGCGGCGGCATGCGACGAAACGCCGCAGTGCGCCAACAGCTTCTGCTGGATCGATCTCCCTGGCGGCGTCGAGTTTGGCTTCCACCCGGCCGAGAGACCAAGAATCCGCCGGGAGCGAGCGTCGTGCCGTACCTCGGGGTCGATCGCTTCGACGAGGCGCTCGACCGACTGGTTCACAACGGCGCCACCGTCTATCGGGGCCCGCTCGCGGTCGATGGGTGGCGGATGGCGCAGATCAAAGACCCGTTCGGCACCATCGTCGGCATCACCGATCGGTAGCGAGCTGCACGACGGCTACCAGGCGCACTCGATGTGCTTGAGTCCGTTGATGAAGCTCGAACGCAGGCGGTCGGGTTCACCCACGCTGTGAATCTCGGGAAGCTCACGCAGCAAGTCCCGATACATCACGCTGATCTGGCGGCGGGCGAGGTGGGCGCCAAGACAAAAGTGCGGTCCGGGTCCGCCGAAACCGACATGATCGCGGAGATTGTCGCGGGTGATGTCGAACCGGTACGGGTCGTGGAAGACGGCATCGTCGCGGTTGCCGGAGGCATAGAACAGCACGACCTTGTCGCCCTCGGAGAACGTGTGGTCGCCGAGCTGGGCGCCGTCTTCGGTGACGGTGCGGCGGAAGTGAATGACCGGGCTTGCCATGCGAACCATTTCCTCGACCGCGTTTGGCATGTGGGTCTCGACATCGCTCATCAACAGGTCGCGCTGGTCGGGATGGTCGGTCAAGAAGGTCAGGCCCCACGCGATCGAGTTGCGGGTCGTCTCGCTTCCGGCAGCACACAGCAGCACGAAGAAGCTCTGGATCTCCTGTCGGGTCAGCTTGTCGCCCTCGATCTCTGCGTTGACGAGCGCAGTGGTCAGATCGGCCGCGTCGCCGTCGACGGAACGGTCGGCGATGTCATCGATCAACGCCGCCAGACCGGCGCCGGCTTCGAGAAACGCTTCGAGCGGGTTCTTGCCTTCCGGAATGAACTCCGGATCGCCCTGACTCAAGATGATGTTCGTCATGTCGAAGACGAACTCGTACTGCGACTCGGGAATCCCCATCATGTCGCAGATGATCTTCACCGGAAGCCACGCCGCGCAGGCCGTGACGAAATCACAGCCCGGGCCTTCTTCTCGGAGCCGGTCGACGATGCGGCCCGCCGCCAGCTCGACGTCTTCCATGTTGCGTTGCAGCATGCGCGGCGTGAAACCGGCGGCCACCAGCTTGCGAAGACGCTTGTGGCGAGGGTCGTCCATGTTGATCATCGAGCCGAAGAACTCGTTGAACTCGGGCGGGAGATCTGGAATGTTCGTCCCGGCCCCGGATTGGAACAGTTCTGGTTGGCGACTGGCTGCGATGATGTCGGCGTGTCGGGTCAGGGCGTAGTAGCCGGGGCCGGCCGGGAGATACTCGGTCTCGTGCTCGGCGAAGAAGCGAATCGGGTCCTCGCGTCGAAGCGTCTCGAAGGCCGCCTCTCGGACATCGAGCGGTTCGGTCCAGAACCCTTCGACGTCGGACAGATCGATTTCACTCAGCTGCATGCCGAGACGTTAGGTCACGGCCTCAACCGGTCGGTAACCGACGGTCAGCTGGCGAGTGCGGTGGCGTCGATCTCCGTGGCGACGATCTGCGTGAGAGGTTCGTCGACCCCTGCGGCGGTGGCATGGTCACGCCAGGTGCCAACTGCGGCCACGACCTCGTCGATGATGCGTCCGGCGCTTGAGACCTTGGCCCGCTCAGCGAGTTCGAGCAGGGCCCCTCGCGGCGCTCCATGGACCGAACCGTTGACTGTCAACTGGTGATTGCGAAGCCATCCGCCGTCGTCATCGAACGCGAACGTCAGATCGAACGCCGGAGCGAGCGACCAGCGCCCGGCTTCGTAGAGGAACGCGTGGTTCTTCGTGTGGTCGTCCCGGACGACCGCAGCGATGTTGAACACGATCCGGCGGAAGACCTGTCGTCGTTCGTCAGCCGTGAGCCCGAGCCGGATGCACGTCTGGAGCAGCTGTTCGTAGCTGTGGGCACCGACATGCTCGGGCGGAAGGTGCCCCATTGCCGCGAACGACTGAACGTGCAATCGGGTCGCAGGCCCGGGCCGATCGAATCGCCGGGTAAGGAAGTGAGCGAGTCCGTCGACCTGGAGAAGCCGGCATTCGCTCATCTCGATGCCCGCATCGACGGCCATACGGGCGTAGGCGTATTCGACCCGACCGAGTCCGGTCGGGTTCGCACGCGCTCTCGATCGGCCGACATCGAACTTCAAGAGCCAATGGGAGTATCCCTCCGGGGCGTCATGCTGTCCGGAACGAACCTCGCCGGCGGGCCCCAGCGCAATGGCGGCCTTCGCCCGGGCCCCACCCGCTGACCCCGACGTGTCGAGGAGTTGCTCGAGCGCGTCCGGCGCCTCGCTGTCGAGCAAACTGCCGTTCACGGCGCGATGAGCCGCAGAGGCCGCCTCGCCCAGGTCGACCACGGTCGGCGTCGGGCCTCCATCGTCCCTGAGATCGGGTTCGAAGGTCAGCGCACCGACGCCGCGGCTTCCGACATAGCCGAGTCTGTCGACGGCAGTGATGGCGCCGGGTTGTACGCCGTGGCGGGCGAGCCAGGCGTTGGTGAGGAGGTCGGCGAACGCACCGGGCAAGCTGTCGGCGACGAGTCCCGGCAGGCCGCGGAAGGACGACCGGTCGAGGTCAGGGAAGGCCACGGGTCCGGCCGTTCTGGGCAGCTCCAGTGGTGCGAGATCATCGCCTGTTCGTGCCCAGTTGGTTTCGTACTCGAAGACCGGAAGCTTGGATCGAGGGTCATTCGCGATTGCGCCGACGAGCCGCCCCTCGAAAAGGACCTTGACCACGTCGAGTTGGCGAAACGGCTCAGTCACGACTTCGGCGTCCCCGCTTCCTGGGTTCGGGACGTTGTTGCTCAAGGAGAGCGATTGGTGAGATCGGCTCGTCCGGTGTGAGCGAGTCGAGCCACGACTCGGCGTCGAGCGCCCGGAGAACCTTGATCAACGTGTTCAACGTCGAACCGCGGCCGTGTTCGAGATTGGCGACCGTCTTCTGCGATACCTCGGCGCGCTCTGCCACCTCGGCAACGGTCATCCCGGTTCGAAGACGTCGTCGTCGAACCGTCTCGCCGAAGCGGGCCTCCTGTTCTTCTGCGGTAAGCCACATGGCGCTCAAGACTAGTAGAAAGTTGCTACTTAGGATCTATTTCGATCACTAAAACGAAGATCTTTACTGCTCATGGTTCAGCCGCAGATCAATCGGGGGTGTTGGGGGAGACGGGCACATCGCTGGTGAGCTGGTGCAGCGCAGTGAGGTGCTGGTCGTAGGCCGATGCGCCGTCACGGGTGAGGCGGAACCAAGCAGTGCCTCCCCGACGTCCGCCGGCGCGTTTGCTCTCGGCGTAGCCCGCATCGATGAGGTGCTTCATCTGTTTCGATAGGTCGGTCTTGGAGAGCCCGACGTGGTCTTGGAGAAACGCGAACTCCGCCCAAACGGATGCCCGAAGAATCGCGGCCAGGCGAAGGCGCTTTGGTGCGGTGAAGTTCGGATCGAGTTGCTCGAGGCTCATTCGCCGGTGAGTTGGTCGATGAGTATGCGGGAACGTCGGTGGTAGGTGATGCCGCCGACGGTGACGCAGAGAGCAACGACGACGCCGCCGATGACAAAGTTCGTGGCGAACGAGACCGCCATCGCAACGACGCCGACGAGAGCGCTGGCTACCCAGAAGCCGTAGAGGTTGCGCCGCAGTGGTTGTGGCATGGTGTCGAATCGGGGCTGGACGCCGGTTCGCGTGATTTGCCAGAACACGGCGATGAAGACACCGACCACATAGACGGCGACGGCAACACCGCGAGCGGCTGCGCTGTCGATCGCGAATGATGCGAAGAGCAGGCCCGCCAGAACGCCGATGAGCGGCCACATCGTCAACGGCCCGCGGGCGGCGGCCTCGTAGGAAGCCAGCGTGAGATGACCGGAGTTTGTTTCCATAGCATCAACATAAAGATTTGTTGCCGGACTGTCAACAAATCGCTCGTCGGGATCAGTCGTTGTGGTATTCGAGGCAGAACGGATGTCCGGCGGGGTCGGCGTAGACCCGAAACCCGGCGACGGCGCCATCCTGAGCACCGAGCTTGGTGCCGCCGCTTGCCAGCACCTGCTCCTCAGCGACATCGATGTCGTCGACCTCGATGTCGAGATGTGCCTGTTGCGGGCGAGCCGGATCGCCCCAAGACGGCGGCTGATGATCCGGGGCGTACTGGATCGCAAGACGCGCCGTTCCATCGCTCATCGAGATCCACTCGTCTGACCAACGTTCCATCGGCCAGCCGAGTAACTCGGACCAGAAGGTGGCGACCCGTTCGACCTCCGCCGTGTCGAGCACGATCTGACGAATGCGCATCAGGGATCTCAGGTGTCGTGGAGCTGGACGCGCAGGCGCTTGTTGCCCTTGCCCTTCGACTCGGTCTTGACGACCTCGAACCGGCCGACCTCGCCGGTCGACGCAACATGGGTGCCGCCATCGGCTTGCTTGTCGAGTCCGACGATGTCGATCACCCGAATTTCGGTGACTGACTCGGGAATGAGGTTGACCTTCGTGCGGATCAGATCAGCGTCGGCCAACGCGGTGTCGCGGGGCAAGAAGCTGACCTCGATGGGGCGGTCGGCGGCGATCTCGGCATTGACGAGTTCAGTCACCCGGTCGACGAAGCCTTCGGGCAGCGGGTCGAACTCGAAGTCCATCCGGGCCGACAGCGGCTCCATGTTGCCGCCCGTCACCGGCGTGCCCCATTCGTTCCAGATCACACCGCACAGGATGTGCAGCACCGTGTGCGTGCGCATCAGTTGATGGCGCCGCTCCCAGTCGACCGTGCCGGTCACCTCCGTCCCGACCGCTGGCGCTTCGCCATCGACGGTGTGGAACACGACCGGGCCCTTGCCTCGCACATCGGTGACCGCCACGGACCCGCCGTCCCAGGTCAGCGTGCCGGTGTCGTGAGGCTGACCACCACCGGTCGGATAGAACGCGGTGGCGTCGAGACCGACTGCGCCGTCGTTGTTGATCTCGATGACGGTGGCCGTGAACTCCCGCAGTTCGGCATCACGCAGATAGATCCGGTCGGTTTCACCCATCGGTCTCAGCGTCGTCTCGGTTGGCGTTGATGTCGACTCGCACGTTGTTGTCGTCGTCGATCGCCACCGGGTAGGTCACGATCAGCTCACCGGTGGAGAGATTGCCTCGCTCATCCATCGTGACGTCGGCGCATTCGGCGTCGCTGCCGGGCGCCTGGATCAGGTCGAACCGGTCGGCATCCTCGTTCCACTCGAAGAAGCAATCCCTCGGTTCGCCCGCCGGACGGGCTTCAAATGCAAACCATCCGGCCTCGGGATCGTCACCGATGTGCTGCAAGATGATGTCTCGGTTTCGACCCGCGACATCGCTGTAGAGGATCGGACCGCGATCGTCGATCTCCTCGGAGATCCGGCCGATCTGCCCGGCGTTGAAATCACGATCGCCCAGCTGAATCTCGACATCGCCGCCCTGGCTGGCGAGAAACAGCACACCGCCGCCGAGCACAACGGCAATCATCACGCCGGTCAAACCGACCAGCACCGCGGAGCGGGCGTTCATTTGAGGGCCGCGAGCGACGGGCATACGACATCTCCGTTTCTGAGGCTGGATCGGGGGAGGCGTCCCGCTCCTGCCTAGTATCTCTCCGTACGCGATCCGGGAGGCAACGCCGGTGGATTTGTTCGAATATCAGGGCAAGCAGTTCTTCGCCCAGTACGGAATGCCGGTGAGTCCCGGCCTAGTGGCATTCACGGTCGATGAAGCCGTCGCCGCCGCCGAAGAACTCGGCACGCCGGTCATGGTGAAGGCTCAGGTCCACACCGGTGGGCGAGGCAAGGCCGGTGGTGTGAAGTTCGCCGCCGACATCGACGCGGTGCGCGAACACGCCACCAACATCCTCGGGCTCGACATCCGAGGCCACATCGTCAAGCGCGTCTGGATCGAGAAGGCCTCCGACATCGCCGAGGAGTACTACGCCAGCTTCACCCTCGATCGTTCGGCCAAGAAGCACCTCGGCATGCTCTCCAAGGAAGGCGGTGTCGAGATCGAAACCGTCGCCGAAGAGAACCCTGACGCGATCGCCAAGATCTGGGTCGACCCGGTCGTCGGCCTCTCCGAAGAAGCCACCCGCGAATGGGTCGCCGCTGCGAATCTGCCCGATGCGGCCGTCGAAGGCTCGGTCGACATCCTCCAGAAGCTGTACACCGCCTACACCGAAGGCGACTGTGACCTGGTCGAGATCAACCCGCTGATCCTCACCCCCGAGGACAAAGTGCACGTGCTCGACGCCAAGGTCACCCTCGACGGCAACAGCACGTTCCGCCACGAGGACTACGCCCAGTACGACGAAACGCAACCCCGCGACGACCGAGAAGAAGCCGCTCACGCCAAGGGTCTCGAGTACGTCGGTCTCGACGGCACCGTCGGCGTGATCGCCAACGGCGCCGGCCTCGCCATGAGCACGGTCGACGTCGTCAACCAGGTCGGCGGCAGCCCGGCCAACTTCCTCGACATCGGCGGCGGCGCCAACGCCGACGTCATGGCTGGGGCGATGGAAGTCATCAACAACGACCCGAACGTCAAGTCGATCTTCATCAACATCTTCGGTGGCATCACCCGCGGCGAAGAGGTCGCCAACGGCATCCTCGAAGCGATGCGGCGAGTCGACATCGACAGCCCGATCGTGATCCGCCTCGACGGCACCAACGCTGAAGAAGGACGAGCGATCCTCGAACCGAACCTCAGCGACAAGCTGATGATGGAAGAGACCATGTTGGATGCAGCTCGCAAAGCTGTGGAACTGGCGAGCTGAGAGGACCAATCATGAGCATCTTCGTCGACGAAAACACCAAGGTCATCTACCAGGGCCTCACCGGCTCCCAGGGCAGCTACTACGGCAAGCTCAACGCCGAGTACGGCACTCAGGTCGTGGCCGGCACCCACCCCAAGAAGGCCGGCACCGACGTAGACGGCGTGCCGATCTACGCCTCGGTTGCCGAGGCCAAGGAAGCCACCGGCGCCACCGCCACCTGCATCTTCATTCCCGCGCCGGGCGTGCAGGGTGCGGTGCTCGAAGCGGCCGAGGCCGGCATCGAGTTCATCGTGGCGATCACCGAGGGCGTGCCCGCCCACGACGAGGCCTACTTCTTCAACAAGCTGAAGGCCGACTTCCCGAACACCCGGCTCCTCGGGCCGAACTGCCCCGGCATCATCAGCCCCGGCAAGTGCAACATCGGCATCACCGCCGGCCACATCGCCAAGCCCGGCGGTCCGGTCGGCATCGTGAGCCGCTCCGGCACACTCACCTATCAGGCGCTGTATGAGCTCAAGCAGAAGGACATCGGCGTCACCACCTGCGTCGGCATCGGCGGCGACCCGGTTCCGGGCACGTCGTTCATCGACTGCCTCCAGGCGTTCGAGGCTGACCCCGACACCAAGGCCGTCATGATGATCGGCGAGATCGGCGGCTCGGCCGAGGAAGAAGCGGCCGAGTTCATCAAGAACCACATGACCAAGCCGGTCAGCTCCTACATCGCCGGCGTCACCGCACCTCCCGGCAAGAAGATGGGCCACGCGGGCGCCATCGTCTCCGGCGGCAAGGGCACCGCGGCGGCCAAGATGGAAGCACTCGAGGACGCCGGTGTGAAGGTTGGCCAGAACCCGACCGAAGCCGGCGAGCTCATGGCCGAAATCGTCGCGTCTCTCTGAGCGCGCCAACGAGGTCGCGGGGCTGTAGCTCGGGGACAATTCAGCACCGCTGCCACCACCAAGGTGCGGCGGTTTGGCAGCGTGGGGGAATGTCGTTCCCCCGCGTTGCCGTTTTGGGCCTCCTGGCCGTGTTGACGGCGTGTGGGACGACGTCGGTCGGCGTTGCTCCAGAGTCGGTGACGACGACGACATCCACGACGTCGATCACAACCACAGACGACGCGCCACCCACGACCGTACCGACCACCACGACCACGACGACAACCACGACCACGACGACAACCACGACCACAACCACGACGAGTACAACCGTGCCGGAGGTGCTCCCCGAACTCGCACTCGATGAGCGCGGTACACCGATCAATGGACAAACCGATGGCGTCTTGGTGACGAACACGGGCTGGATCACCCCGATCCTCAGCGGGCTGGAAGGCGATCGGCACCGGGTGTGGACCCCGTGCGGCCGCCTCGCGGACATCGGCGGCGGCCGGGTGATCGAGACCGCTGACTTCGTGCTCGACCCCGGTCACGGAGGCTCCGAGCCCGGTGCGGTGGGACCGGGTGGGTTGCGAGAAGCTGATCTCAATCTCGACGTCACGCTCAAGCTGCGCGACACCCTCGTCGGTGCCGGCTACTCGGTGGTCATGACCCGCCAAACGGACGTACGAGTGCCGATCGTGACGCGGGCAGAGATCGCCCACGCCCTCGACCCGATCGCATTCATCTCGGTGCACTTCAACGCCGGGACCGATGCTGCGAGCGAAACCCCCGGCACCGAGATGTATCACCAGATCGACAACCCGGAATCGAAGCGTCTCGCCGGCTTGATCTACGAGGAGTCCTACGCCGCGCTGGCGCAGTACGACATCAACTGGGTGGCGCTCAACGACGCTGGCGCGACCTTTCGGCCCAACCAGGAGGGTGGCGACTACTACGGAGTTCTACGGCGCCCCGCGCCGGTGCTGAGCGTGCTCACCGAGTACGCCTACCTGTCCAATCCGGCGGAGGAAGAACTCGTCTCGGATCCGGCGGTGCAACAGGAGCTCGCCGATGCGACGCTTGCTGCGATCCAACGGTTCTTGACCACCGACGATCCGGGGACCGGCTTCATCGACGACCCGATCTTTCGGGGCTTCGGTCCCTCGGGTGCCGGTGGCACCGGCAACTGCACCGATCCGAGGCTCGAGTGAGGCGACGCGGCATCGTCGGTTTCGTTGCGGCCTTGGCCGTCGGTTGTGGCACCGGCGGAACCGACATCGAGTTCACCGAACCGACGCCCACCCTGTTCTCTGACGATGCCGACGTGGAAACCACGCTGCCGCCGACGACTGTGGGCTCGCCGGCCGGTCTCGCCACCCTCGACCGCCGTGACCTCCCATCGCCGCGGCCGGCACCTGGCGTCGTCATCATCGACGGCATCGCGGCGCCGGTCCTCAACGCCAACAACACATCGTGGACCATCGAAACGCCATGCGGCACCGCCCGCACGGAGACGGGCACCGAGGTCGAACATGCGCTCGTGGTGATCGATCCGGCAGGGGATGCACGCACCGCAGACGGTGCGACCGAGGTCGAACGGAACGCAGCGCTATCGACCACGATCGCCGACCGGCTCCAGGCCGCCGGCATTGCAACGGTCATCACTCGCCAGGGTGCAGTCGACCTTGCTGCCTCCTACCGACGCGAGGCCGGGGTTTCGGCAGGAGCTTTGGTGGTCGTGACCGTGTCGGTGGTCGACGGCGTTGGTGCCTTGACCGCCGACCCTTCGCTCGAAGTCGTCTACCCGGCGATCGACGAACCGTCGCAACGGCTCGCCGGGCTTTTGTATGCCGACGTCGTGTCGGCCATCGACCTCTTTTCGGTGGGGTGGCCCGATGATCTCGATTCCGGCGTGCGATCCGTCCTGAACCAGCGCGGCGATGACTTCTTCACTGTCCTTCAGGAGCCCTCGACCTCGGCCCGAGCCGTCGTGCACCTGCCGGTCGACCCGGATGCGGCTTCGGTGATGTGGACGGGGGGCACGAACCGGGCGCCGCTCGCCGATGCAATCGCCAACGCCATCGTTCGATGGTTGGTCACCGACGCTGAAGGGTCCGGGTTTGTGACCCCGGCCCACGAGGTTCGTCAGGCCGAGGTCTCGTCCGCGGGCCCGTGCATCGATCCGCTCGCCGTCGAGGTCGGCGACTGACCCGTCTGCTTCAGAACTGGGTGGGTGGACTCGCTGGGGCCGCCCGCATGTCCATCATCGACGACGCGACGATGACAGCCGATGCAATCCATCCGAGGAGAACCCCGACTCCTGGGTTCGAGGCGAACTGTTGACCAAAGGTGATCAAGAAGGCGCCGAAGCCCAATGTGAGATGGATCTGCGGATGCTCGAGACCGACGATGCGCTCGGGCAACGTGACCCCGCCGAAGGCCTGGGCGCCAACGCCACCAGCGATGGCCAACCCGATCACCGCCACGAAGAGCCCCTTGAGCCCAAAGAACTCCGTCTCCCACCCGTTGGTGCTGCCGAGCGGCGTGTCGAACCATGGCAGGAACGTGGCGAGAAAGAGCACCGCACCACCGATGAGCGCCATGATCTGTGTCGTCTTCAAGTTGTCCATCGGCCCTCCCGGCCAGTCACTCTCGCCGGAGCGTAGTGCACGGCTTCCGGGTGGCTGCCGGAGGCTTCAAGACGTGCGGCTGGGGCTGGTAGCTTCCGTCTCGTGAGCGAACCCCGCCGTGCCCTGCTGTCCGTGTACGACAAGTCGGGTGTTGTCGACCTGGCCCGCGGTCTCACCGAGCTGGGATGGGAGTTGATTTCCAGCGGAGGGACCGCGCGGACCATCGCCGAGGCTGGCATTGCGGTCGTCGACGTCGCTGACCACACCGGCTCGCCGATCATGCTTGGTCACCGAGTGGTGACGCTGCACCCGAAAGTACACGGCGGCATCCTGGCCGACCGCACCGACCCCGAGCATCAAGCCGACATGGCCGAACACGGCATCACCCCGATCGATCTTGTCGTCGGCAACCTCTACCCGTTCGGATCGAGCGTCGCCGACTTTCAACATGGCGCCGGGCAGCCGGAGGAGCTGATCGACATCGGTGGCCCGGCCATGGTGCGGGCCGCAGCCAAGAACCATGCCCACGTCGGGGTCCTCGTCGACCCGTCCACCTACGGTGACATCGTCGACGAACTCCGAGCCGACGGGTGGTTGAGTGAGCCCACCCGCCGCAAGCTCGCCCGTGACGCGTTTGCCCACACCGCTGCGTACGACGCGGCGATCGTGACCTGGTTCGACGCGACCGACGACGAACACGATGCGTTGCCGCCGACGATCCATCTGGCACTCGAACGAGTGGATGTCCTCCGGTACGGCGAGAATCCCCACCAGCGCGGTGCCCGCTACCGCCGAGCCAACGAACCCGGCATCTGGGACGCGATCGAACAGCACAGCGGTGTGGCGCTGAGTTACCTGAACTTCTTCGATGCGGATGCTGCGTGGCGGCTTGTCCACGACCTCGGCGACCAGCCGGCCGTGGCCATCATGAAGCACGCAAACCCGTGCGGCGCAGCGGTCGCTGATGATCTCGCAACGGCGTATGCCCGTGCGTTTTCGTGCGATCCTCGTTCGGCGTTCGGCGGGATTGTGGCCACCAATCGCGTCGTCGATGGAGCCACGGTCGAAGCAATGGTCGACGCCGCTCAGGCCGACGTGGTCCTGGCTCCGGGATATGCCGATGGTGTGATCGAACAGCTGGTCGCCAAGCGCAAGAACACCCGCATCCTGACCGTGGGCGTGCCGACCGCGTCACCTGAGCTGGCCCTGCGCCAGATGGCCGATGGCTTCCTGGTGCAAGAGAGCCATCGCTTTGCGTCACAGCCGGCGTCGTGGGACATCGTCACCGAACGCCAGCCGACGCAACAAGAACTCGCCGATGCCGCGTTTGCCTGGCGGGTCTGTGGGCATGTCTCGTCGAACGCCATCGTGCTCGCAAGAGATGGCGTTGCCTGGGGGATTGGGGCCGGCCAACAGAACCGGGTCGAGTCAGGCGAGATCGCTGCGTCGAAAGCAGCCGGTCGAGCCGATGGAGGCGCGTGCGCAAGCGACGCGTTCTACCCATTCCCTGATGGCATTCATGCCGCCGCCGACGCCGGAGCCGCGATCATCGTGCAGCCCGGTGGCTCGGTCGGCGACGAGCAGACCATCGCCGCGGCCAACGATCGAGGCATCGCCATGGTCTTCACCGGCGAACGACAGTTTCTTCACTAGGTCCCGGCAACTTCTGATGAGCGAACGCGAAGCCAAATCGATCGAGTGGGCCATCAAGGTCCAGGCCAGTCGGGCCGGTGGTGTCTTCTACTACGTGGTCCGCAGCGTTCTGCGCTGGACACTCATGCGGTGGCTCCGGGTCACGGTGGAGGGCAGGGAGCACTTGGCCCTCGACGGGCCGGTGATTCTGGCGCCGGTGCACCGCAGCAATCTCGACTCGGTCCTCGTCGCTTGCACGGCCACGCGGCGAATCCGGGCCATCGGAAAGGAATCACTGTTCATCCATCCCGCGTTTGCCTGGGTGAACGCTGCGTTGGGTGCGATTCCGGTCCGGCGGGGCGAAGCAGACCGTCAGGCGATGAAGGCCTCCCAGGAGATCATCGGTGACGGAGCGATGATGATCGTTTTCCCGGAAGGAACCCGGCAGACCGGCTCGCAGGTACAGGGTGTGTTCGATGGCACGACCTACCTCGCGCAAAGGACTGGCGCCCCGATCATTCCGATCGGCATCGGCGGCACGGAGGCGGCGATGGCGAGCGGATCGAAGGGCATTCGGCGAGTTCGCTGCTCGGTGGTCATCGGGCCGCCGATCGCCGCGCCCGTCGGCCGGCTGAGTCAGCCGCAGCGGCGCGAGTTCAGCGAGAACGTGGTGGTCGAGCTCCAGACCGCCTTCAACCGCGCTCAGGCGCTCGCAGGCGGCTGACCCGCTCAGTCCGCTGCGAGGTGGTCGCCGGGAGGGGTTTCCTCGAAGAAAAAGCTGATGAGGGCATCGAGCCCGAGCGCAAACAGTGTCCATGGGTTGTCGTCACCGTCGAGGCGGACAGCCATCGGATCGTGAGGTGACGTCGGAAACAGATAGCGCCTCGCGAGGCCCTCGCCGAGCGCACTGGCGAGCATGGTGTAGGCCCGCATGTTGTCGCCGCCGTCGACCGTGAAGCGAGGTCGATAGTTGAAGAGCTCCATGTACGGCTGGTGGATCGACCGGAGCGAGTCCTCCTCGAACTCGGTTTCGATTCGAGCCAACTCACTCAGCAGCTCTTCGTCGCGTTCTCCTTCGGGGAGCGACGCCAGCGAGCTGTGGACTGCGCTGGTGATCCACCATCGCCAGGAGTTCTGCACCGTTCGGGCGTTGGCTGCGCCGGCGATGCGGATCAGTTCCTGACGAGTCGCCGCCCGTTGCTCCGGCGTCCCGTGCAGTCCACTGATGTCGACCTCCGCCATCTCCTGGGTTGTCTCGTGGATCTCGTCGTCGTCGACGGGGTGACGGATGGCCTCGAAGAGAACGGCGCGGCGGAACGCCTCCTGCGGGGTCTGGGTCGCTTCACCTGCTTCGGCCCAGGCCGCGTATGCACTCGAGCGGGGCACGTCGGCGTCGATGTAGGCCGTCTCGAGGCTGACGGAGTCGAGTCCGACGGTCAGGCCTCGCTCTTGGAGTGCGGCGATGCCGGCATCGACCAGGCGTTGGCGCGTTTCCTCGCGCTTGGACGGGCGGGCCATGTGGGCACGGTAGCGCTCCACGCCACCCGACTTGCAATCAGATCTCAGATGCCGTATCTCTAAATAGGGTTCGGGCCGCGGCGAGAGAGCGTGACCGGGCGGACGCGGCGGGTGACGGGCGTGGGGCCGACGGCGGAGCCGGCCCCACGCCGGCCGCCGAGAAATGCCGGTCCGGTTTGGAAATGCGCGAAATCAGACCGGAGTTCGGGGCTCTGGGCATGGCGGCCCGCTACGATCCGCTCTATGGCAGAGAAGATCACGATGCAGGACAACGGCACGCTTCACGTGCCGGACAACCCGATCATTCCGTTCATCGAGGGCGATGGCACCGGCGTCGACATCTGGCCTGCCGCCAAGCTCGTGCTCGACGCTGCGGCCGCCAAGTACGGCAAGACCATCGAATGGATGGAAGTCCTCGCTGGCGAGAAGGCCTTCAACGAGACCGGCGACTGGCTGCCACAGGACACGATCGACAAGTTCGAGGAGTACCTGATCGGCATCAAGGGTCCGCTCACCACCCCGATCGGCGGCGGCTTCCGCAGCCTCAACGTCGCCATTCGTCAGATCATGGATCTCTACGTCTGCCTGCGTCCGGTGCGCTGGTTCAGCGGGGTGCCGTCGCCGGTCAAGGAACCGCAGCTCGTCGACATGGTGATCTTCCGCGAGAACACCGAGGACATCTACGCCGGCATGGAGGTCGAGGCGGGCACGCCCGAAGCGAAGCGGATGATCGAACTCCTCCATGATGCTTACGGCTGGGAGATTCGTGAGGATTCCGGTATCGGCATCAAGCCCATCTCGAAGACCGGCTCGCAGCGCCTGCAGCGGGCGTCGATCGAGTACGCGATCAAGCGCAACCGCAAGCGGGTGCACTGGGTGCACAAGGGCAACATCATGAAGTTCACCGAGGGTGCCTTCCAGAAGTGGGGCTACGACCTCGTCCGCGAGGAGTACTCCGATGTGGCCGTCGGCTGGGAAGACTGCGGCGGCGACCCGGGCGACAAGATCCTCGTGCAGGATGCCATCGCCGACATCGCTCTCCAGCAGGTGCTGACCCGTCCGGCCGAGTTCGACGTCATCGCCACCATGAACCTCAACGGCGACTACCTCTCCGACGCCCTGGCCGCCCAGGTCGGTGGCATCGGCATCGCGCCGGGCGCAAACATCAACTACATGACCGGTCACGGCGTGTTCGAGGCCACCCATGGCACCGCCCCCAAGTACGCCGGTCAAGACAAGGTCAACCCGTCGTCGGTGCTGCTCTCGGGCGTCATGATGTTCGAGCATCTGGGCTGGCAAGACGCGGCCGACGACATCATCCGTGCGGTCGAGGCCACCATCGGCGACAAGGTCGTCACCTATGACTTCGCCCGTCTCATGGACGGCGCAACCGAGGTGAAGTGCTCGGAGTTCGCCAGCGCCATCGTCGACCGTCTCTGACGGTCGGTCCCTTCGGCACAACGGCCACACCGAAGGTTCAGCCCACGCGCTGAGCGCAGGTTTCGACGCCCTCGACCTCTCGCTCAGGGCCGGCGCGAGGCATCTTCGGCGCTTCCGACGCAAATGGCGCGTTCGGAGTGCCGCGACGCCGGTACCGTGCCAGGAGTGGTGGACGCGGAGGCGAGCGACGAACACATGTGGCGGCGGGGCGGTCGCCTCATCATGCGGTCGCTACGGGCGTACCCATGGCTCCACGCCGCATCGATGATCGGTGCCGTGGGCTTCGTCGCGGCCTCCATCGGGGGTGCCTGGGTGCTCCGAGCGGCGACCGACGATCTGGTCGTGCCTGCCTTCGAGGACGGCTCGGTCGAACAGGCCGACATCTGGGCGGTCATGTTCTTGATCATCGTCGTGTCCGTCGGCCGCGGCATCGGCGTCATGATGCGACGCTGGTACCTCTCGCTGGCGGAAAACAAGACGCAACGCGACTGGCGCCGGCACCTCGTGCATCACTACCTCGACGTGCCGCTGCGCTTCCACCGAGAGCGTCCAACCGGCGAGCTCCTCGCCCACGCCGACATCGATCTCACGACGGCGACCATGGTGCTCAAACCGCTTGCCTTCTCGTTGAGTGCGCTCGTTTTGGTGATCATCGCGGTGATCACCCTCTTCATCATCCACCCTCTCATCGCTCTCCTCGGCGTTGTGCTGTTCCCCCTCCTGCTCGTTCTCAGCCAGGTGTACACCAACCTGGTCGAAGCACCGTCGGCGCGGGCCCAGCAGGCCGTCGGTGACGTTGCATCGGTCGCCCACGAGAGCTTCGAAGGTGCGCTCGTCGTGAAGACCCTCGGCCGCGAACCCGCTGAGGTCGAGCGGATGCGGGCGGCGTCAGCGACGCTGCGCAAGGAGCGCCTCGTGGTCGGCCGGGTCCGGGCCTTCTTTGAACCCACCATCGATGCGCTCCCAAACATCGGGATCGTGCTCTTGTTGCTCATGGGGAGCTGGCTCGTCTCGGAGGGGTCGGCCACCCCGGGCGATCTCGTGCTGGCGGCAGTCGTGTTTGGTCTCCTTTCGACCCCACTGCGCGTCTTCGGCTTCTTCTTGCAGGAGATGCCGAGGTCGGTCGTGGCCCTCGAACGAGTCGATCGGGTGATGGCCGAGCCGGTCGAAGACCGTTCTGGCTCGGTGACGCTGCCGGACGGCGCGGTCGATGTGCGCACGACCGGTCTCGCCGTCCGTTACGCCGACAACGAGGTGCTCCGAGGTGTCGACCTCCATGTGCCGGCCGGAACGACGGCAGCACTCGTCGGCGCAACCGGGTCCGGGAAGTCGACGCTGCTGGAGTCGATCGCCGGCCTCCTCGATCCCGATCGCGGAAGTGTGGAACTCGGCGGTGCCGCGGTCGACGACGTCGCCGTTGCCGATTGGACCGACGCCGTCGCAATCGCCTTCCAGGAGTCGTTTCTGTTCACCGACTCGATCACCGAGAATGTGTCGCTGGGCGATGCCACTGACGAGGTTGACCGAACCTTGGAGCTCGCCCGCGCCGCAACGTTCGTGGCCGAGCTCGCCGATGGAGAAGCGACGGTCGTTGGTGAACGAGGCACGACGCTGTCGGGAGGACAGCGGCAGCGGGTGGCGTTGGCTCGGGCCTTGGCCCGACGCCCCAAGGTGCTGTTGCTCGACGACGCCACGAGCGCCGTCGATCCGTTGGTGGAAGCGGAGATACTCGATGGGCTGGGCGCAGCGCTCGACATGACGGTGCTCGTGGTGGCCCATCGCATTTCGACGATTTTGCTGGCCGACACCGTCATCTATGTCGACGACGGCCGAGTGGTCGCCACCGGCACCCATCACGAACTGCTCGAGCGCGACGACTACCGCGCCCTCGTCACCGCCTACGAGCAAGGTGATGGCGCATGAGCGAACCGCTCGACCTTCCCGCGCTCGACGAAGCCGCGTCGTTGCTCGACGACGAGCGCCCCTCGATCGGGGCACTGGACGTCATGCGGCGAGGCGTCAGGGTTTCGCCGGAGCTGCGGGCCGGTCTCGGGATCACCGTCGTGATGGCATTGACAGCGGCGGTCGGGCGGCTCGTCGTCCCGATCCTCACCCAGCTCATCCTCGACAACGGCGTGCTCGGCGACGAGGGCTACCAGGCCGGCTACGTCTGGACCGCGAGCATCGTCGCGCTGATCATCGTGCTCGTTGTCGCCGGCGCTAGCCGGGTCGCGTTGATTCGGCTCGTCGACATGGCCGAGACCGTGTTGATGAATCTGCGAGTGCGGGTGTTCGAACACATCCACCGACTGAGCATGGCCGACCACACCGAGAGCCGACGAGGCGTCTTGGTCGCTCGGGTCACCTCCGACGTCGAGGCGCTGGCTCGTTTCACGCAGTGGGGGTTGATCAGCTGGATCATCGACACTGCGATCATCGCCGGCACGTTGATGGTGATGGCGTGGTACAGCTGGCAACTCACCTTGATGGTCGTCGTGGTGCACGTGCCGCTCATTCCCTTCCTGCGCTGGGTCCAACGCAGCCAGTTCATCTCCTATGGCAAGGTCCGAAGCCGGGTCGCGGAAACCCTGGGTCAGGTGTCTGAAGCGGTCACCGGCGCGCAGGTGATTCGGGCGTACGGCTACAGCGAACCGGTCCGTGACCGGCTCGACGATGCGATCGAGCGTCAGTTCGCACAGCAACAGCGCAGCCAGGTGTGGTTCGCGTGCATGCTCCCGGTCGTCGACATCGTGTCATCGATTGCGCTCGCGATCTCGGTTGGCGTCGGCGTGTGGTGGCGTGACGACCTCGGTCTCGATGCGGGCGAACTCGTGGCCTTCATCTTCCTGGTCAACTTGATGTTGCAGCCGATCGCCCAACTCGGCGAGGTCCTCGATCAGACCCAGACCGCGCTCGCCGGCTGGTGGAAGGTGCTGCGGGTGCTGGATGTGCCGGTCGACGTCGTCGAACCGTCCGACGGCGTGCCCCTCCCCTCCGGGCCGCTCGGCATCGAGCTCGAACAGGTCGAGTTTTCGTACCGGACCGGCCCGCCGGTGCTTCATGGCGTGGATCTCACGATTCCTGCCGAGTCCGTGGTCGCCATCGTGGGGGAGACCGGTTCAGGCAAGACCACAAGTGCTCGGCTCGTGACCCGATTGGCAGACCCGACCGCCGGTACGGTCCGTATCGGCGGTATCGACCTCCGCTCGGTCAGTCCTGACGCCCGCCGGGCGGCGATTCGTATGGTTCCCCAGGACGGGTTCCTGTTCGACGTCTCGATTCGCGACAACATCCGCTTCGGTCGTCCCGATGCTGTCGATGCCGACGTCGACGCGGCGATCGATGCCCTCGAGCTGCGCGACTGGGTGTCCAGCTTGCCGGAAGGGCTCGACACGGTGGTCGGCGAGCGTGGCGGTCGGCTGTCCGTGGGCGAGCGACAGCTCGTGGCGCTGGCTCGCGCCCAGGTCGCCGATCCCGGGTTGCTCATTCTCGACGAGGCGACGTCGGCAGTGGATCCGGAGACCGAGGAGGCGCTGGCTGCGGCGCTCGACCGGCTGGCGAGCGGTCGCACCATGGTGTCGATCGCCCATCGCTTGTCGACCGCGGAACGCGCTGATGTGGTCGTCGTCTTCGACGCAGGACGCATCGTTCAAGTCGGCCCGCACCGCGAGTTGGTCGAGCAGCCTGGCGTGTATCAGACGCTGTACGAGTCCTGGATCGGCAACACTCGATCCGGAAGCTCATCGTCGTGACCTGACCGACCGGTGAGCCGCGTCACGGTGAGCCCCAGAACGGTGAACACCACGATGATCAGGGGGCTGACGTCGGCGATGTGGCGGGCGAGGTGAAGAAGTCCGCTCGCCCACAGGAGGGCGATGCCGGTCGGTGAGAGCTGACGTCGGTCAGCCAACACCACGACCGAGAAGATCAGCAACGAACTGTCGTAGTAGATGGCGTGCGGGCCCAGAAGGGTCAGTGCCGCGGTGGTAATCGCCATTCGGCCGGCGAGGTCGATTGGTCGGCGCCACCACAGCGCCATGAGCCCGACCACGATCGCCGTAGAGACGGCTGCTCCGGCCCCAACCGCAACGGTCGACTCGCCAAACAGCGCAACGAGAACGCCGATCGGTGCGATCTCGTTCATGGCGTTGACCTCGGCGTCGGCCTCGAGCAGCGGTCGCACGCCGTCGTACCACGTCGTGATCCAACCCGGCCCGACGAGCGCGGCATTGGCGATCCACACCAGGCCGGCGCCGATCGCCGCCGTCGCAAGGGTGCGAAAGCGGCGATCGAGAAGTGCGAGGCCGAGCATCGGTAGCGCGTACTGCGGCCGGAACAGCAGCAACGCCAGCGCAAGGCCTGCGATGTCGTCTCGATCTTCGTGCCATGCCCGCCAGGCGACAGCGATGAGGAGAAGGGACAGTGCCGTGTTCTGCCCACCGGTCATGCCGACGAAGACCGGGTACGTCGTCATCGAGGCGGCGGTCGCGAGCGTGACCCGGTTTCGAAGGATCGGCACCACTGGTCGCAGCAGCGACAACGCCCCGACGAGGGCACCGATCATCACCGCGGTGTGGGCCACATAGGCAAGCCGGTACGGAACCGCCGACAGGGGCGAGTAGGCGGCTGCGACGTGGGGCGCATACGGATACATGATGAAGCCGTCTTCGTCGCCCAGCAGGCCCGCTTGCGCCGCCTCTTGCACGATGGGTTCATACAATCGGTCGATGTCGCCGTCGGCGACGATCGTTCCTGCGCCGTAGAAGGCGGGAAAGTCGCCGCCGATCCGGCCGGTTGCCGTTGTCGATCCGGTGCCGCTCAGCAGCACGAAGAGGAACGCCACGCTGAGCGCGACGAGAAGCACCACGGGGTACACCCGCAGCCGTTGTTCCCATGCATCGTTGAGGGGGGTCCCATGCGCGGCCACAACACGTCAATCGGCCGATGCGCTCGCCGAGATGAGGTTCAGTGGCGAGCGCGGCTTCGTTTCACGGCATACATCGCGTCGTCGGCTGTGGCCAACAGACGCGAAGCCGTCGGTGAGTCGCCGGTGGCGGCCACCCCGATCGAGACGTCGACCTCGACGATCTCATCAGCGGCGACGATCGGCTCGATGAGCGCCGCCCGGATCGTGGAGCTGACCTCCCGTGCGTGTTCATAGCTGCTTTGCGGCAGCACGATCACGAACTCGTCGCCGCCCAAGCGGCCGACCAGATCGACCGGTCGGATCGAACGCTCCAGCCGGCGGGCGACCTCGATCAGGACCTGGTCACCTGCAGCGTGCCCGAGCCGATCGTTGATCGGTTTGAAACCGTCGAGGTCGCAAAAGAGCATCACGACTTCGTGCTGGAACCCGTCGTCGACGAGCGTGTCCAGCCGAGCGAGCAACGCGCGACGGTTGAGCAGACCGGTCAACGCATCGTGCTCGGCCATGTGACGCAGAGCCCGCTGGGTGTTCTTGAGGTCGGTGATGTCGGTGGCCGACAGGGTGTACCCCTGTTGCAGCGCGTCACCGCGCAGATCGGCGATCTGCACATCGAGATGCACGGTGGAACCGTCCATGCGCTCCGCCCTCACCTCCAGGTGTGCGGTGTCGCCCATCGTGGCGAGCGTGTCTCGAAATGTCGGGCGGTCCTCGGGCAACAGGATCTCGTCGAACGCCGCCCCCAGGAGCTCTGCGCTGTCGAGGCCGAGCGTTCGTGCGACCTCGGCATTGATCGAGCGAATCTCTCCGAACTCGTCGAGCGAGGCCAGAATGATGTGGGCGTGATGGACCTGGGCTCGCAGACGCTCATGGCTACCCGCCCCGAGCTCCAGCGCTTGTCGGTCCTCGGTCAGACGCATCACGGTGACGATGCGCGGTTGGCCATTGATGTCGAGAAGTCGGCCCCGAACCTCGATCGGCCGCCAGCGATCTTGTCGGTCGCGAATCCGTACGTCGATCAGGTCGCCGATACCGGCGTCATCAGCGATCGTCGCCATGCCGTTGATCACGGTGGCGTGATCATCGGGGTGCAGCATCTCGAACATGGACAAGCCCATGTCGGTCTCGGGATCCAACCCGCTGAACTCGATCGCCGCGTCGTTGACCCACAGGATCGAGCCATCGACATCTGCCACCAGCACGGGGTCAGGAAGCCGTTCGAGGATGACGTCGAGGTCGCGGGGACGATCCATGCCAGCAGCTTCGGCTGAAGTCAGCGTCGTAGAAGCCCTTTGATCCCGCACTGTTCGGCCAACCTTACGCCCTGCCGCCGGCCGCTGGTAGCGTGCCATCCGAATTCGAATCGTCCTCTCACGGAGACAAACCATGACCACCCCCGTTCGTGTTGCGGTGACCGGTGCTGCCGGCCAGATCGGCTACAGCCTTCTCTTCCGGATCGCCAGTGGCTCGATGCTCGGCCCCGACCAACCTGTGATCCTCCAACTCCTGGAGATCCCGCCGGCGATGGGCGCGCTGGAGGGCGTTGCCATGGAGCTCGACGATGGCGCATTCCCCCTGCTCGCAGGAATGACCCTGAGCGACGATCCGAACGCGGCGTTCGAAGGTGCGAACATTGCGCTGCTCGTTGGCTCCCGTCCCCGCTCGAAGGGCATGGAGCGCAAGGACTTGCTGGAGGCGAATGGTGCGATCTTCACTGCGCAGGGCAAGGCCATCAACGACAATGCAGCCGACGACATCAAGGTGCTGGTGGTCGGAAACCCGGCCAACACCAACTCGCTGATTGCGATGAACAACGCGCCCGACGTCCCCGACGCCCGATTCACCGCCATGACCCGACTCGATCACAACCGCGCAAAGGCGCAGCTTGCTCAGAAACTCGATGTCACGGTGAACGAGATCACCAACATGACGATCTGGGGCAACCACTCCGCCACCCAGTACCCCGACCTGTTTCACTGCAGCGTGAACGGCGACAACGCGGCAGCGATGGTGAACGATCAAGACTGGCTGGAAAACACCTTCATTCCCACCGTGCAGCAGCGGGGCGCGGCGATCATCGAAGCACGAGGCCTCAGCTCGGCTGCCTCAGCAGCATCGGCCGCGGTTGACCACATCCATGACTGGATGCTCGGAACCCCCGACGGTGACTGGGTGTCGATGGCGATCCCGTCCGACGGGAGCTATGGCGTTCCCGAAGGTCTGATGTCGTCGTTCCCGGTGACGTGCGCCAACGGCGAGTACTCGATCGTCCAGGGGCTCGACATCGACGACTTCTCACAGGGCCGGATCGATGCAACGGTCGCTGAGCTGGGCGAAGAGCGCGACACCGTTGCGGGTCTCGGCCTGATCTGAGTCGGTGCCGGAGCTGCCGGAGATCACGGCGCACGCCGAGCGCCTGGCCGCCAACTACACCGGCGCGGAACTCACCGCGTTCCGGGCGCTGCACCTGACGGCGCTCAAGACCTTCAACCCCAACCCACGCGAGACGCGCGGGTTGGCGTTGACGCGCACCGGCCACCGAGGCAAGTACCTGACGCTCACGTTCGGCGATGACCTGACCTATGTCGTGCACCTCATGCAGGGTGGTCGGATGCGGCCCGACCCAAAGCGGGCCAAGAAGCCCCGGGGTGGGATGGCCCGATGGGAATTCGCGGATGGCGGGGCGCTCCTGCTCACCGAGGCGGGTACCGAGCGCAAGGCCGGTGTGTGGTTGGTCGAAGGCGAGACCGAGGGGATCGACCCGCTGACCGGACTGGGACCCGACGCCAACACCGTCACCCGTGACGAGCTGGCCGAGATCCTCCAGCAAGACAACGCCAGGATCCACGGGTTTCTGCGCCGACAGGGCCATGTTGCCGGTATCGGCCGGCTTCTCGCGAACGAGATCCTCCACACCGCGATGCTCTCGCCGTTCGCGATGTCCACCAAGCTCGATGATGACGAGATCGACCGGCTTCATGCTGCGATGCAGTCGGTGATCGCTGCATCTATCGAGCACGAACGCACGCTCGACGACATCGGAAAGTCGGCCGACCGGCCAAACGACGTGCATCACCGGGTCGGGTTGCCGTGCGTTCGCTGCGGTGATGACGTCCGCTCGGTGGAGTACCGGCGCTACACGGTTGCGTACTGTGCGACCTGCCAGACCGGTGGGAAGGTGCTGGCCGACAACACCACGAGCAAGTTCTTGAAGTGATCAGGCGAAACCGAGGCCGAGCTCGGCGATCTGGTCGCGATGGGCCATCAGGGACTGGACATCGCCCCCGATCCGCAGACGCCCATCGAGGAACGCCCGCTGAGCCGAGACCGAACCCGCCTGAATCCCGGTCGCCGTGGCCCGATCGGTGACGATGCGGACGTCGGCCTCGGTGTTCGGGTCTCGATCGATCCGCACGGTGCCGTCGGCGATGACCACATGCCACCGATCGTCGTCGGCTCGCCCGTCATCCGCGGCAACGACTTGCTCGATCCGCAGCTGAAGTTCGGTGGGAACGGTCGCCGCCATTGCCCGCGCCTCCACGTGGGCGAACCATGCGTCGGAGAGAAACTCAGGCACCTACCCAGGCTAGGGGTCGGAACGGAACGAGGCCTCGCCGGGCGTGGCCGTGCGCCGTGCCGCCGCCTACCCTCGGCCTGGTGGACACCCGGCCCGCCCCCGCAGCCGTTCGTCATCGTCTCGGTGCCCGGCTCGTCGACGCGATCACGCTCGGGTGGTTGCTCGTCTTCATCCTGGTCGAGATCGACCAGCGCCTCCTCGGTGGCGATCCGTTTGGTCGGCGACCGCTGCAGATCGATGTCACCCAAGGCCGATCGTTGGTTTTCGTGATCATGACCGTTGCCGCCTACGAGGTGCTTCCGGTCGTTTTGAAAGGGGCGACGTTGGGCAAGGCGTTGGTGGGCTTGCGAGTTCGAACGGTTGAGCCGGCGGCACGAGTGCCCGCAACCCGGGCCATTGCCCGCGCGCTGGTTCTCTACGGCGCACCGATCGCCTTCGGCGCCTTCGGTGGTCTGGTTGTGCTCGCGCTCGTCGCCAGTTTCGTGATCCCTGCGTCGGGGCGCGGTCTGCACGACCGGTTGGCGGGAACGACGGTTGTTTCCCTCCCTCGATCGGAGCCGGCGCCATGATCGACACCGACCGCCTTGATCCTGGTCATCCGCACGACGGCCTCGATGACACGATCGATATCGAATGGGTTGACCGGGCCCAGGCCCTTGCCGGTCTGCTGCGAGTCTCCGTCCGGCCGAGCATCGGATCGACGTGGTTTCTGGCTGTGGTCCATCAGCGAGGCGAGGATCCGGTGGTGGTGCTCGACTGGGAGCTGCCGGTTGTCTCGCATGCGTTCGAGTTCCGGGCACCGGGCATATGGACCGACTTCGTGTGTGAGACGCCGGTTGAACAGTGGACGATCGGACTCGAAGCCTTTGGCCTGGGGGTGGACGCAGCCGACATCTTGACCCCAGAAATGTATGGCGACCGGACACCGGTTGGTCTCGATCTCGATGTCGAGGCCGCGACTGCGCCGGATGAGCACGATGACGGCTTCGCGCACGACGTCACGGTTCGAGGCGAGGTGCTCGTCGGGTCCGATGCCTGGGAGATCGATGCGGTTGGGGTCCGTCGTCGCCGGTGGGATGGGCGGTGGCCCCGCCTCGGTTCACTGACGCCGGGGTTCGATCCCCAGACCCGAATTGCGGTGCAGTGGCCGGGGCAGCCATCGCCGGAGATCCGGGGCTGGATCATGAGCAACCGGCCCGGATGGGTCGAGCTGCCATAGAGCGTGGTTGAACGGGCAAAACGACACAGACCCGTCTACGCTCTGCGTGAGGAGGTGGGTGCGTTCCGTGAGGCAGCGGCTGCATGTGTTCGTGAGACGAATCGATCGGGTGGCCGTGCTCACGCTGGCGCTTGGCCTTGCGCTCACTGCCATGGTGACGGCGTGGAGGTCCGAAGCCGTTACCTCCGCCGAGACCGACGCGATCGACGTTGCCGAAGAGCACTTTCTCGCCATCGTCGACAGCGTCGACTTTCGAACCCTCGCCCTCGCGAACGAGATCGAGATCTCGATGCGAGCGGTCGCAGCCAGCAATCCGGTCGACAACGACACGGTCCTGGGTCGGCTTCTTGCCCGCTATGAGGTGGTCGAACAGCCCGGCTTCACGGGTGCCGCATTCAGCCGAGATGGTGAGGTGCTCGTCGCTACCGACGGCTGGCCAGCGCCACTTCGCGAAGCACTCGCCGCCAGCGAGGGATCCCTCCCCAACGAACCGTCGACGACCCTGTCGAGCGAGGGTGTCCTGGTAACGATGGCAACCCGGAACGGCGTCCTTGGCTACTGGTTTGAAGCCGACGGGTTTCTGATCGACGACGAACGTGACGGCTACCCCGTGCGATCCTCGCTGGTGTTTGCGGGTGCGCCGGCCGCCGGGCACACCGAGCTCGACGCTGCCGCGCCAAGCCACTCACACGATCACGCCGATGACCATGGCCATGCCGGTGGCGAACGCGAGAGTCACGGTCACGAAACCTGGCGCCCGGCCGACCTCGACGGCGACAATCTGCACTTCCACGCCGGCACGATTGCCCACGATCACAACAATCTCTCAACGTTCGCGAGCACCGCACACTTCGATCTCCTCGGCGCCCACTGGCACCTCACGCTCGAAACCTCCGAGGGCTTCGTCGAGATCCCTACGAGTCAGGAAGTGCCGATCGTCGCGATCAGCGGGAGCGTCATCTCGCTCGGGCTCTTCCTCCTCGTTCGATCGTTGCGCCGCGAGCGCGACGAAGCCAACCGACGGTCCGCCGCTCGAGCCGAACGCTTCGCCGTTGGCTTCTCCGAATCGCCGATCGGTGTGCTCGAACTCACCCACGATCTCGTGGTCGTTTCGGCAAACCGAGCCGCGTCGGTGCTCCTCGACCGCCCGGCGCCCACCCTGGTGGATCACCGGCTGCAAACGCTGCTCACCGAGGACTCGCAGGTTCACGCTGAAGACCACATCCGGGCGGTCCTCGTCGGCGATACGCCGACCGCTCGCAGCCATCGTCGCGAGGTCCAGCTGAGCGGCCCTGGCGGTTCCCCCGGCCCATGGGTCCAGATCACCCCTGCGGCGATCTCCCACGAAGACGGTGGTGCGGGTGTGCTCCTCCAGTTGACCGATGTCACCGAACAGCGTCGAGCCAACGCCGAACTGCAACAACGTGCGCTTCACGATGCGCTCACCGGGCTACCGAACCGTGCCCTGCTGCTCGATCGGCTCGAACACGCATTGGCGCACGCAGCTCGGTCTCAGACCTGTACGGCGGCACTCTTCATCGACGTGGATGGGTTCAAACAGGTCAACGACTCGCTGGGGCACGGCTCCGGGGACATGTTGCTGCAAGAGGTTGCTACTCGGATCCAGGCGTCGGCGCGAACGGACGACACCGTCGCTCGATTCGGTGGCGACGAGTTCGTCGTGCTCTGCGAGGCCCTCGCCTCACCGACCGACGCCGTCGAGCTCGCCGAGCGAGTCCGTCAATCGCTCACCCGGCCGATCCAACTGGCTGGCACGCCCATCACCGTCACCATGTGGGTGGGCGTCGCTGTCGCCCGCGCGGGCGACAGCGCCGAAGCCGTGATCCGCGACGCCGACCTTGCCCTCTACGAAGCCAAGTCCCAGGGCCGGAACCGAAGTGTGATGTTCGCGCCCGCGATGCGAGCCGAACTTCTCGAACGGATCGATCGCGAAACCGCCCTTCAGGCGGCCGCCGACCGCGGCGAGTTTGCCGTTCACTTCCAACCGCTTCTCGATCTTCGTACCGATGTTGTGGTTGGCTTCGAAGCGCTCATCCGCTGGCACCATCAGCTCGAGGGCCTCGTGCTCCCCGCTGACTTTCTTCCATCGGCGGCGCAACTCGGCTTGTTGCCCGAGCTGGACCGCTTCGTGCTGCGCTCGGCGCTACGCCATACCCGGCTATGGAGTGAAACGCTCGGACGAACCCTGACCGTTGCCGTCAATGCGTCGTCGGCGACCATCACCGATCCGACCTTCCCCGATGCGATCGGTACCTCCCTGGCGCTCGAGGGTGTCGATCCCCACCAGCTCATCATCGAAATCACCGAGCAAGACGTGGTCGACGTCCAGCAGGCCACCCCGGTGATCCAACGCATCCGGTCGCTCGGTGTGCAGGTTGCCATCGACGACTTCGGGACGGGCCAGAGCTCGTTTGCCCAGATCGCCTCCCTCGACTTCGACATCTTGAAGATCGACCGCTCGTTTGTGCAGCATGCCGAGACGCCTCGCGGCGCGCAGATCGTTCGGACCCTCGTCGAGATGGGCGACGCAATGGCGGTCGCCATGGTGGCGGAAGGAGTCGAGACGGCCGCCGACCTCGAACGCGTTCGAGCGATGGGATGCACCGTTGCCCAGGGGTTTCACATCGGCGAGCCAGCATCCAGCGACGCGGTGATGGCGTCGCTCCTTGCGTCGACCTGAGGGTCAGGCCGCGAAACGCTTCCCGATACGGGCGATTGCCATCACGATCACGAAGCCCAGGACCCCGAGCGCGACCGGCCCCAGGATTTCGTCACCCGCAGGCAACTCGAGACCGGTGCCATCGATCACCTCTGACTCGTCCTCGCTGATCACGCCAACCCCGTTCGGCCACGGCCACAGCACCCGCAACGATCCGAGCATCAATCCGACCATCGCCGCCATCACGTTGTCGCCGTGGTTGTCGAGCAGCCATCCGAGAAAAGTCGAGAACAAGGCCAAGCCGACAATCGCTCCGATCCCAACCAGGGCAATGTCGCCGAACGCGCGGTCGTCGACGGCTCCGATCACGGCCGCATACATCCCGATCATCAACAAGATGAACGAGCCGGAGATCCCCGGCAAGATCATGGCGCAAATGGCCAAAGCCCCGGCCCCGACGAAAACGCCCGGGCTCGGGTCGGCGATCGGGCCGGACTGGAACCCCAACAAGAAGAACACGGCAACGGCGACGACCAGGGTGATCGCCAGATGGCTGCTCGTTCGCCGGTTCACCAGATCCCAGCCGATCAACACCGAGCCAGCAACCAGGCCAAAGAACAGTCCCGCCATCTCCTCAGGGTTCTCTTCGAGTTGGGTCTCGAGCACCGAGGCAAGGCCTCCGACCGCAAGCAAGACGCCCACGCCCAACGGAACCAGGAAGAGCCAGTCGAGTCCGACCACGCGCCGCCAGAAACTCCGGATGTCAGCTCTGGCCAGACTGCCGAGCGCTCCCGCGCCCGCACGCACCTGCTCGATCAACTTCTCGTAGATCCCGACGATCAACGCAATCGTGCCGCCCGACACCCCGGGCACGACATCAGCCGCCCCCATCAAGAAACCGCGGACGAGTTGGGCACCGATCTTGGGGAACACGGGGGTCAACGGTACCGTTCGCCTGGATGACCAACGCGGCACGAGACGTCGACCGAGGCGAGGTCGTCCGGGTCGGCGACATCGAACTCTGGGTGGATGTCGACGGTGACGGACCGGCGGTCGTCCTGCTGGCCGGTGCCGACACGCCGGGTTTTCGCTGGGACCCAGGGTTCACCGATGCCCTTCTCGATGCTGGCTTCCAAGTCATCCGATTCGATCACCGCGACTGCGGTCGATCGAGTTTGCTCGGTCCCGATGCCGGGTACCTGCTCGATGATCTCGCGGCCGATGTGATCGGCATTCTCGACCAGTTGGGCGTTGGCCGCGCTCACCTCATCGGTCGGTCGATGGGCGGGATGGTCGGCCAGGTCCTCGCGCTTGATCAACCGACTCGGGTCGACTCGCTCACGTTGATCGGCACAACCCCCGGTGCCGGCGACGACCGCCTCCCCGGCCCCACCGATGACTTCGTCGACAAGATGATGCACCGCCTCTACGCCGGACCCCCTACTGATCATCTCGATCGAATCGAGTGGCTCGTCGAGCTCGGGGAGTACATGGCCGGCACTGCGTTCCCCTACGACCGAGCCGAAGCCGCCCTGCTCGCCCGGGCCGAGCTGCTCACCGGATGGCAGCCCGAGTCTGGACACGGCGTAGCCGTTCACGCCTCTCCCAGCCGACTCGACCGCCTCGCCGAGATCGTTCACCCCACCATCATCATTCACGGCACCGCCGACCCCGTCTTCCCGGTCGAGCACGGCCGAGCCCTCGCCAACGGAATCGGGGGCGCGGTTCTCCTCGAAGTCGACGGTCTCGGGCACGAAACCCCGGCCCCGATGCTCGCTGCCCTTGCGCCGACCATCATTGGTCACCTGCATGCAGCAGAGCGGGCCGGCCCCCCGTCGACCTGACGCGAACGAGGCGCCCCGGGGCAGGGGCGCCTCATCCACGAAAGGCAGTGTCCGACAAACAGCCACGCAACACAGTTGGCGGAGCGGATGCCTGGCTGCTCTGGTGTCGAACTTCCTTTCGATCACAACGAGTTCGAGGCGAGTGCAGCGCGCGAACTCTTCACTGCTGTGACCCTGTCAACGTCGCACCCGATCGCACGCCGGTCAACCGACACCGCACAGCGTGGTCGACTCTGATGGTGAGCGATCGTCGCGCGGAAGCGCGTCGTACCTCGAGGGACGGTTGCGGCGGGATCGCCGCATCGACATCAGCGCTGTGATGCCAGGCTGCGGTTCTTGATCTTCGACTTCACGTAGTCACGGTTCATGAACGCAATGAAGTCGAGCGAGATTTCCTTCGGGCAGGCCTCGGCGCACTCCCCGTGGTTGGTGCATGAACCAAAGAAGTCTTCCATGGTCTCGACCATGGCCTCGGTGCGCTTCCACCGCTCGGGCTGACCCTGGGGCAGCGTGTTGAGGTGGTGGAGCTTCGCCGAGGTGAACAGCTGGCCCGCCGAATTCGGACACGCTGCCACACAGGCACCGCAGCCGATGCAGGCTGCGGCGTCCATCGACGTGTCGGCCACTTCCTTCGGGATCGGGATCTCGTTGGCGTCCGGCGCCGTACCGGTCGGCGCCGAGATGTAGCCGCCGGCCTCGACGATGCGGTCGAATGCTCGACGGTCGACTTCCAGATCTTTCAGGATCGGAAACGAGGTCGCCTGCCACGGCTCGACGACGATTTCGTCGCCGTCGTTGAACTTGCGCATGTGGAGCTGGCAGGTCGCCGTGGCTTTCTCCGGGCCGTGGGCCTGGCCGTTGATCATCACGCCGCAGGTGCCGCAGATACCTTCACGGCAGTCATGGCCGAAGGCCACCGGCTCGACATCATCGGCGATCAAGCGCTCGTTGACGACGTCGAGCATCTCCAGGAAGGACGCGTCCTCCGGGATGCCGTGGGCGTCGACGTCGAGGAAGTGACCCTGGGCGTGAGGGCCCGCTTGGCGCCAGATCTTCAGCTTGAGATTCAGGATTTTGCTCATCGTTTTCAGATTCCTCGCTGATCCCAGATCACTTGTAGCTGCGCTGGGTCAGCTTGACGTATTCGAACTCGAGGTCTTCTTTGTGCAGGGTGGGATCGGCATCGGGGCCGTTCCACTCCCAGGCGCCGACGTAGGCGAAGTTGTCGTCGTCACGCAACGCCTCGCCCTCTTCGGTCTGTGACTCCTCCCGGAAGTGACCGCCGCAGCTCTCGTTGCGATGCAGGGCATCGCGCACCTTGAGCTCGGCGAACTCCATGAAGTCGTCGACTCGGTTGACCTTCTCGAGCATGGTGTTGATGCCATCGGGCGAGCCGAGCACCTTCACGTTCTTGCGGAACTCTTCGCGCAGCGCCGGGATTTCGCCCAGTGCCTTCTCGAGACCGTTCTCGTTGCGGGCCATGCCGCAGTACTCCCAGACGATTTTGCCGAGCTCGCGGTGGTAGTGCTCGACACCGTGGGTGCCGCCCTTCTTCGCCGTCCACTGCCGGGTGCGATCGTCGACCTCGGCCTGCGCCTCGATGAACGCAGGGTCGTCGGTCGACAGTGGTGTCTCACCGAGCTTCGGGGCGAGATAGTCGCCGATGGTGTAGGGCAACACGAAGTAGCCGTCCGCGAGGCCCTGCATGAGCGCGGATGCCCCGAGCCGGTTGGCGCCGTGGTCGGAGAAATTCGCCTCTCCGAGGGCGTACAGGCCGGGGACGGTGGTCATCAGGTTGTAGTCGACCCACAACCCACCCATCGTGTAGTGGGTGGCGGGGTAGATGCGCATCGGCGTGTCGTAGGGGTTCTCGCCGGTGATGCGCTCGTACATGTCGAACAGGTTGCCGTAGCGCTCGCGAACAGCCTGTTCGCCGTCTCGTACGATCGCCGCGCTGAAGTCGAGGTACACCCCGTTCTTGAGCGGCCCGACACCGCGGCCCTCGTCGACCACGGTCTTGGCGTTTCGGCTGGCGACATCTCGTGGGACGAGGTTGCCGAAGGCGGGGTACTTCTCTTCGAGGAAGTAGTAGCGATCGTCTTCGGCGATGTCACCTGCCGATCGAGCCTCGTCACGGTCCCGCGGCACCCAGATGCGTCCGTCGTTTCGCAACGACTCCGACATGAGGGTCAGCTTCGACTGGAACTCGTCGGAGGCCGGAATACAGGTCGGGTGGATCTGGGTGTAGCAGGGGTTGGCGAACAGGGCGCCTTTGCGATGGGCCCGCCACGCTGCGGTGACGTTGGAGGCCATTGCGTTCGTGGACAGGTAGTAGACGTTGCCGTAGCCGCCGGTGGCGAGCACGACCGCGTGCGCCGAGTGGCTGTGCATCTCGCCCGTGAGCATGTCGCGAACGATGATGCCCTTGGCCTCGCCGTCCTTGGTGACGATGTCGAGCACGTCGGAGCGGTTGTAGAGGGTGACCTTGCCGCTCTTGATGGCGCCCGCAAGCGCCTGGTAGGCGCCGAGCAGCAACTGCTGGCCGGTCTGACCGCGTGCGTAGAACGTGCGGCTCACCTGGGCGCCACCGAACGAGCGGTTGGCGAGCAGGCCGCCGTACTCGCGGGCGAACGGCACGCCTTGCGCTGCGCACTGGTCGATGATGTCGACCGAGACCTGAGCAAGCCGATACACGTTGGCCTCACGGGCTCGGTAGTCGCCACCCTTCACCGTGTCGTAGAAGAGGCGGTAGACCGAGTCACCATCGTTGCGGTAGTTCTTCGCCGCGTTGATGCCGCCCTGTGCGGCGATCGAGTGGGCTCGACGGGGCGAATCGTGGAACGTGAAGACCTTCACGTTGTACCCGAGCTCGGCGAGCGACGCTGCGGCCGAGGCGCCGGCGAGACCGGTGCCGACGACGATGATGTCGAACTTGCGTTTGTTGGCCGGGTTGACCAGCTTCACGTTGAATTTGTGCGAGTCCCACTTGTCCTGGATCGGACCGTCGGGGATCTTGGCATCGAGCGTCACCATGTCACTCACCTTCCTCTTCGTCGCCGAGAGCATCGCCCTCGGAACGTTCTTCAGCTGCGCCTTCTTCAGAGTGGCTGTATTGGCCGGGGGTATGTCCGTCGAGGTCGATCAGGCCGGTGTTGACCGCCAGCGGGAAGCTGAGGTTCCCGAGCAAAATGACCGTTGCGAGCCCACGAGCGAAGTTCTTGCGCAGGCCGTTGTAGCGGGGGTTGTTGATGCCGAGGGTCTGAAACATCGACCAGGCACCGTGGAAGATGTGGATCGCCAATGCGACGTTGGCCACGACATAGATGGCCGTGATCCACCAGACGCTCAGCGAGATGTAGACGTTGTTGTACACGTCGCCGTAGACGAAGTCGCCGTTGGTCACCCCTGCGTCAGAGGTGTAGCCGAGCGTGAGATCGGCGATGTGCCACAGCAGGTACAGCAAGATGATCGGGCCGGTCCAGCGCATGGTGCGGCTCGCGAAGTTGACCGCGATGTAGTCACGGTTGCCGGCATAGGCCTTGTTGGCCTTCGCGTTCATTCGGCTCAGCGAATACGCGGCGTGAATGTGCACGGCGAACATCGTGAGGAGGCCGAGACGCAGCACCCAGAGAACGAACTCTCTCGGGACGAGATGCCCCCCGAGCTCGCGAAGCGCTTCGGCGTACTCGTGGACCTCGGTCGGCCCCTCGTAGAGGTGGAGGTTGCCGATCATGTGGACAACGACGAAACCGAGCAGGCCGACGCCCGTGATCGCCATTGCGTATTTCTTGCCGATGGCCGTCTGATACAGGTTCAGCGGCCAGGGGAGCTCAGGGGCTCGTCGGCGTATCGGTGGGATCGAATGATCGGTCCCACGCGGCATCGTCTGCGCCATAGATGCGGGTTCCTTCGTGAAGAGAGCTGCGATTCACAAAGGTACTTGTCGGAACCGGGCGAGGCCTACATGAGCGTTGGCACGCTGCGTGACGGGGTCAGGTCGCGACGTTGGTGCGGTACCGGTTCACGGTTGCGATCGGTCCGTGAGCGCCGGTTGCCTCGAACGCCAAGTCGACCGTGAGCTCTCCATCGGTCTCGATTTCGATGACGAGCGTCGTGATGCGTTCGACACTGTCGGCCGCGATCTCGCCGCCGAATCGCTGGGTCGTCGTCCGCCCGTCGCCCTGGGTGATCGTGGCGGTGACAACACCTTCGGTCAGGGCGTCAGGGCGATCGGAGATCACATGGACGGCGGCCAACCATCGGTCCCCGACCTCCATCGACCATGGAAGCGGCTCGGCGACGACAATGACGGGGCGACACGCGTCGATCAGCGCCGTCCACGACGGTTTCGCTCGACGGTCGTGATCGAACACCCCGAACCCGCCCGCAGTGCTGGGGTCGGCGAGATAGTGCAAGCAGAACCCGCCGGTCGGCCGGTACTTGACCTTGCGAAGGGTCTCGATCGTCGTCTTGATCAGGTCGGCCTGCGCCTGCCCCATCAGATGACCCCAGGTCGGGCCGTCCTCGACGAGTCGAGGGGGCATCAGGTGCTGTAGCGACTCCGGCCGGGCACCGATGGCGTCGGCCACCGCGTGCCAGTTCAGCGCCGGCCACCGAGCGCTCGTCAGTTCGGGGAGCTCCGGATTGACCGTCGCCGCGCCGAACGCTGTCACGAATCGCCCCATGCGGGGCACGCGCGCCAACGCGGCCGCGAGATCCCGCGCTTCGCCGTCGTGCCAACCGAACCACAGATGGCTCGTCGTGCCGTCGAGTTGAGGAAGGTGGGGCGGCACCGCAGTGTGAATGACGATCGGTCGCGACCCATCGGTTCGTTGCAACACCCGCCGAACCGAGATGTCGAGCACCGCCCGGTTCCACGATGGGCGCTGCTGACCCACGACCGGAGGCGTGACATGGTCAGCCAGGTGGCGTTTGAACGGCTCATCGTGGGGGCACCACACCGCAACGGATGGATGGTGGCCGAGCAGGTCGACCATCTCGCGGGTCTGGCGGACCGCCTGGCCCCGAACGCTGCGAGCCATCACCCCGCGCATCGGGAGCTCCTGCCAGATCAACATCCCGAGTTCGTCGGCCGTCTCATAGACCGCAGGATGGGCAACGTGGGCCACCAGCCGGATCAGATCGAGCCCGGCATCGTGGGCGGCTCGTACGTCGGCTGCGACCTGGACGGCACTGGCGTCCCCCGGCCGCGGCATGGTCGGCAACATGACGATGCCTTTGGCGAACAGACGCACCCCGTTGACCGAGAGGATCCAGTCCCGCATTCGTACCGTCCGAAAGGCGGTCCGAACCGATCGCGAATCGTGCACGACACCGTCGACGACCAGTTCACAGGTCACATCGTGGAGCGGTTGCTCGCCGAGCGAGTGAGGCCACCACAGGTCTGGCTCGGCGATGTCGACCGTCCATTCGACCCGGTTCTCGCCGACGGCCGCTGGATGCCGGAACTCGTGATCGGTGCCGGCGATGTTGGTCCGCAGCACCACCGGTCCTCCATCGGGATGATCGAACACGCACCGCAGCGCCATCCGCGCCCGAGCTGGGTTGGCATCGACACACA
This sequence comes from Actinomycetota bacterium, assembly GCA_039188975.1. Classification (GTDB taxonomy): domain Bacteria; phylum Actinomycetota; class Acidimicrobiia; order Acidimicrobiales; family Aldehydirespiratoraceae; genus UBA11606. Next base: position 67,493 of record JBCCYT010000003.1, read on the forward strand.
CGGCCCGAAAGTGCTCGATCGCGGTCGTGCCGGTCTCGTGAATGGTGACCGGTCGCCACAGGCCCCCCGGGTTTCGGCCGGCCGCACCGGACAATTCCGGATCGAGAATCGCCCCCATCAGATTCGACCGTTCATCGGCGTCGCCGAACGTGGGCACGGTGACGTCGACGGCAAGCACGTGGTCGGTGCCGTCACGCATGAGATGGGTGATCTCGAATTGGTGCGGCACGAAGTAGCCGTCGGTGTCGCCGACGTAGGCGCCGTTGAGCCACACGTCACCTTGCTGGGCAAGCCCGTGGAGCGTGATCCAGCGTCGGCGGCCCTCGTCAACGGGTGCCATCTCGAAGTGTCGCCGGTGAAGGACGGCACGTTCGTTGGCCAAGCCCGCCGTGTTCGCCCAGTGGCCCGGAACCGAGACATCGGACCAGTCGCGGTCATCGAGCGCCGGCTCGTGAAAGGTGCGGCGGAGCTCCTCGCGCGCTGCTGCTGCGCGCCACGTGCCGGAGAGGTCCATTCCTGGACGCTACCGAAGCGGACCGAGCCGAGTCGGGGACCTCCCCGCTCTGGGCGGGATTCGGGCATGCGTGTAGGGTCCCGCTCATGTCGAGATCCGAGACCCCCACGGCAGACACCATCGGCGCATTGAAGGCCAGCGGCTGGGAGTCGCTACCGCTCCGTCAGGAGCTGCGCCGCAACGCGATCGAGAAGATCCGAAATGACCAGCCATTGTTCCCGGAGGTGCTCGGGTACGAGAGCACGGTCAACCCGCAGCTCGAGAACGCGCTCCTCGCCGGGCATGACATCATCTTCTTGGGGGAGCGAGGTCAGGCGAAGACCCGCATGATCCGCGGGCTCACCGACCTGCTCGACGAGTGGATGCCGATCATCGCTGGATCGGAGATCAACGATGATCCCTACAACCCGATCTCCCGACATGCCCGCGAGCTCGTCGCCGAACACGGCGACGCCGCACCGATCGCCTGGGTTCATCGAGATGACCGGTTCGGCGAGAAGCTGGCGACTCCGGACACCTCGATCGCCGATCTGATCGGCGAGGTCGATCCCATCAAGGTCGCGGAGGGTCGCTACCTGTCTGATGAACTGACGCTGCACTACGGGTTGGTGCCTCGCACCAACCGGGGCATCTTTGCGATGAATGAGCTGCCCGATCTCTCTGAACGGATCCAGGTCGGTCTGCTCAATGTGCTCGAAGAACGCGACGTGCAGATCCGGGGCCACAAGGTTCGGCTCCCGCTCGACGTCATCCTCGTGGCCTCGGCCAACCCCGAGGACTACACGAACCGCGGTCGGCTGATCACCCCGCTCAAGGATCGCTTCGGCAGCCAGATCCGGACGCACTACCCGCTCGACGTCGAGACCGAGGTCGCCATCATCGAGCAGGAAGCCGATACGTCGGTGAGCGAGGGGTTCGACCTCGCTGTGCCGTCGTTCATGACCGAGATCGTCGCCTCGATCACCCATGCGGCGCGCCGCAGCCAACAGATCGCCCAGCGCTCTGGCGTGTCGGTGCGACTGTCGATTTCGAACTTCGAGATCATGATCGCCAACTCGGTTCGGCGGTCACTTCGAGCCGGCGAGACAACCGCAGTGCCTCGGATCGTCGATCTCGAAGCGCTGCCGGCGTCGACGAGCGGCAAGGTGGAGATCGAGACCCTCGACGAGGGCCGCGACGGTGAGATTCTGGCTGGACTCGTCAAGGCCGGGGTCCTGCGCGTCTTCAAGGACCGCGTGCCACCGGAGACGCACCGTGAGGTGGTCGACGCATTCGACGGTGAACTGGTCGTCGACACCGGCGAAGACGTGACCGACGCCGCGTACGTCTCGTTGATCGAGAAGATCCCGGCGCTCAAGTCACCGGTCGATGCATTGCTGGCCGATGAGGAGGCAGCGTCGTCGCCGGCGATGATCGCCAGCGCCTGTGAGCTGGTGCTCGAAGGGCTGCATCTGGCAAAGCGCCTCAACAAGGACTCGGTCGCCGGTCGTTCTCAATTCCGCAGCCGGGCCTGACGCCTGGATCACCCCCTGGTCAAACGGCTACGCGTTCCACGCAGCGAACGTCTCTGCGGCCGGCTTGCGGCTGCGATCTCGTGCGAGCAAGCCGCGCGGTCGAGCAAACCCGAGTTTCCAGTCATAGCCGTCGATGCCGCTGTCGTGGAAATAGCCAGCGAGACCGATGTCGTGGCGAGCGTCGGAGACGTGACCAAGGCATCGGGCGAGCAGGTGTTCGCGCCACGCTTCGTCGTCGGTCGCGATGCCGTGGCCGGCCACGACGAGCGAGTGGTCGGGGAGCGCATCGCGGGTTCGATGGATGGCTTCGGCCAGCTCGTCGGGCTCTGGAGCGAGGCCCGAACCGGAACGGCGGGCGCCCGATGGCCATGGCTGGAACCCGCCATCAGGACCAACCCCGACCGGGTGGTCGTGCACGATGCCGACAGCGTCGACCTGGTTGACGAACGCCGGTACGTCAATGGGGGCTCGACCGGGAAGCTCGACGATGCCGTTGGCGTGGGCTCGCAACCAGCACCAAAACAGTGCATCCCATCCTCGGGCGGCGCTGCTCGCTTCGACCGAGACACGGCTGTCATCCTCGGCGAGCGCATGGATTGGATCCGCTCGCCACGCGGTCATGACGGGTTGACGCCCCGACGCAAGCAGCCGAACGGCGTCGTGGGTGGCGAGAACGGCTCCTTCGACTGCGTCTCGCAAGACGACACGGTCCTGTCGGCCCGGAGGTCGAGAACCGAGGCCGTAGCCGCGAACCGCCCACCCGACCGGGTCATCGATCGGCACGAAGCCGTCGGCGAACTCGTCGAGCGCTTCTGCCACCCGGTCGACGTGGCGGAGCCAGAACCGGCCCCGCGCGGTTGGGTCGCGGTGTCCGCCCTCGTCATCGAGGTACCAGCCGGGCAGGGTGGTCGAATGAAGCGTCAGCCAGTTGGCGAGGCCGGCATCTCGGGCCGCTTGGAGGATGTCTCGGTAGACGTCGAGCGCGTCGTTGTCGATTCGGCCGGGTTCGGGCTCGACCCGCGCCCACTCGATCGTCAAACGCCACGCGTTGGCGCCGAGCGCAGCGAACTGTTGAACGTCATCGCGAACGTCGATCACCAAGCCGGCTCCGTCGTTGGATCGGGGGGCGCGGCCATCTCGTTCCCACGTCGACCAGTCCGCGGCGGGCGCAACCCCTTCCACCGACACCGCGGACGCAGTGACCCCCTTCAGGAACGGAGTCGGCTCAGCGGAGGGTGAAGACACCGCTGTCGAAGACGACACGATCGCCGACTCGGGTTTGGAAGAGCACCTCGTCACCGCTGTCCCACATGTGCACATCGAGACGTTCGCCGGGGATCACCGGTGATTTGAACCGTCCGCCCATCGAACCAAACGTTGCAGGATCGCCGTCGCACTGCGCATGGAGCAGCGCCCGGCCGGTCACGCCGTAGGTGCACAGCCCGTGCAGGATCGGCGTGTCGAAACCGGCGAGCGCGGAGAACGATGGGTCGGAGTGCAACGGGTTGCGGTCGCCGTTGAGGCGGTACAGCAGCGCCTGGTCGGATCGGGTGTCGAAGCCGTAGACGACGTCGGCCGGGCGGGCGGGAAGGGCCCAGTCCGACGCGGGGCCGCGATCGCCGCCCCACCCTCCCTCCCCGGAGATGAACAGCCCTGACCGGGTCGTCCAGAGCGGCGCGCCGTCGGTGTCGCGGACGTCGGTCTCCAACACCACCAGTGCGGCCTTTCCCTTGTCGTACATGGCGGCTACTCGGCCCTGTCCGACCGCAGTACCCGCGGCGGGAAGGGTCTGGTGAAGGGTCACGTACTGTTCGCCGTGCAGCAGGGCGGCGAGGTTGAAGTCGCCGAAGTCGACCCCGCCGCCGCCGCCGAGCACGACGGCTTGGGTGGGGAATGCGAGCTGCGGAGTGTCCTTGGTGTTTTCGGTGGTGAAGGCCAGCTCGAAGCGGGTTGGATCGGTCTGCCCGGCACCGACGCCGAGGGCGTAGAGAAGGCTGTCTTTCGAGGTCCAGCTGATCGGGTTTTCGGGTCCGACGGTTCCGACGGCGTCAGGGTTGAGGGGCATGTGGCCTCCGGGGCATCTGGGTGGTCACGTCGACAGGTCTGCCTCGAGCGTGGCGAGCGCCATGGCGGTGATCGAGCCGGCGAGGTCGGTCGCCGGGACCCCACGGTCCGGTCCGGTGGCGATGCTGGTGATCATGCCGATCGCACCGGTCACGAGGAGGCGGGCTTCGTCTCGGTCGAGCTCGGGTCGGGCGTCACAGAGCGCATCGATCCACTCGGTGCTCCAGCTGCGGAGCCGCCGCGTCATCGGGGAGCGTCGTTCGTGGCTGAGGTGGCGGGCTTCGCTGGTCCAGACCGCGATGAGCGCTGACCGCTCGATCGCAACGTCGGTGTAGGCCCGGATGTAGGCGGAGAGAAGTTGTCGCGGATCCGAGGATTCGGAACGGGCGCGACCGTTGACGGCGTGAACCTCGTCAGCGGCGAGTTTGATGGCCTCGACGAGAATGTCCTCCTTTGAGGAGAAGTGGCGATAGATCGCCGGTCCCGACACGTCGACCGCTTGGCCGATGTCGTCCACGCTCGTTGCCGGGTAGCCACGTTCGTGGAACAACCCGACCGCTGCTTCGAGGATGAGTTCGCGCCGGTTCGATGGTCGCCGAGAAGATGGCGCCTCGCTCGTGCTCCGACTCTGTGCAGACATGGTTAGCGAACGCTAACAGCAGTGACCGAGCGTCGACGTGTACAGACGGTGAGCTCGGCACTACATTCCGTTCATGGTCTTCTCGCGGCGCCGTCACCGAACTCCTCGCCGTCAGCCGGCCCATTTCAGCTACTCGCGTTGGGACGGCACCCAGACCGGGTTCGACCTCGACGCCGACCATCTCTTCGGCGAGATGGCCGACGAGCTCCTGTATCACGGTGATGTCAACTCGGCCCTGCGCCAAATGATGCAGAACGGTCTGATGGACCGCGACGGCCGTGACATGGAGGGCATCCGCGACATGATGCAGCGCCTTCGAGAGCGCCGTCGCGAGATCCTCGACAGTCACAATTTGGGCGGCGTCTATGACGACATCGCCGAGTCGCTGCGCGACGTGGTCGAGACCGAACGGGCGGCGCTCGACGATCTCGCTCAGCCCGATGGTGGCACCGACGGCGAGACCAGCGATGAGCGTCAGCAGCAGTTGCAGTCCGACACCGCTGCGATGAAGAACATGGAGCTGGACATGTTGCCGCCCGACCTGGCCGGTCAGGTCAAGGGGCTGCAGAACTACGACTTCGAGAGTCCCGAGGCCCGCCAGCAGTTCGAGGAGCTCATGGATCAGCTGCGCGAGCAGTTGATGCAGCAGCAGCTGGATCAGATCGCCGAGGGCATCAACGACATGTCGCCCGAGGAGATGCAGCGCCTCAAAGACATGATGGCCGAGCTCAATCAGATGCTCGAGCAGCGCGCCAACGGTGTCGAGCCTGACTTCGAGGGGTTCATGGAGCGCTACGGCGACTTCTTCCCCGAGA
>JBCCYT010000004.1:0-72393 GCA_039188975.1 Actinomycetota bacterium
CCCAGGCGATCACCAGCAGGGCCAGCGCCGCAGCACCCAGGATCACGAGCGCATACTCGGCCGTCGCCTGACCGCCGTCGGTAGGTGTGCGCCGGCCGTCCCCGCCGGATCGGCTTTCGTTCGGGATGATTCTCACGAGTGTCTCCTCACAAGGTTGAGTGTTTGGTTTCGGGGAGTCAGGGCGGGGGAAACGAGTCGGACAGCGACAAGCCGTCGAGCGAGCTGGCCACGAGCGGCACAAGCGTGAGCAAAACGAATGCGGGCAAAACGCAGAGCACCAGCGGCAACAGCATCAGCACCGGAAGTCGACGGGCCCTTGTCTGGGCACTGCGCCGCCGAACGTCGCGAGCCTCGGCGGCGGCACGAGCGAGGTTGGGGCCGAGCGGCGCCCCGTCGCGGGTTGCCGCAACGATGACCGCGATTGGCCTCCGCCCAGATGGCGGCAACCCGCGCCCGAGGTGGACGAACACGTCCGCCACCGGCGCGCCCGCATCGAGCCGGTCGAGCGAACCAGACACGACCTCTCGGAGCGACCCCGGTAGCCACGGTGAGATCGTTCGCAACGCCGCCGGTAGCGACAACCCCGCCGACACGGCCAAACCGAGCTGGTCGATCATGTCGGGGAGAGCGGCCTCGAGTGATCGCTCTCGCATCGAGGTTGCAGCTCGTTCCCGCCAAACACCGACCGCAACGAGAACGGAAGGACCCGCCACCAGCAACGGAGGAACGATCGCGGCGGCGACCACCGAACCGGCAACGCCGAACACGATCTCGCGGTCTCGAACCCGACACAACGACGGAACCCGAGGCTGCACCACCCGGCGAATCGCATCGACCCATCGCCCGCGCGCGCTCGGAACTCCGCCCAGGGGCCGAGGTGCACTCACCGGCGGGCCTTCATCGCACCGCCTCGACGAGCCGCCGCATCCACCAGAACCCGACCACGTCGAGCGCCAGCCCCACGACGAGACAGAACCAACCCAGCGGTGAGGTGAGCAGCATCGTCAGACCGCGAGGGTCAGCGACACCGAGGACGAGAAGAAAGGCAGGTGGCGCCGCCGCGATCATGAACGCAGACGCTCGGCTCTGGGCTGACAGGGACCGAAGTTCGGCGACCAGTTCCTCGCGTTCCTGCAGGATCAACGCCGCTCGATCGAGGGCATCGGCAAGCGCTGCGCCTGTGGCGATACCCAGCCGAAGCACACCGCGAACGAGTGCGCCATCGGCGGGGGCAAGCGACTCGGTCCAGCGGTCGAGTTCCTCACCCAGCGAACCACCACAGGCCAAACGGCGGTGCACCTCCCCAAGCCCGAGATCGACCGCAGGGTCGATCGACCCGGTGGCCGACGCAAGCGTCGCACCACCCCGAAGTTCGCGGGAGAGGAGTTCCAGCACGAGCGCCAGGTCACCGCCGTCGCGATGCGTCCGCCACGAAGCAATGCGGTCGCGCCATCTCGATGAACGGGCCCGCGTCGCGGTGAGCGGGCGGGGCCGAGCCCGTCCCCAACGGCGGGGGCGGAAGCTCATGCGGACCACCGCCGGTGCACCTCACCGTCGCCGACGTCGGCGATCTCGACGATCCGACGCCGGCCGTCTGGGGTCCGGGCAACATGCACGATCACGTCGATCGCCCGAGCCATCTGGCTACGGACCGCATCGAGCGGAAACCCCTCGCCTCCCACCACGGCCAAACTCTCGAGCCGTCGGAGCGCATCGAGCGGACCGTTGGCGTGCACGGTCGACAAGCAACCGCGATGACCCGTATTGAGGGCCTGCATCAGGTCGAAGGCCTCGTCCCCTCGCACCTCGCCGAGCACCAACCGATCGGGACGCATCCGCAGCGCATTCCGCACGAGTTCGCGCATCGTCACCCGACCGACGAGTTCGGCCGACTCGGGGCGGGTTTCGAGCCGGACCACGTGCGGGTGGGGAAGCCGGAGTTCGGCTGCGTCTTCGGCAGTGACGACCCGCTCGACGGAATCGACCCGCGCGGCGATCGCATTGAGCAAGGTCGTCTTTCCCGCGCCGGTGCCACCGCTGACGATGATGTTGCGATGATGGGCAACGTCCGCTTCGAGCAGGCGGGCTGCCTCGCACCCGAACGCGGCGAGCTCGACGGCGCGGAGAACGAATCGACGAATCGTCACGTACGGCCCATCGAGCGCGATGGGCGGCACGACGATGTGCACCCGGCTGCCGTCGGCCAGCCGTCCATCGACACACGGCGATCGTTGGTCGACCCGGCGGCCGATGGGCACGACCAGCCGTTCGACGAGCAAATCGATCTCGGCGCGGTCGAGGGTGAGATCGGTGACGTGGATGACACCGTCTCGTTCCACCCAGACAGGCCCGGCGCCGTTGACCATCACTTCGCTCACCGTGGGGTCGGTCAGCAGTGGGTCGATCGCGCCGAGTCCGAGACGACGGGCTCGAACGAGCCGCAGCACATCATCGCGATCGTCGCGAGGGAGCAGTGGGGCGAACCCGGCCAACACCTCCATCGGTGAGTCATCGGGATACTCGAGCAGGTGATGCTGGACCTGCTCGACCAGGGATCGCAGGCCGGTCATGACGCCAACGGGTCGAGGGTCCGCAGCGAACGCGGCAACCGCGAGCTCAGCAGACCAGCATCGACCGACCGGGCGACGGCCGGATCGAGAACGAGGCGGCGCCACACCGGCACCCCCACCGCGGTGGCGACATCGTCAGCCCGTAGAGCCCGCCCCGGCTCCTCGATGACCACCAACCGAGCACGCGACGGCAAGGTACCGGTGCGGCGAACGGCCAAGTAGCAAGCCCGCACCACCACGATTTCCTCGGCGCAGCCGCCCGCCCAGTGCACATCCGCAGCCACCCCGGCATCGACGATCACGGTGCGCGATGAGGCAGCGCATACGCGTGCGAGCACATCGAGGCGCGTGTCGGCTGGCAAACCGCCGCGAGCGAGCAACCGAAGGTGCGGCGCGACGTCGAGTTCGAGCGCCGCGAGGCCATCGAGCGGGACGTCGATGCCGCCGAGCCAATCGGTGACCCCCACATCCGGCGACGGGACTCCGAGGAGCTCGGGTTGATCGCCGGCCAGGTCGATCAACAACGTTTCGGCTCCCGAGCGGGAGCACTGCATGGCCATGGCGGCAGCCACGACCGAGGTTCCGACGCCGCCCTTGGGCGATCGACAGATGATGAACACGACAGACTCCCGGAGACAGGGGCTCGACGGGGAAGTCGTGGTGGGTCCGGCCCTGAGGGCCGTCACCTGACCCTAAACATCGACGCGTACGATGCCAACGTGACCGAGGCCGCATTCTTCGATCTCGACAAGACCGTCATCGCCAAAGCCGCGATGCTCGCCTTTGGTCCCCGCCTTCACCAGGAGGGCATGCTCAACCGCTGGCTGGTCGCCCGCGCCCTGTGGGGCCAGATGGTCTTTCGGTACCTCGGTGCCGACGAGAGCCGGATGGAAAAGATGCGGGAGACGGCCTTGAAGGTCGCATCCGGGTGGGAGAAGGAACGGATCTCCAACCTCGTCGACGAGGCGCTGACCGAGGTGATCGACCCACTCGTGTACGCCGAAGCACTCGAACTCATCGAATCCCATCAAGACGCCGGTCGCCGGGTCTATCTCGTGTCCGCATCACCGGAAGAGATCGTGATGCCGCTCGCCCGGCATCTCGGGGTCGATGCCGCAATCGCCACCCGGGCTCGGATCGATGCTGCTGGCCGGTACACCGGAGAAGTCGAGTTCTACTCTGCCGGCGAGCACAAGGTCACCGCCATCGAGGCCGAGCAGGAACGCTACGGCCTCGACCTCGACGGCTCGTACGCGTACTCCGACTCCGTCACCGATCTTCCGATGCTCGAACGGGTTGGGCATCCGGTCGCGGTCAACCCAGACAAAGCGCTGCTGAAGGAAGCCATCGACCGAGGGTGGGAGATCCGGGTCTTCGAAAACCCTCAGCCGCTGCGGGAAGGACGCACGGTTCGCCCGCCGAAACCGTCGACCGTTGCGTCGATCGCAGGTGGAGCCGCAATGGGTGCTGCCTGGTGGTGGCGGGCCAAGCGCCCGGTGCCGAAACGGCGGTGGATCCGTTGAGCGACGACCACGGCCATGGCGACCCCAGCCACGACCACAGCGACAGCCACGGTCACGGGCACAGTCACGGCCACGGCCACGGCCACGGCCTGGAAGGAGGCTGGTCCCAATGGGCGGCCGTGCCGATGCTGCGAATCGTCGCCGGGTTGGTCGCCGTCACCGCGTTCCTCACCCTGATCGCAGTCGTTGCCCTCTGGCCGACGGGCGAAGGTCGACGGCAGGCGATCGCCAACGCCGATGACCTCGGACTCGTCAGCGACCGGGTCAATGCCACGGTGCAAGAACAACGCGACGGCCCGTGCAGCTACTCGACCGACGAGAACCCGCAAACCTGTCGTGAAGTCACCCTCATCGTCGAGTCGGGGCCGGAGGCAGGAGCGCTGGTGATCCTGCCCGAGATCAATCTCCGGTTCGACAGTTCGATCCCGAGCATGTCGCCGGGGGACGCCGTCATTCTCGGCTACGAGCCAACGACGAATACGTATTTCTTTGCCGACCTCGACCGTCGGGTTCCGCTGCTGTGGCTCGCAGTGCTCTTCGCCGTGTTCATCATCGGCTTCGGCCGGTCTCGAGGCGTACTGGCACTGTCATCGATGGCATTCACGATCGTTGCCCTCGTCGGCTTCATCGCGCCGTCGGTGCTCGACGGCAACAACGCGCTGCTCGTCGCGGTCGTCGGCGCGTCAGCCATCGCCTTCATCAGCTTGTACGTGACCCACGGATTTTCGCCGACGACAACCGTCGCGCTCGCCGGCACCCTCGGTGCGCTCGGACTCACCCTTGCCCTGTCGTGGATCTTCTTCGAGCTGACCCGTATCACCGGCCTCGGCACCGAAGAAGCGCTGATCCTGCCATTCATCGCCGCCGACATCGATCTCGCTGCTCTCCTGCTCGGCGGCGCCGTCATCGGGGCGCTCGGCGCACTCGATGACATCACGATCACCCAGGTCGCCACCGTCGCCGAGATTCACGACCGGCGCCCTGACCTCAGCCGCCGGGAGCTGTTCGCATCGGGTATCCGCATCGGCCAGGAACACATTGCGTCGACCGTCAACACACTGCTGTTGGCGTACGTCGGTGCGAGCATGCCGCTGCTCTTGCTCTTCTCGACGTCGGATCAATCGCTCGACACCGTCGCCAGTTCGGAACTGATCGCCGTGGAGATCGTGCGCACCCTGTGCGGGTCGATGGGCCTGGTGGCTGCCGTCCCGATCACCACCGCGATGGCTGCGCTCGTCGTCACGGGGCGAGGGGCAAACGAAGAACCCGTCGAGCGGCACGCCGAGACACCACCAACCGTGCAACCGCCCGTCGACCCCGACCCGAACCCCGAACCATCGTCGGCGCGTTGGGAGGACTTCTCACCAGAGGAATCCGACGGGCTCTAGTCAGCAGCGTCGTTGGCGGCCGCCTCCCCAGCCGCCCGGAGCAGAACATAGAGCGCTCCGATGGTCGGATCGACCTCACCCTGGGGGACCGGTAGGTCGTAGCGGACGATCGTTCGGTCGTCGGGCAACGCCGCTCCTTGGGCGCCCAGGCCGTGCAGCACGCCTCGCATCGCTCGATTCTCCGCCAAGACGTCGAAGCGCAAACTGCGTAGCTCGAGGATGCTGGCGGTGCTGAGCAGCAGCTCCATCAACAAACCGCCGAGCCCCCTTCCTTGATAGGCGTCGACGACGGCGAGCGTCGCTTCTGCCACCTCGGGGTCGTCCGCATCGATGAACAACCGGGCGACACCGACGGCCAGGCCCGATTCGTCGTCGACCTCGGACGCTTCAGAGGGGTCGAAGACCCCCCAGGCATACTGCCGATCGTCGTCGACCGCCGTCAGGCTGTCTTCCGCACCGGGCGTCAGACGAGGCGTCGGGGTGAAGAATCGGTAGTAGCGCGACTGCTCGGAGAAACGTTCGAAGGCGCCACGAAGCGCCGGGCCATCTCCGGTTCGGCCCGGCCGGATCCGAACCCGCGAACCATCGCCGAGCTCCAGATCGATGCCCGCCGGGTCGAGCGGTAAATCCCAGACGAGTTTCATGAACTCAGCCTGGCTGACTCACGGTCCGTTCAGACGTCTCGGACCTTGCGGGAGAGCATGGCCAGCAACGCAACCAGGACTGCGATCAACACGATGCGGTTCTTCGACATGGACCCCACGCTAATCAACCCCAGCGCCGGTGTCTGGTCGGCGCGCGCACCACACAACGCGTGGGACGGTCAGCCACACCGATAGGGTCGTCCGTGGAGGTGTCCGAGCGCCTGGTGGGCTCCCCCGCCTTCAAAGCGGGTGGGATGGGTGATCCCTGTCCGGCGGGTTCGATTCCCGTCCACCTCCGCCACTCAGGCTTCCCCACCCGGCCGTCTCTTGACATGACGACGACAACACGTCGTACCGTCAAGCGCATGGCGTCCTCGACCGAACCGCACACCCCGACCACACGACTCGATGTGGAGCGGAACGTCTGGATGGCGACAACTCGACCGGACGGGAGACCGCACCTTGCCCCTGTGTGGTTCGTCTATGTCGACAATCGCATCTGGATCGGCACTGGGGCCGGGTCGGTCCGGGTCGCCAACCTCACAGCAGACCCCAGGGCAGCTGTCTCGCTCGAGGATGGCAACACACCGATCGTCGCCGAAGGCACCGTCACGATCCATGTCGACCTGCGACCGGCCGCGGTCGTTGCTGCCTTCGCCGAAAAGTACGACTGGGACATCCGCATCGCTGACGACGAGGATGTGGGCCGGGTTGTCTTACTCGAACTCCGCCCGACGAAGTGGCTGTTCGTCGATCTCGCCACCGTCGCCGCGGAGTGACCGCCGCGCCCGCTGGGGTGGGGTGCGGTGCGTCAGCGCGCGGCCTCGAGACAGTCGGTGAGGAACTGCCCGTACGCATCCAGCGCAGCCGAACCGCTCTGCGCGAGCGAGGCAACCGCAGCCGGATGATCGGCGAGGAACCGATTCATCTGCCGCCGATTGAAGACGGTATGGCCCTGGTCGAGTTCGATGTGATCGTTCAGGAAGCTGAGCAGGCCGATGCGGTCGGCCCCGCACACCCGAGCGACGTTGCCCATCAACATCGGTCCAGCGGTGATCGAGAGCAGTTCGATCTCGTACTCGATCGCAATCTGCGCAAACGGTTCCGTGCCGGCGATCACCGACTCGTGGAGATCGATGTAGGCCTGTACGCCAGGGCTCACTGGCTGATCGAGGATCTCGCCCGCCGCGAGCGCGGCCTCGGGATGATCTCGATTCCACCGCTCGATCAGCGCATGGGTGTCGGCGATCATCATCTCGTGGTGACCTGCCTCGTGGACGGCGTGGCGCTGCAGCGCCTCACCGAGCTCGACGTGGCCCGCTGCGCTCGTCGCCGCACCCGCCCGACGAATCCAGCCGTCGACCGGCTCGGTCATCTGGACACCTCGTGCGCAGTACTGGATGAGAAACCGGTCGAGGAGGTTGGGGGCGGCGTTCGGATCGCTCAGCGTGGTGATGGTCGCGGACGTGAAAAACGCCTTCCGCGACGAGTCGACGAGCGGCTCGTACCGTTCGGCGACGAGGTCAACCCGTGTCTCGGTGGTCATCGGGGTGCTCCTGTCAGTTGGTCCTCAGAGGGGTTGGTTCGGTCGTCGACCGCAACGGCGGCCCGCAGATCGGCGATGTAGGGGGACACGTCGTCGACCAAACGGCAGATCATGGGCACGACGGGCACCTGTTCAACCGGGTGGTGAAACTCGGGGCCAACGGCGTAGCCACCGGTGCGTTCGACGAGTGACACCGCCTGAGGACGAAGCGCTCCGACCAGATGGGTTGCACCCGCTTCGATTGCTCCCATGCCGAGGGCACCCAAGAGTTGGGCGCCGGCGGACGATCGGCGCCTCGCGGCGTCGACGCAGAACATCGACCCATTCGACGCAACGCTGCCGGCCGGCAGGTGCGGCTCGAAATCGAAGAGCTCATCGCTGGGAAACCCGAGGGGAGACGGGTTGGTCAGCCGAACGGTGCCAACGATCTCGTTGCCCTCGACCGCGATGTAGACGGTGTTCTCCTCGACCGTGTCGAAAATGTCGAACAAAGGGTCGTCCCCGGAGCCCCGCACGATGCCTTCACCAATGAAGACATCCCGCCGTAATGCGAAGGCTCCGGCGAGATCCGCCGCCGAAGTCGCCCGTCTGATTTCGATCGCCATGCCCTGTACATCGTCGGCGTGACCCGAAGTCCGTCGCCGCCAGAACCCCTTTTTTGCGGATCAAGGCGCGACGATCACCGCCAGCACGCCGAGGTGATCGCTGAGCGGTATCCCGTCGACGATCTCGTCGAGCACGACGTGGCTTTCAAGAACCCGCCCGCCCTTGCCGGGCCGCATGAACGGGTCCCCGACGAAGACATAGTCGATGCGTTTGCGATGAATGTTGAGACCGTCGCCGAAGGGGTTGCGCCAATCGTTGGTGAAGCCGGAGCGCTCGTCGCCAGCGACCCGCCAGGCGTCTTGGTAGAAGGTGTCGACGCCGCCGAGGGGTGTGAAACCGCAGAGAAAGCGGATCTCGTCGCTCTCGGGTTCGGCATTGAAGTCCCCACACAGGATTGGTGGCGTCCCCGGACGGGTCGGGTCCCAGGGGTTGAGGTCGGAAGGACCGCGCGCGTCTTTGATGTGGCGATCGATGGCCTGCACTTGGAGACGGCGATGATTGGCGTCCTTGGGCGCCGCACACAGGTGGGTCGAGAAAATGTCGAGCGGCCCCACCCGGGCATGGAGCAGTTCCCAGCCGATCGCAACGACCGAGGGGTCACCTGGTTCGACTGGAAGCGCGTGGGTCGCGACATGTTCCACCGGCTCCCGGGCCACGATTGCGGACCCGAACCGTAGGTCGGGTTCGTCAGGGAACAAGGCCGATGTGAGCGGCAAGAGGCCATCGACCATGTGGGTGAGGTCACCGCCAAGGCGCTCGATCTCGCCGACGATCTGGGCCGCGGCGTTCGGGCGCGTCGACGATGCCGAGATCTCCTGCAGGCACACGATGTCGGGAGCCAACCGCATCAAGGCGTCCGCGATCCGTGGAGCCCGGAGCTCCCAGTGAGGTTCGAACAAGCTGCCGACGTTGAGGGTCACGACTCGTAGGGTCCGCATCCGCAGAGTGTGGCTCAGCGGGCCGGCCCGTGCCGATCAGCGGATCACCTGCCGCCGGTAGGGTCACCCTGGTGAACGAAGAACGGCCGCTTCGGCACGAGCCAGGGCTCGACGGCGTCCGCGCGATCGGGCTCGCCATGGCGCTGCTCACCCATTCGGGCTACGCCTGGGCGCCGGGCGGATTCGTCGGCGTCTCCGTCTTCTTTGCCATGTCTGGCTTCTTGATCACGACCCTGTTGCTTCGACCGGCATCCGATCGGGCTGCGATGGCCGACTTCTGGATTCGTCGCTTTCGACGCCTCCTCCCCCCGGCACTTCTGATGATCGCCGGCACCCTCATCTTGGGCTTCCTGGTCGATCTCGGCCCGACCAGGGCCGACCTGCAGTCCGATGCGCTTGCGTCGTTGCTCTACTTCGCCAATTGGCACTTCTTGATCACGGGCAACACCTACGACGCGATCTTCACCGCGCCGAGCCCGTTTCATCACATGTGGAGTCTCAGCATCGAAGAGCAGTTCTACCTGTTCTTTCCGTTCGTGATCTTCGGCCTGCGGCGAGCCGGGTTGACGCTACGACAGATCGGGTGGGTCATGGTCGGGTTGTGGGCGCTCGCAGTCGCCGCCAATCTCTGGACGGGTGTGGTGTACGGCGCCGATACCACCTACCTTGCAACCCACTCTCGACTGTCGGAGATCATGGCCGGCGCCGCGCTGGCATGTCTCGTACCGGGGCTGCTCGACCGCGATCACCGAGTCGACATCTCGAATCGGGTTCGGTCATGGGTGCTGGCCGCTGCACTGATCGGCTCGATCGTCAATGTCGGCTTCTTCTTCACGATCCGCGATTCCGACCCAGAGATCGCACAGGGCGTGCTCCCGATCGTGTCGGTGGCGAGCGTTGCGATCGTCGCGGGCATCTTGCTGGTCCCCCGATTCTCCGCCGCCATGTCGGTTGGGCCGCTGCCCCTGATCGGGCGGATGAGCTATGCCGTCTACCTCATTCATTGGCCGATCTTCTTGTGGCTCACCCCCGAACGCACCGGGCTCGGTGACCTTCCCCTGCTGCTCCTTCGTCTCATCGTCACGTTCGCGCTCGCCGGGCTGAGCTACCGATTCATCGAAACGCCCAGCCGTCGGTACGCAACGCGGCCCCCGCTGCCGGTGATTGTCGCTCCCGTGATGGCTGCCGTCGCCGCCGCCGTGCTGATCATCGTGCCCACCACCGATGACCTGTCGGTCGTCGAGGCGGCAGAAGCCGAGCTCGAAACCCTGTTCTCCGATCCAGTTGCGCCGACGTCGACCACGGCAGCACCCGTCGAGGCGACGGCTGCGACCGACGCGGAAACCGACGCCGCGCCGTCGCTCTCCACATCGTCCCCGACCACCGTGCCGAACGGACCGATCGTGGCGGCCATGTTTGGCGACTCGACCGCGTTCTTCACCCAGTTCGGGGTCGGTCGGTGGGCCCTCGAAAACACGGAGGAACTCGTGTTGGTCGAAGGCGGCGCCACCGTTGGATGTCCGCTCGGGCGGGGTGGGGAACGGGACTTCGATCGAGGGATCACCGCTCCCGGCCCGGGGTGCGATTGGACCGACGCGTGGCCATCGATCATCGAACGCCAGGGCATCGAGATCGCAATCCTGCAGGTTGGTCCGTGGGAGGTCGCCGAGTACCGGGCGACGCCGTCAGCCCAATGGACCCGGATCGGTGAGCCCGAGCACGAGGCCTATCTCGAAGCCGAACTTCGTGCGAGCGTGAACGCGTTGCTCGCCGGCGGCGCCGAACAGGTCATCGTGTTGACGAGCCCGTACATCCACGTTGGCCGGCTCGACCCGAGCCGAACCGCCGGCGCAATCGCCGCGTCGGAACCCGAACGAATGGATGCATTCAACGCGCTGCTCCAACGCCTCTTCAGCACCGAAGAACGGGTCGCGGTCGTCGATCTCGCCGGCCATGTTGCGTCGATCTCCAACGGTCTCGTCGATCCGGATCTGATGCCCGACGGCCTGCACTTCGACGAGGCCGCATCCAACCTGGTGGGCGAATGGCTGTCGCCCACCATCGTCGAGACGGCCAACGCACGGTGAAGCTCGTCTAGCGTTCGTCGGAATGAACGAGAACGAACCAACCGAGTCCGAGTCTGCGGCGACGGGGCTGTTCACGGGGGCCGAGGTTCATGACCTCTTCAACCGGCTCCACGAACTGATGCCGTCGACCGCAATGGCGCCGTCGTCGGCTCCGTACGACTTCCCCGATGGCGAACCGTTCGAACTTCCGGCAACGCACGAGTTCGGTGGACAGGCCCGCGATACAGCGGAGTTCTTGGTCGACGGTGACACCGCCGCGCTGCTCGTCTTGCAGAACGGCGCCGTTCGCCACGAGTACTACGCGCTGACCGGCGGACGCGACGTCCAGTGGATTTCGTGGTCGGTGGCGAAGAGCTTCGTGTCGGCCCTGGTCGGTATCGCTGTCTCAGAGGGCCTCATCGCAAGCGTCGACGACCCCATCAACCGGTACGCCCCGGGCCTCGACGGCACCGCGTACGACGGGGTGCGGATCGAGGACGTCTTGCAGATGTCATCGGGAGCCCGGTGGATCGAGGACTACAGCGATCCGACCTCCGATGTGCATCGGCTCGGTGCGGTGAACCGCGGCGAGATCACGCTCGACGAGTTCATGGCCGGGATGGTCCGAGAGTTCGAGCCGGCAACGCTGTGCCGTTACAACTCCGCCGACACCCAAGCACTTGGCATGCTGCTCGCCGGCGCAACCGGCCGCTCGATCGCCGACTACATGCACCAAAAGCTGATCGAACCGCTCGGTATGGAGAGCACGAGTCATTGGCTGACCGACACAGCCGGCATGGAGCAGGCGTTCGGCGGCCTGATGGTGACCGCCCGCGACTTCGCGAAGATCGGCGAGCTGTACCGGCGCGGTGGCGACTGGCACGGCACACAGATCGTGCCGGCCGACTGGGTGCGGCAGTCGTTGGTGTTCGACAAGCCGCATCTGCATCCGGGCAAGACGATGATCGGAGGTGAGGTGTTGCCGACCGGCTACGGCTACCAATGGTGGCTCTACCCCGGCGACCGGGGCGACTACTCCGCCATCGGGATCTACAACCAGCACGTCTATGTCGACCCGCCGTCGGGAGCCGTCATCGTGAAGCTGTCCGCGAACCGAACGTACGGCCTTTCCCACAAGGAAAGCGACAACAAGTCGGGCCAGAACTACGCCCTCTTCCAAGCCATCGCTGCCGCCCTCGGCTGAGTCACTCTGCGGGCAGCGACCCTGGTTCGATGTTGGGATGGTCGGGCTCAGGTAGCTCAGCGAAACGGCGAGCGGGGAGGCGCTCCGCATGTTCGACGACGGCTCGTACGGTCGGCAATCAATCGGTGATGCGAGATGCCACCTCGATCGCATCCCAGTGGGAGATGATCCAGCCGATCGAACCGGCCCACACGCCGGTTACGGCTACCAGCCCGATCAGCCACCGCCCCCGGATGTTCGGGTTGATCCCGAAGATCCAGCCGATGAGGGCGACCAGGCCGGTGAGCGTGACTGCGATCGGGATGATGGGCTCGTAGACGGCACGCGCATCGTCGTACACGCCCGCCTCCTCCAGCACCTGCTGGGCGGCGATGAGACAACGATCCTTACCGTCTGCTGGCTCCGCATAGCCCATCAAAACGTCACGCTCACAAGGCAACGAACTCTCGATGACCGATGCGGTTCGATCGGCGGCAAGGGCGAGGTTGACCATCACCAATGCGGGGCCCGCAACGAGGAGCAACGCCACCGCGATCAGGGCCCACCGCTTTCGAGACTCTCGGCGAACGGCCGCAGGATTCGCAACAAGCGGCCGGGCCGACTGCGGGCCGGTCGCAGCCTCGGTCACTCGACGACCCAGGACGAGACCTCGAGCGCATCCCAGTGTTGGATGAGTACACCGACAGCGACCACGGCCACCGCTGTCAGCGCCCCGAGCGGAAGCATCCATCGACCTCGGTGCGCACTCGCGAGGATCCACGCGGTTGCCAGTGCCATCGTCGTGGCGAACAGCACGAGTCCGAGCACCGGCCGATACACCGTCTCCGCAAACCCGGTCACACCCTCACGATCGAACGCAACGGTCGCCTCGGCCATACAGGTATCGGTGATCAGCGATGCGTCACACGGCAGCGTTGCAACGACCGCACCCGTTCGCTGGGCCGCATACGCCAGGTAGACCAACAGGCCGGTTGAACCGAGCACGAGCACCACGGCAATCACCACCCCGAGGGGGAGGTGTCGACTACGAAACCACGCCGCCACACGTTTCATGGGGCGACGGTACCTCAGGCCCGTTCGAGGATGAAGACCCGGATGTCGCGGTGGTCGGCCCGGCTGCGGTACTTCGTGTAGCCGCCATAGATCGAACCGCCCGCAGCGAAGACCTGCTCGTACTCCTCGTCGGTGGCGGGCCGAGCGACGACGGGCACCTCGACGGTGCGGTACTCGGCGACGGCGTTCGGGTTGGCTTCGAGGTTGTAGACCCAGGCTGGTGTGCGTTGGCCACCGAAGTTGGTGCCGAGCAGCGCGAGATCATCGCCGATGGGGACGGCGATGAGTGGCGCCGTGCGCGGCTCGCCGGACGTGCGGCCGGTGGTCGTGACATTGAGCACCGGCAACCCCGCCAGGAGTTCCGACAGTGTGGTTCGCCCCTTGGTTGCCGTGAGCACGGCGCCGTCCATCGGCTGGATCGTCTTGGAGAAGAACCAGGCGCCCGGTTTGGACCCGGCGATCGCTCGGAGCCCGCGGTGAATGGGGTTGCCGGTCGAGTGGTGATAGGCGAGCGCCGACTGGACGCCCCTGCCTGGCTCGGGTCGAGGTTTGATCAAACGCTCAGAAGATCGCGGGCGCCGGTATCGGACGACGGGTGACGAAGCTTCGACATCGCTCGGGCCTCGATCTGGCGGATGCGTTCACGGGTGAGGTTGAAGTGCTCACCGACCTCTTCGAGGGTGCGGGGCTCACCCCGGTCGAGCCCGAAGCGCAGCTTCAGGATCTCGCGTTCACGTTCGTCGAGCGGTGCGAGCAGTCGTGAGATCTCATCGGGCAGCAGTGCGGTGGCGGCGACCTCGAAGGGCGAGTCGGCGCCGCGGTCTTCGACGACATCACCGAGCTCGGCATCGCCGTCTTCGCGAAGCGGCTCTGACAACGACAGCGGTTCGGCTGCGAAGCGCAGCGCTTCGGTGACCTTCTCTTCGGGCATTTCGACTTCGATCGCCAGCTCGGCGAGCGTGGCCGGGCGGCCGTACTTGAGTTCGAGGCGGGCCCGCGCCTTCTGGAGCCGAGCCAACGTGTCGCCCGCATGCACGGGAAGGCGAATCGTGCGTCCCGTATTGGCGATACCGCGGGTGATGGCCTGACGAATCCACCAGGTGGCGTAGGTCGAGAACTTGAAGCCCTTGCGCCAGTCGAATTTCTCGACGGCGTGCATGAGGCCGAGGTTGCCCTCTTGGATCAGATCGAGCAGCGGCAGACCCGACGCCTGGTACTTCTTCGCAATCGAAACGACGAGGCGAAGGTTCGACTGCACGAAGGTGCGCTCGGCCTGCTCACCCTTCTGCATGGCGCGACGCAGCTCGCGTTTCTTTGCGGGCGTCAGCTCGGTGTCGACCGATTCGAACTCGGCGCGCGCTTCCGCCCCGGCCTCGATGGCCTGAGCGAGGCGAACCTCGTCTTCTTTGGTGAGCAGGGGGTACTGCCCAATATCGGTCAGGTACAAGCGAACGAGGTCTTCTTCATCCCGTTCGACACGTTCCTTCGCCACCGAGGGCCTCCTACGTTTTCGCGCTGAGTGGAAGCGTACCCAGCGCGCGGGTGCGAACAACGGTCGGGCGCTTCCAGAACTGTGTCGGCACTGAAACCGGTCCGCATGAGGAAAGGTTCAGTCGCTTCGTCATCCGCGGTACCGGTTGATGATCGGGATGCGCCGGTCGCGGCCGAACGCCTTGCGGGTGATTCGGGTACCGAGCGGCGTCTGGCGGCGCTTGAACTCGGCGATGTCGACCAGGCGGCAGACCCGCTGCACGTCCTCGGGTTCGGCCCCCTCGATCTCCATGGCGAGGATCTCCGCAACCGTTTTGTTGCCTTCGACGTAGGCCTGCAGGATCGGGTCGAGCACCTCGTACTCAGGCAGCGATTGATCGTCGCGCTGGTCGGGTTTGAGTTCGGCCGACGGCGGTTTGGTCAACACATTGGTCGGAATGAGTTCGCGGCCGGCCGTCTCGTTGCGCCAGGCGCAGAGGTCATAGACGGTCAACTTCCAGACATCTCGGATGACCGCATAGGCCCCGGCGGTGTCCCCGTAGAGCGTCGAGTACCCGACCGCCGCTTCGGACTTGTTCCCGGTGGTGAGCACCAGCCAGCCGTGTTCGTTGGCCATCGCCATGAGGATCACGCCACGCAGGCGCGACTGCAGGTTCTGGTCGGTGAGATCGCCGACCTCGATCTTCTGATCGGCCAGATTCGGAGCGAGCATGCCGGTGAACGCCGCATGCGCGGGCTCGATCGGCACGGTGTAGGTGCCAATACCGAGGTTGGTTGCAAGCTGTTCGGCGTCGGAGATCGAATGGTCGCTCGAATAGCGCGACGGCATCAAGACGCCGAAGACGTTCTCGGGACCGAGCGCTTCAGCAGCGATCGCGGCAACGATCGAGGAGTCAACCCCGCCAGACAAACCGAGGCACGCCCTGGTGAACCCTGACTTGCGGACATAGTCGCGAACGCCGACGACGAGGGTCTGCCAAATCTCGTCGAGTTCGTCGAGCGGCTCGACCAACGGCGGCGCCATCGGGGTGCGGCCATGGGCCACCGGTGGCGTGACTGAGATCGTGGGATAGCGGTCGTGGGTGGGACGAGGCGCAGGTAGCGCCACGTCGAACACATCGAGGGATTCGACGAAGCTCTCGCAGCGGGCGGTGACGACCGGGCCGTCGTCGGTTGGCGACATCACGAACGAGCCACCGTCGAACACCAATTCGTCCTGCCCACCGACGAGGTTTGCGTAGACGACCGGCACGCCGGCTTCTTCGACCCGATGACGGATGACGCCCTCGCGGTCGTGCTGTTTGCCGACCCGAAACGGTGAGCCGTTCACATTCATCACGATCCGGGCGCCACCACGGGCGAGCTGGGTGACCGGCCCGTCGGGAATCCACGAGTCTTCACAGATCGTCACACCGATCGGCACACCGGCGATCTCGAAGAGCTGGAGAGGCTCGTCGCCGACCCGGAAGTGACGGACCTCGTCGAACACGTCGTAATTCGGCAGGTGGCGCTTGTGATAGGTGCCGTGCACCTTGCCGCCCGCGCAGACTGCGACCGCGTTCCAGACATCCCTGTCGCCGCCATCGCGACCACCATCGGCGAACCCGACAACGGAGGCGGTGCGACCGGTTCCGGCGGCGAACTTCTCCAGCGATGCACGCACGTCGGCCAGGAAGCCCGGCTTGAACACGAGGTCTTCAGGCGGGTAGCCGGTGATGGTCATCTCCGGCAACAGCACGATGTCGGCGTCGGCTGCCTCGGCTTGCGCGACCATCTCCAGTGCCTTCGTGACGTTGCCGTCCAGATCACCGACCGTGCAGTTCAGCTGGGCGATCGCGATGCGAAGCGTGTCGACCACACGCTCACTGTACGGCTTGGGCCCGCTGGCGCCGAGCTGGTTTCGGAAGGTGGACTGCGAGGAAGTCCATCGCGGCTTCGGCCTGGGCCTGGTCCACCACATGCGGGACTCGATCGATCCGGCCGGCGACGCGGTGGCCGACCGCGGAAAGCCGCTCGATCGTCTCGTCATGCCACGAGGCCGTGACGATCGGATCGAGCGTGCCGTTCATGACGAGGATGTCCAGGGGCCGATCCGTCGCAACGACGTGACGATCGGGCGGTAGTGCTCCTGCACCGGTCGCAACCACGCCGACGACATCGGGCCGGGCGGCCGCCACACACAGTCCGAGTGTCGCCCCTTGGCTGTACCCGAGGAGTGCGGTGGCGGCCGGGGGGATCCCGGTTTCGACCTGGGTCGCGGTGATCAATGCCACGACCCGGTCGATGGCTTGGTCGATGGCGTCGGTCGGCGCCAACTCGTTGCCGTCGGGCAGCCACCAGCCGAAGCCGGGCGGAACCCGATGCGGCGCTCGGGGATCGGCGATGGTGACGTCCAGCCCCACCGGCATGAGGCTGTCCATCTGGGCTTCGTCGGCGCCGTAGCCATGGAGGCGCACGACAAGGGCCGAACGCCCGTTGTCGTGACGACGAACAACCGGCGGTCGACGCCGACGGAGCATCACGACGCAGCCAGCTTGGCGAGCTGCTTCGTCTTCTTCTTCGAGACCTCGCCCCGCTCGACGTAGTTGGTCAACTCTTCGAGATAGGTGTTGAGGGTCTGCTTCAGCTTGATGGCGAACATCGGTCCCATCACCTTGCCGACGGCGTTGGTCTCCATCGTGATGTCGAGCGTCACTTCGCTGCGCCCGGCGCCGGCCGGACGCACCGTCACGTGATTTTGCGCAAGCGTGATGAACGACGGCATGCCGCTGACCTGGAACGTGAACTCGGTGTCGGCTTCGGAGTACTGGGTGAACGTCTCCTTCAGGTCGCCGAACCCGGGCGTGGCGCACACCCGGCCGCCGACGGTCGCCCCGTCGGGAACCTGCGCGTCGAGATTGGGGCCGGAATCGGCGACGGCCGAGGACCACTCCCCGACCTTGTCGAAGTCGTGAGCGACGACCGACCAGACCTTGTCGACCGGGGCCTCGATGATGGTGGATTTCTTGAACTGCATGGGGGTGTCTCCTTGGGGTACGGACTGGCGGGGGCTCAGCCCGATGACGCAACGATGCGCAGCCCGCCGTCGTGTGCACATCGCCCGTCAGCGGAAATCACCCGGGCTCACCCGCGCCCTCCTTCGCTGGAGCTCGACGGGTGATCTTCTCCAATGGGTGATGCTCGTCGTTGAAGCCTGCGGCACGCTGGAGGGGTGCACGGGTCTCCGATCGCAATCGTTGCCGCAAAGCTGCGGCCGCCGATGCTGGCCAACCATCTGATCGAACGCAGCGACCTGGTCGCCGCCGAACCCGCCCATCCGGTTGCGTTAGCGGCGATCGTTGCACCCGCGGGATACGGGAAGACCACCGTTGCCGCCCAAACCGTTGCCGCAACCGGCCGCCCGCCGGCCTGGCTCGCACTGGAACCGGCGGACGATGATCCAGTGCGCTTCTGGGCCTACGTTGCGGCTGCGCTCGACTCGGTCGGCGTCAACACGGCTGACGCAATCCAGCGGCTCGCCGCAGCACCGGATTCCATCGACGACGTCATCAACGCACTTCGCACCGCAATCGAGGCCTACGGCGCGCCGGTCGATCTCGTGCTCGATGATCTTCACGTGATCACTGACGACGCCGTCATGGGTCCGCTCGGCGATCTTCTGCGCCACCCCATTCCCACCCTTCGGATCGTGGCCACGTCGCGGAGCGAACTGGCACTGCCGGTCGGCCGGCTCCGGGCCCAGGGCCTGTTGCAAGAGGCGCGGGTCAGCGACCTTGCCTTTGCGCCTCGCGATGCGGCGACGCTGCTGGCGACCACGTTCTCTCTCGACGATCTCGACGCCGACGAACTCGAACTCGTCTACCAGCGGACCGAGGGTTGGCCGGTCGGGCTCTACCTCGCCGGAATCTCGCTGCGGGACCAACCGGATCGTGCGGAGTCGATCGTCCGCTTCGCCGGCGATCGGCGCCATCTCAGCGAGTACCTCCAGACCGAGGTGCTCGATGATCTCGACGCCGACACACGGGCGTTCGCGCTCGCAACGAGCATCGTCGGAATTCTCGACCCGGATCTCTGTGATCACCTGACCGGTCATCCCGGGAGCCTGGCCCGGCTTCGTCGTCTGCTCGACAGCAACGTCTTCATCAACGCGATCGACGAGTCGGCGACGACCTTTCGCTACCACCCGCTGTTTCAAGAGCACCTCGGTTCGATGCTGCAGGAGCTCCATCCCGAGCTGATCCCGGAGTTTCACGGCCGGGCCTCGACGTGGTTTGAAGCTCGTGGCGACAACGACCGGGCGATCATGCATGCCGCTCGCGCAGGCGATCTCGACCGGGTGGCGGCGTTGATCACCGCGTCGTGGATGTCGTATGCGACCGCCGGGCCGGGGGCGTTCACCGCACTCGAGGGGTGGGTCCGACTTCTCGGCGATCGGGCGGGGCGCGAACCGCAGGTCGCGATGTTGATGGCGTGGGGCATGCTCAACCTCGGCCGATACGACGAACTCGACCAGTGGACGCACGCAGCGCAACGGGCGGCCGAGAACGACGCCGGGTTGACTCGACTGATCGAAATGCAGGTGGGCGCAGTGCGGAGTCATCTCGGCCGGCACCGCGGCGACATCGGGGCAATGGTCGTGGCGGCCGAGCATGCGCTGCTTCACGCAGCCATGGACGCAACGCCGTCCGGCCCCGAGGCAGACTCGCTGCTCGCCGGGGCCATTGGCAGCGCACTTGCGGCTGGCGCGGCTGCGGCGTTCTGGGCCGGGGACCTCTCGCTCGCTCATGATCGGGCCCTGATGGCGGTGAACCAGGCGGGTGTGACGGGCGAACCGTCGACCGTGGTCATCGGGTACACCTACCTGGCACTGGTCGCAGTCGAGCGGGGAGACTTCGACGAAGCGCTGGCTCACGCCGACCAAGCACTCAAGTGCGTTCCCGACGCTGCGGCCGAGCAGTTTCATCGACCGACGCTCGTGCACGTTGCCCGGGCCCGGAGTCTGCGCCACGGGGGTCGCCTGGCCGAGGCCCTGGCCGCCATCGAGACGGCCGAGCGGATCGAGGAGCGTTCACCCGAACAGCTCCATCAGGCGATCGTCGCGATCGAACGGAGCCTCGTCGTGCACGGGATGGGCGACCGGACCGCTGCTCGCGCGGCGCTTCGGGCCGCCCGGTCGACCGCCGACACCTGCCCGGACGCACGACTCGACCCGCTGCTGCGCACGACCGAGAACGCCATCCGCTTCACCGTTGCCGACGCTGTCAACGCCGAAACAGGCATGCCGATCGGCGTTCGAGAGTTGACCGACAAAGAGCATGCGGTGCTGGCACTCCTCCCTCATGGACTCGGTCGACGAGAGCTCGCTGCGCAACTGCATGTCTCGGAGAACACGATCAAGACGCACCTGACATCGATCCGCCACAAGCTCGGCGTGCCCGGACGCGGGGATGTCGTCGAACGAGCCCGCCAGCTGGGCCTGCTCGGCGAGACTCGCTGAGCACGGCGGCGTCACGCCACCCTTTCGGATTTCCAACAGGTGACAGTAGGGTCGCCTAATGCCGATCCCCCGCGCGCTTGCGGTCCTCGTCGCAACCGCCCTCCTTGCGACAGCGTGCGGCGGCGACGGGTCGGCCGACGATGCAGTCACCGCCGACGCGTCGTCGTCTTCCGCCGCCGCAACGTCGGCATCGTCCAGCCCGAGCGCCACACCCGAAACGGAGGCCGACGCTGACGCGGTCAGCGACGACGCAGCCGACGAACCCGGTGAGCTTTCGGTGCCGGCCGTCGAACCGGTCGAGTTCCCGCTGACCATCAATGACGCGATTGGCCGGGAGGTCACCCTCGATGGGCCGGCCCGCATCGGGTGCTACTGGACGGGCTGCACCGAGATCCTCGCAAGTCTGGGCATCGTCCCGGCTGCTGCCGCGATCCCCGGCGGCACGACCGAAGACGACGTCTTCTACTACCCGGTCGGACCACCGGAGTTCGTCATCACGAACATCAACGACTTCGAGGCGTGGTCCGGGGCTGACATCAACTTCGTCATCAACCGCGGGCCCGAGGGTGCCCAAGACGCGATCATCGACAACTTCGTCGGCCGGTTCTATCTCCATGCACCGGGTCTGACCGACACGAACCTCACGGGCTACGACGCCCACAGTGCCAACATCCGGCTCGTCGGCCAGATCCTCGGCATGCCCGAGGAAGCCGAGGCAGCGGTTGCACGAATGGAGACCGCGATCGCCACCCTCGCCGCCCTCTCCACACCGGACTTGGCCGAGCGTTCCTTCGCGTACCTCTTCAACGGCGAGGGCTACCGGGTCATGACTGACGAGACACCGTTCTGCGCCGCCATCGCTGACGCCGGCGTCGGCACCTGCCTGCCCCTGAGCGAAGGCGAGCTCAACGCCGAAGCGTTCCTCGAACTCGACCCCGACGTCATTGCGGTGCAGGCCGGGTTCAACGATGTGGGCTACACCACCGAGACCCGTGATGATCCGGTGTGGGAACGCCTGTCCGCGGTGCAGAACGGCACCGCCTACGACAGTGACGACCGGCTCTACTGGTGCTGCGGTCCGCGATCGTTGATCTGGGCGCTTCAGGATTTCGCCGCCTATGCGATTCCCGACTCCGGTATCCCGGCGCCCGGGCCGCTCGGCGAGTTCGATCCGACGACCAGTCCGCTCGTCACCGGCGGATGATGGTGCGGCGGCGAGGGGCAGCGATCGCGTTGGTGATCGCATTCGTGATCGCCGCATGCGGCACCAGCAGCCCAGACTCGACCGGCCCAGACTCCACCAGCCCAGACTCGACCAGCCTGGACTCCACGACCTCCACGACCACCACCGAGGCTCCAGCGCCGACCGTTCCTCCTGTCGAGTTTCCGCTCACGATCACCGATGCGCTCGGTCGTGAGCACACCATCGACGGACCGGCCCGACTCGGCTGCGTCACGAGCCGATGCCGAGAGATCCTCGGCGGGTTCGGTGTTGCGCCTGCAGCATCGCCGTACGAACCGAGCGACTTCTACTTCCCGGTTGGGCCGCCGGAGTACGAGGTGAGCGATGTCGCTGATCTCGAAGCATGGTCTGGAGCAAACATCGACTTCGCCGTCTTCGGTGGTGTGCCTGCGCCGCCGGCCTCGTATACGCTGGTCGAGCAGTTCGTCACCATCTTCTATGTCCACACGCCGGGACAGACCAACACCGACGGGATGGACGGAATCGAAGCCGCCATCTGGAACACCCGAGCCCTCGGTCAGCTGCTCGACATGAACGTCGAAGCCGAGGCCGAGATCGCCCGGCTCGAGCAGGCGATTGCGACGGCGAGCACGTTCTCGACTCCCGAACGCGCAACCCGTTCCTTCGTCAGCTTGGCCAACGACCCGGGCTACCGCGAAGACGGCACCACCTCGACATCTGAGCCAGGGTCATTCTGCACGCTGCTGATCGAGGTCGGTCTCGGGGAGTGCATCGAACTCCCGACCGAGGATCGGGAGATGTCGGCGGAGGCGTTTCTCGCGCTCGACCCCGACCTGATCGTCATGCACGACGGTGTGGATTCGGTCGCGACTCGCAGCGATCCGACCTGGCAGCGGCTCTCCGCCGTGCAGAACGGCACCGCGTTCGATGGCCAAGGCAACGGGTACCGAACGATCGGCGTGCGCTCGATGATCTGGACGTTGCAGGAATTCATCCATCTGACCGTGCCGGACTCCGGCATCGACCACCCAGGACCCCTCGATCGATTCGATCCGACCACCAGCCCCCTGGTCTTGAAGGACTGACATGCGGCCTCGTTTTCCCTCGATCATGCTCATGACCGTCGCCCTGATCGCGAGTGCGTGCGGTGGCGATGCCGACAGCGTCGCTTCAGATCCAGCTGCCAAGGCGTCTGCCGTCGTCGACGAGACGCCCGACGACACCGAGGACGAAGAAGGAGAAGGCCAAGACGTCGGAGCCGACGGCGCCGAAGCTGAGCCAGACACAGCCGGCGCGACCTCGGAGGAAGCCGGACTCGAAGACACGCCCGAAGACGGCGGCACCCCCGAGGACGAAGGCGCGCAGAGCTCAGCCGTCGAGTACCCGATCACGGTGGTCGATGCGATCGGCGTGGAACACACGATCGACGGTCCGGTTCGGCTCGGCTGTGTCGCGAAGATCTGCACCGAGATCCTGGCCGGACTGGGGATGGCCCCGGCCGCGTCGACCTACCGGGAGGGCGAGCCGTTCTTCTATCCGCTCGGGCCGCCCGAGTTCGTCGTGACGAACAACAACGACATCGAGGCGTGGGCGGGGGCCGAACTCGACTTCGCTGTGTTCGGCGGGCCCAAGATCAGCTTCCACGAAACGGTCGAAGACGTGGTGCCGCTCTTCTTCTTGCACACTGCGGGGCGAACGGCACCTGATCTGACCGGGTACGAAGCGATCTACGAGAGCACTCGGGCGATCGCCCAGCTCGTCGATCGGGTTGCCGAGGGCGAGCAGCTGATCGCCGATCTCGAAACCGCGATCGCGACGGCCCGAACCTTTTCCACGCCGGAGCTTGCCGACCGCACCTTCGTCAACCTCTTCAACGGCGAGGCCTATCTGCTCGAGATCGGCAACGCCGATGAGGTCGGTTCATGGGCGTTCTGTTCGGTGATCCTCGCCGCCGAACTCGGTGTCTGTGCCGAGGTCGACATCGCCGCCCAGGAGGTGAGCGCCGAGGCGTTTCTCGAGCTCGATCCCGACATCGTCGCCATGCAGGCCGGCGCGTTGACGGTCGAGACGCGCGACGATCCGGTCTGGGGCCGGATCTCCGCCGTGCAGAACGGTCTGGCCTACGACAGCGTCAACAACGGCTACCGGTTCAGCAACATCCGTTCGCTCATCTGGTCGCTGCAGGAGTACGTGCACTTCACCGTCCCCGACGCCGGCATCCCTCATCCCGGCCTTCTCGCCGAGTTCGTACCGGAAGACAGCCCACTCGTCTCATGACCGACATCGTTTCTGGCCGTGCCGCGGCAGACGCCGCCGACGAAGCGGAGCAGCCAACCGGCACGGCCCGACGCAAGCTCGGGCTCGGCTGGCTGCTGCTCGCATGCCTCGGGATCATCGCCGTGTGTACGCTGCTGCAGCTCACCCGTGGCGAGCCGAGTCTCTCGATCAACGAGATGATCGATGCCCTGCGCGGCGACCAGAGCGACACGGCGTCGTTCGTGGTGCAGGAGCTGCGGGCCCCGAGACTGATCGCCGGCATCGTCATCGGCGCTGCGCTCGGCGCGGCCGGCGTGCTGATGCAGGACTCGCTGCGCAACCCGCTGGCCGATCCGTCGCTACTCGGGGTCGCCCAAGGTGCGTCATTCGCGGTTGCGATCGTCACTTTCTACCCCGAGATCGCGCCGCCACTCCCCCGACCGATCCTCGCCCTGATCTCCGGCACGGCCACCGGCCTCCTCGTCGTCGTGATCGCCGGCAAGCTCCGAGATCCCATCCGGCTGCTGCTCGCCGGCGCAGTGGCATCAGCGTTCTTCGGCACGCTCACGTCGCTCGTCATCCTCTTCGCGCCCGAAGACCGCCTCGGCAACGTCGCCGGCTACCAACGCTTCGTCATCGGCTCGCTGAGCACCATGCAGTGGGAGACCGTGTGGCGAGTCGTGCCGTGGAGCTTGCCCGCCATTCCGCTGGTGTTCATCGCTGGCCGGGTGCTCAACGTCTTGAAGCTCGGCGACGACGTCGCCGTCACGATGGGCCTCGACCCCGGCCGGGCCCGCATCGCGCTGATGTTGATCGCGATGGCGCTCGTCGCCCCCGGCTACGCGTTCGCCGGCCCGATCGCCTTCGTTGCCCTTCTCGCACCGCACATCGCCCGAGGTGCACTTCGATCGTCCGACGCTCGACCGGTCCTCGTCGGAGCAGCAGCGCTCGGCGCGACCCAGCTGATCGCCGCCGACGCGCTCGGACGACTCCTGCTGTTCCCATCGGAGATCCCCGCGGGGATCTGGACGATCGGCATCGCTGGGCTTCCCGCCATGTACTTCGTCGGCCGCATCCGGAGAACCGCCGCATGATGACCCAAGACGACTTCGGCGCGCTGATGGGCGGCCACCGTCGCCGGCCGGTCCGAGCGATGGTGATCCTGGGGATCGGCAGCCTCGTCGCCTGGAGCCTGTCGGTGCGCTACTCGTACGGCCAGATCACCCTGAGCCCGGCCGCCGCGTATCGCGGTCTCTTCGAAACCGACGACGCCACCTTCCCGGAGATCATCGCCGTACTCGCCCGCATGCCGAGAGCCACGATGGCGATCCTCATCGGTGGCGGCCTCGGCATCGCCGGAGCCCTACTCCAGTCGGTGTACCGCAACCCGCTCGCTGGCCCGGGGATCACCGGCGTCAGTCCGGGAGCCACGACGGCCGTGATCCTCTGGGTCTTCTACGGGCCGGCAATCGACTCGGCGACCCAGGCCAACCTGACCCCGCTCGTCGCGGTCGCCGGGGGCGCACTCACCAGCCTCATCACCTTCGGTATCGCCAGCATGGCGGGCAAGGCCGACCCGATGCGGCTGATCCTGATCGGCATCCTGTTCGGTGGACTGCTCGGCATCGTCACCCAGCTGATCCTGCTCAACGCCGGTCAGAACGCCGTCTTCATCCTTCGCTGGCTGGCGGGCAGCATCGAGATCGTCGGTTGGCAACAGGTTCGGATCGTCGCCATCGCGCTGCTGCTGCTCTCACCACTGGTCGTGTACTCGGTGTCGCTCGGGAACGTGCTGGCCCTCGGCGACGACCTCGCCCACGGTGTCGGCGAGCGGGTCACCCGAGCCCGGTTCATCATGCTGTTCACGGCCGCCGCGATCACGGCCGTGTCGGTTGCGTTCGTCGGCGGCATGATCTTCGTCGGGCTGATCGCGCCACACATCGCTCGTCGCTATGTCGGGGGCGACATGCGGCGACTGGTGCCCGCCGCCGCCATGACCGGCACGAGCCTCGTCATCGTCGCCGACCTGGCCGCGCGCAGCCTTCGGCCCGCTGAGTGGAACCTGCCGTTCCCCGTCAGCGCCGCGACCTTGCCCACCGGCATGATCCTCACCCTGATCGGGGCGGTCTTCTTCGCCCGGGTCGTCAGGAGAACCCCGTGACCGAAACCGAACCGACCGTCACGGCGCTGTCCGCCGGCGCGATCCACGCCGGCTACGGCGCGGCGAAGATCCTCGACGACGTTGACATGGATGCCATGCGGGGCAAGATCACGGTGCTGGTCGGGCCCAATGGTTGCGGGAAGTCGACCCTGCTGCGGGTATGCAGCCGACTGCTCGACCCGACCGAGGGATCGGTGGTGATCGATGGCGATGACGTCGCCGCACTCGGCATGCGCGAGCTCGCCCGACGCATGGCGGTGCTCCCCCAGGCGCCGAACACCCCGCCCCACTTCACCGTTCGCGAACTCGTCGAGCAGGGGCGATACGCCCACATCGGGCCGCTCGGCATGCTGCGTCGCCACGACGACGAAGCCATCGACCGGGCGATCGAACGCTCCGGCATGTTGGCCTACGAGCACCGCGACGTCGACACCTTGTCAGGCGGCGAACGGCAGCGGGCCTGGTTCGCGCTCGCGCTCGCCCAGGACACCCCGCTGCTCGTCCTCGACGAACCGACCACCCACCTCGACATCGGTGCCCAATGGGACGTGCTCGAGCTGGTGCAGGAACTCAACGCCGACCACGGGGTGACCGTGCTGGCCGTCCTCCACGACCTCAACCACGCCGCGACGATCGCCGATCACATGGTGGTGCTGCAGTCGGGACGGGTCGTGCGTTCAGGCCCGCCGTGGGAGGCGCTCGATCAGCAGATCCTGGCTGACGTCTTTGGTGTCGACGCCACGATCACACCCGACCCTCGAACCGGCGTACCGGTCATCATCCAGCACGGCACCGCCAAGCGGGCCGGCCTCACGGCCTGACGATCAGGTCTTGCGCCAGTAGCCGACAAGCGTCACCTGCGACGCCGGAATCTCCAGCTCGCGCCGCAGATACTTGCGGACCGATGTCATCGTCCGTGACTCACCCGCACCGAAGACCTGGATGTCGTCGACCCGCTCGGTGATCAACGCCCGGGCCCGATCGACGAGTGCGGTTCCCGTGCCGGGTTCGGTGTCGCCTCGGTGGCACCAGTGCACGGTCACACCGGGGCGGTCGGTGAGGTCGAATTCGGCGGCGCCGTCAGCGATCTCCATCACGATGTCGGCTGGCACATCGGTCGGCAGCTCGTCGAGCGACGCAAGGGTGGCAGCCGCGCCGGTTTCGTCACACACACCGACGAATCGGGAGACGCCGGTCAGGTTCTCGCCCGCCCGCCGAGGACCCCACACGGTGATCGAATCGCCAACCGATGCAGTCGCGGCCCAGCCGCCGATCGTGTGGGGGTCGTCGCCGTGCAACGCCACCCAGACCTCGATGGTTTTCGCGTCCGGGTCGTAACGGCGCACCGAGTAGGTCGCCCCTTTCGGCCGGACGTCGGGGTCCATGGCCTGCAACTCCGACAGCCGAATCACGTCGGGGATCGGTCGTCCCGGCAGATCGAGGAAGAGCGTCATCGACTGATCACCGCCCTTGTGATCCCAGCCTTCGACCGGACCGAGGGTGAACGCTCGCAGCTGGGCGTTGAGATCGACCGTCTGTTGGATGGTGCAGCGGTAGGTGCCCTGCAGCTCGTTGTTCGCCAGGCTGGCCTCGATCTTGGTCAGGGGATCGTCGGGGCGAGCGGCGCGGGCCTGATGGAGCAAATCGAGCAGCGCGTGTTCGAGACCACCCAGATCGGCAATCGGTTCGGCGAAATCGAACCGGACCGGGCGGGTTCCCGCAGGGGTGGTGACCTCGGCGTCGGCCCCACGCGGATCGATGCCCAGCAACGTTGCGTCGGCGATGTCGTCGTCGGCCTCGTACCACCGGCTCACGAAGGCGAAGGCATCGGAGAAGCCCTCGTTGATCAAATCGAGAATGCCGTCGATCTGATCAGCGGTTTCGGCGTCGAACGCAGCGGGCTCGGTCATGAGTTCACTCCAAGGGGCGTCGGTGATTCGGTGAACGCTGCGACGTCTCCGTGAGCATGGCACAGAAGCGAACGAGCGGCTGTGGAAGGGGTCAGACCACCGTCGGGTTTCCTTCTCCATGCGCCGTTTCGTCCCGTTTCTCGCTGCGATCACGATCATCGCGGCCGCATGTGGCGGAAGTGACGACACCGTTTCTGTCACCGAGGGAACCATTCCACGGGTCGACACGTCGATCGCGTCGGTGCCGCTCGACGAGGTCGTGTTCGACACGTTCGACGGCGGGTCGGTTCCCCTGAGTGAGGCGGACGAGGCAACGATCGACCGGCTGCTCGATGCCATCCCCCCGGTCGACGACCCGACGTTCGAGTCGCCGTCCGATGCTGGTTGGCTCGATGACGACGCACTGGTGATCGTGGTCGAACGCGACGACGTCAGCCGGGCGTACCCGATCTTGATTCTCGATCTCCACGAGATCGTGCACGACTCGATCGGCGATGACGAGTTCGTCGTGACCTACTGCCCGTTGTGCGGCAGCGCTCTCGTCTTCGACCGCGAGACGGATCAGGGCCTCATCACCTTCTCCAACACGAGCGCGCTCTACGAGAACGACATGGTCATGGTCGACCGCGAAACCGGGAGTTACTGGTGGCAGACAGCCGGGCGATCGATCGTCGGACCGCGGACCGGCGAAACCCTCAACTTGGTCTCGTCGCAGGTCGCCCGCTTCGGTGACTGGGCCGACGCTCACCCCCGCGGTGACGTGCTGGTTCGCCCGATCGAGGGCCGCAACTACAGCCGAGACCGGTTCGCCGGCTACGCCGAACGCCTCGACGAGGGGCGCACGCCGTTTCCCGTGAGCCCAGAGGTGTTCGACGACGATCGTCTCGCGCCGAGCACTCGAGTCACGATCGCTCAGGTCGACGGGGTCTGGACCGCCTGGGTCGCCGGGACGGAACCAGACCTCGACGTGCCGACCGCATCGATGTTCTGGTTCGCAGCGGTGTCGGCCTACCCCACGCTCGAGCTGGGCGAGTAGTGCCGCAATCGAGTCGTCTTCGGTCGCGGGCCGTGTGGATCTTGCCGGCTGCGTTCACCGTCGGTTGGGTTGCGTATGTGACGCTCGCCGGCCACGGCGAGCGGGTCATCGAACACTGGCGAGCGGCAGCGACGATGGCGTTCGGCAGCTTCGTCGCCGGCTCGACGCCGCAAGGCGGAGGCGCCGTCGCGTTTCCGGTGTTCACCAAGGTGCTCGCCGTACCTGCAGAAGTCGCCCGATCGTTCTCCTTGAGCATCCAGGCCACCGGCATGATGATGGCCTCGTTGACGATCCTCATCGCCGGTCGAGCAATCGATCGCAAAGCGCTCGGGCTGGCGACCGCCGGTGGTGCGATCGGGCTCGTCATCGGGCTGTTGGCGCTCGGCGATCCCTCCCGTTTGTTCTGGCCTTCTCGCCTCGATGCGGCCTATGTGAAGGTGGCATTCACGGTGGCCATCTTCGCCGTCGCCGTCGTCGTCTCCCTCTGCGCAGGCCGGTCGACGAAGAACGAGACCGTCCCGCACTGGAACGGTCGATCGGTTGGCGTGGTGCTCGGGTTCTCCATGATCGGCGGCATCTTCAGCTCGCTCGCCGGTTCGGGTGTCGACGTGTTGCTCTTCATCTTCTTGGTCCTCATCGCCGACGTGCATCCCAAGGTCGCCATCCCGACCAGCATCATCGCCATGGCCGTCGTGTCGTCGATCGGCTTCGTCCTACTCGGCTTCGTCGACGGCCAGCTGTCGATCGAACGGCTCGGCGATCAGGTGGTGGCGGTCGGTGGCGACCCGATCGAGGCATCCGCCGCAACCCGTTTCGATCTCTTCGGCATCTGGCTGGCCGCAGCACCCGTCGTCGTGTGGGGCGCGCCGCTCGGTTCGTGGGCAGCCGCGAAGGCGTCCGAACGGGCGGTGATCTGGTTCGTCGGGTTGATGGCGATGGCCGAAGTGATCACCACGGTCATCTTCCTCGACCGGCTCCGCACCGACCCGGCGTTGGCCGCGTTCGGTCTCATCGGCCTGATCGGGGTGATCGTCGGGATCCGTCGCATCGGTGCCCTCAGTCGCTACATCGCCATCGACACCGGGCGGGCACCGTCCTCGACGGACGCCGATCAGACCCCGCAGCCAACGTCGAGCACAGCTCGAGGCTCCGCGTCCTCGACGTCGTAGATGACCGTTCCGGCGCCTTCGTAGTAGCGGTCGTTGACCGCGACCTCCATCCGGCCATCGCCATTCAGATCCGCTACCGCACCGACCCGGTAGGTCACGAGATAGATCGACGGCGCGTCCAGGTCGAGGTCGTAGCGGAAGAACCCGAGCACCGAGGTCTCGATCTCGCCATCGACGACGGTGCGCAGCAGCGCGATCGAGTAGTCACCGTCCTCGAACGCGGCGTCTGGCCCAGAGAACACCCCGGCGTGGCCCGCGGTGATGATCACTTCGTCGACCCCGTCACCCTCCAGGTCAGCACGTATGACCTGACGCAAGACGGGAACGGCATTCGCCAAGCCTTGCTCAGCCAGCGCATCGGCGACGATCGCACGATACGTCTCACTGTCGTTGGAGAGCAGCTCGACGTCGCGGGGAACGACATCCCAATCCGCGGCAACCGCCAGCGCAGTGTTGTCGCCCCACGTGGACTCGATCACGCCATCCACCCAGCGCGCGCCGTCGACGAACTCGCAGCCGTTCCCGACCTCTCCCGACACCGCGCTGGTGACCTCATCACCGATGCGGACAACGGCGTAGGTCTCGCCCATCCTCGCGGGCAGCTCGCCCTCGCCGAGCGCGAACCACGCCCCGTCGGCGGACCATCCAGCGACGCCGGTCGCCGCCACGATCACGCCCGAGGCTGGTGGCACCGGAATCGTCGTGCTGGTTGTCGATGCGTCGATCGCTTCCGTTTCGGTCGGCGTCGGCGCAACGGTCGAGGTCGGGGCAACCGATGTGGTCGACTCCACGGCGGAGACTTCCCCCACCGGAGGTTCCGTTTCGGGCAGTCGGTTGAGCAGCGCCACGACGACCAACATCGCGACGGCGAGGCCCGCACCGACACCCACCATCAGCCGCTGGTTCATACCCCGACCGTAGACGCGACGGAGCGGCACCCGAAGGTGCCGCTCCGGTCAAGCCCTCGATCGGCGCTCTGGCTTACGCCAGCGCGCTACCGATCGTGTTGGTCAGCAGGGTGGCGACCACGTACGGGTCGGCGTTGGCGTTCGGGCGACGATCCTCGATGTAGCCCTTCTGATCCTGCGCGACCTGCCACGGAATGCGGATCGACGCACCACGGTCGGAGACGCCGTAGCTGAACTGGTCGTAGCGCTGGGTCTCATGCTCGCCGGTGAGGCGATCCTCGATGCCGATGCCGTAGCCCTCGAGGTGCTTGGCGGGCACGCCCTCGGCGCCCATTGCCTCACACGCAGCGATGATGGGGTCGTAACCCTCACGCATGGCCTTGGTCGAGAAGTTGGTGTGCATACCAGCACCGTTCCAGTCGCCCTTCATCGGCTTGGCCTCGATCGAGACCTCGACGCCGTGTTCCTCAGCGAGACGGAAGAGCAGGTAGCGAGCAACCCACAGGTGGTCGCCGACGGCGACCGTGTCGGCCGGGCCGATCTGGAACTCCCACTGGCCGGGCATGACCTCGGCGTTGGTGCCCGAGATGGCAAGACCAGCTTCGATGCACGCAGTCGTGTGGGCCTCGATGAGGTCACGGCCGTGGATCTTCACGGCGCCGACACCGCAATAGTAGGGGCCCTGCGGACCGGGGAAACCGCCAGCAGGGAAGCCGGCCGGCCAACCGGTGATCGGATCGAGGAGGGTGTACTCCTGCTCGAGACCGAACCACGGCTCCTGATCGCCGTACTTCTCGAACGCCTCGACGGCAGCCGCGCGGGTGTTGGTCGGGTGCGGCGACATGTCGGCGGTGAGCAGCGTCTCGCACAGCACGAGGATGTTGTCGCCGCCGCGGATCGGGTCCGGGCACTGGAAGACGGGCTTGAGGACGACATCGGAGTTGTCGCCGGTCGCCTGGTTGGTGCTGGAGCCGTCGTAGCCCCAGATGCCGGGCTCAGCGCCGTCGGCGAGGATCTTGGTCTTGGAGCGGATCTCACGGGTCGGCTCGGAGCCGTCGATCCACAGGTATTCAGCCCGGTAGGCCATGTCGCTTCCTTGTTTGGTGTTGGGAACGGTGCCCGCAGTGCATAGCGCACGTCGGTTCTCTGTGCTGGGTTGCGCGGAGGTAGGCCGAACGCCGTTGTCCGGGTCATTCCAACGCTGAGCGCTGAGGCTTCCAGCCTCCAATTACTGAGCTGTTGCCCAATTGTGAACGGAGTGTGAACGGGCTCTCATCGCCCTGGCGGCGTTGTCAGGAACCCGGCACCCTTGGGCCAGCCCCGCACCTCGCGGGGTCGAGAACCGCCGCAGGAGCAGCCCGATGAGCCGTGAACAGGAGTACGTCCTTCGCACCGTCGAAGAGCGAGGTGTTCGCCTCATCCGACTCTGGTTCACCGACGTCTTGGGCCAACTCAAGTCGGTGGCGATCTCCCCGGCTGAACTCGAAACCGTGTTCGAAGAGGGCGTGCAGTTCGACGGCACTGCGATCGACGGGTTCAGCCGAATCCACGAATCCGACGTGTTGGCCCGTCCCGATGCCACGACCTTCGAACTGTTGCCGTGGGCCAAGGCCGATGAGCCGTCGGGCCGCATGTTCTGCAACATCGAGAACCTCGACGGCACCGCGTTCGAGGGCGACCCTCGACAGATCCTGCAACGCAACCTCGGCGTCGCCCGCGACAAGGGCTACACGTTCTTCGCTGCTCCTGAAGCCGAGTTCTTCTACTTCGAGTCCGCCACTGGGACACCGACCCCGCTCGACAACGCGTCCTACTTCGACCTCACCACCGCCGACGTGTCGAGCGATCTGCGCAAGTCGACAATCCACATGCTCGAAGCGATGGGCATCCCGGTCGAGTATTCGTTCCACGAGGACAGCCCGAGCCAGCACGAAATCGACCTGCGTTACACCGAGGCGCTCAGCATGGCCGACAACGTCATGACGCTGCGGCTCGTGGTGAAGAAGATCGCGATGGATCGGGGCGTGCATGCGACGTTCATGCCGAAGCCACTCAACGGTGTGCAGGGATCGGGTATGCACACACACCTCTCACTGTTCGATGGCGAGACCAATGCGTTCCACGACCCCGACGACGAGATCGGCCTCTCGGCCATCGGCAAACAGTTCACCGCTGGCCTGTTGAAGCACGCCCGCGAAATCACCGCGGTGACCAACCAGCTGGTCAACAGCTACAAACGACTCGCCGAGACGTCGGAGGCCCCGCCGTTCGTTGCCTGGGCTCGCAACAATCGGTCGGCGATGATTCGAGTCCCGGTCCGCAAGCAGGGCAAAGCCGAATCGGCGCGGATCGAATATCGAGCACTCGACGGGGCGGTTAACCCGTACCTCGCGTATTCGCTTATTCTCGCGGCTGGCATGCGCGGGATCGACGAAGGCTACGAACTGCCCGGCGAGACGAGCGAAAACCTGTTCGACCTGAGCGACGGCGAACGTCGTGAGCTGGGGGTCGAGCCGCTTCCTCGGTCGTTGAACGAAGCACTCGACGTCATGGAGGAGTCGAAGCTGGCCCGAGACACGCTCGGCGAGCACGTGTTCGAGTGGTTCCTGCGCAACAAACGAGCCGAGTGGACCGAGTTCCAGTCGAGGGTCACCCCCTTCGAACTCGATCGCTACCTGGGGAGCTGGTGATGGATCCTCTCCTTGTCTTCCCGACCGCTCCGCCCGAACTCGCTCAGGTACTCGATCTCGGCGGGTGGGCCTGGAAAGCCTCGCCCGACCTCGACACGGCCCGGGCGGAACAGCCATCGGACGGTTGGGTCGGCGCCGTCGTGGTGGCCGGCGACGAAACCGAAGAGGCGTTTCGGCTGTGCCGATCGATCCGCAGCGGCGACATCCACGTCGGGTCGGTCCTGTTGTTGATCGGCGGCGGCCACCTCGCCTCGCTCGACTTCCGCGAGGATCTGTTCGACGACTTCTGTCTCAACCCGTTCCACCCCGTCGAACTCGAAGCGCGGCTCAAGCACCTGTTCCGTCGAAGCGGTCAGGTCGCCCGAGCCGAAGTGATCGAATACGGCCCGCTCGGCATGAACCTCGAGACGTACCAGGCGGTGATCGAAGGCAAGCCACTCGACCTCACCTACATGGAGTACGAACTGCTCAAGTTCTTGGCGTCGCACCCGGGCAAGGTCTTCACTCGTGAAACCCTGCTGAGTCGGGTCTGGGGCTACGACTACTACGGCGGCGCTCGCACCGTCGACGTGCACGTTCGGCGGCTTCGTTCAAAGCTCGGTGAGGAACACGCCAGCCTGATCCAGACCGTCCGATCGGTCGGTTACAGCTTCGGTACCAGCCGCTGGGTGTAGCGCGACGTCGGCCGTCCGGTCATCCGTGATTGGCTGGTGCCATGCGGAACGGCATTGG
Source organism: Actinomycetota bacterium (assembly GCA_039188975.1). GTDB lineage: Bacteria > Actinomycetota > Acidimicrobiia > Acidimicrobiales > Aldehydirespiratoraceae > UBA11606. The sequence goes on from JBCCYT010000004.1 coordinate 34,593, forward strand.
GCGGAATCTGTTCGCGGGTGCGGCGTGCGCGCTCGCGCTGTCAGCGTGTGGGGGTGACCCAGCGACCGAAACGCTGTCGAACGACGCCGCCGCACCGGCCGCGCCGATCCAGTCTGGCGGACCGCTCGTCGGTGATCACTGGCACTCGGTGTACGGCGTGTACGGATGCGGCGATGGGTTCTTGCCGATCTTCGAGAGCACCTCGGACCCTGACGGCATTCACAGCCATCAGGACGGCGTCGTGCACGTCCATCCGTTCAAGGAGTCGGTCTCCCGGGAGCGAGCCACGTTCGCCGTGTTCCTGCAGGCGATGGGGTATGCCATGTCTGCGACCGGCATCACCGACGCCGACGGCAATGACCCGTTTGCCGACTGCGCGCCGAGCGACACCGCGAACCAGGTCATGCTCGTGCGGCGATCGATCGACAACCTGGACGCACCACCGGAGGTGTGGCACGGCTCATCGGCCCGCACAGCGTTCTTTGCCGAAGACGGCGAAGTGTGGGTGTTGGCCGTCGTTCCCACCGGCACCGACCCAGCGTCAATCCCGTTGCCGCCCGACGAACGGTTCGATGCGTTCAACATGAGTTCGGGGCGGACACCGACGTCCTGACCGCGCCAGGAGAACCGCGTGTCGTTAAGCAAACCGAACACCTGCGTTCTCATAGCGATTCAGCCCCGGATAGCCTCCATTTCCATGCGCTCCGTCAACGCACGATTCATCCTCTTCGGCCTCTTCGCATCGGCCAGCGTCTTGCTGCTGGCCGCCTGCGGCGATGACGCCGAAGACACGCTGCAGGTCTACACCGGCCGCCACTACGACCTCGAAGCTGCATTCGAGGCGTTTGCCGAGGAGTTCGATGTCAACATCGAGTTCCTGGAAGGCTCCGACGCCGAGCTCCGTGAACGGATCGCCGCCGAAGGCGACGACACCCAAGCCGACATCTACATGACGGTCGACGCCGGCAACCTCGCCATCGCCACCGAACAGGGCTTGTTCGCGCCGCTCGACTCCAGCGTGCTCGAAGGCGCGATTCCCGACGAGCTCAGCGACCCGGACGGCTACTGGTATGCGCTGAGCGCTCGGGCCCGCACCATCGTGTACAGCACCGAACGGTTGAGCGAAGACGAGATCCCCACAACCTACGAGGAACTGGCCGAGCCTCAGTGGGAGGGTCGGGTGTGTCTGCGCAACTCCTCGAACGCCTACACCCAGTCGCTCGTCGCCAGCCTGATCGGCAGTCTCGGCTACGACGAAGCGCTCGACCTGGTGACGGGCTGGGCCGACAACGCTCGCATCATGTCGAACGACGTCATCGCGTTGAATTCGATTCGCGATGATCGCTGCGACGTTGCGATCTCGAACCACTACTACCTCGCTCGCGAGCTCGAGGAAGACCCGAACTATCCCGTCGGCCTCGTCTGGGCCAACCAGGACGACCGCGGGGTGCATGTCAACATCTCCGGCGCCGGTGTGCTTGCCAACTCCGACAACCCCGAACTCGCCCAGCAGTTCATCGAATGGCTCGCCACCGACGGACAGAACCTGTTCGTCGACGGCAACAACGAGTATCCGGTCAACCCCGACGTGGCTCCCGAGTCACTGATCGCCAGCGAGTTCGGCGAGACGTTCGTGCGCGACAGCACCAACGCAGCCGAGTGGGGGCTTCTCAACCCCGACGCGGTTCGTCTGCTCGACGAAGCCGGCTACGAGTGATCTGAGCGCTTCGGTGGCGGCCATCGCTGAGCAGGCGGACGCCGCACCCGTCGAGACATCCCGATCCGATCGGGTCAGCCGTCGAGGTTGGCCCATCGGCGCCGTCGTCCTCGCGGCCTTCGTCGTCATCCCGATCGGCTTTCTCTCCGTCAGCATCATCAATCCCAACGTCGAGGTCTGGCGTCAGCAGTGGGACACCCGCTTACCGGGTCAGTTGCGCGACACCGCGATCTTGTTGGTGGGGGTGAGTCTTGGATCGCTGCTGCTCGGCAGCACGATGGCCTGGCTCGTTAGCGCCTACCGGTTCCCAGGCTCCCGCATCTTCGGCTGGCTCCTCGTCGCCCCACTTGCGATGCCATCGTACGTGCTCGGCTTCGTGACCTTGTCGGTGGTCGGGTTCACCGGACCGATCCAGAACCAATGGCGGGATTGGTTCGGGCGCGATGCCTGGTTCCCGGAGGTCGAGTCGATGGGCGGCGCGATCGTCGTGTTCACCCTGGTGCTCTATCCCTATGTGTTCCTGCTGGCTCGGGCTGCGCTCGCCGATCAGGCGGGCAACGCCTACGACGTTGCTCGCAGCCTCGGTGCCGGGCCGGTGGAGGCCGCCCGGCGGGTCGTCTTGCCGCTGCTTCGGCCTGCGCTGGCTGCGGGCGTCGCCGTCGTGATGATGGAGACACTGACCGATTTCGCCACCGTGCAGTACTTCGGTGTCGACACCGTGTCGGTCGGTGTCTTCCGCATCTGGCGCGGGTCCTTTGATCGAGACGCGGCCGCCGAATTCGCGACCCTGGTGCTTGTCGTCGCGCTGATGATCATCGGCATGGAGCGCGTCCTGCGAGGCCGAGCCCGGTTTGGCGAAGCAGCAGGTGCGGCTGCCGGGCTCGACGCCCGGCGTCTCTCGGGGCTGAAGGCTTGGGGTGCGTTCGCGGCGTGTGCATCCGTCCTGTTGTTGTCGTTCGGGTTGCCGACCATCCAGCTCACCTCGTGGACATTCCAGGAGATCACCGGACCGCGGGGCACACCGAACACCGAGCGGTTCCTCGAATTTCTCGGAAATTCGGTCCAGCTCGCGATCTTGACCGGTGTCGTCTGTGTGCTCGCCGCAATCTTCCTGGCAAACGGATCCCGCTTTGTCCAGGGCCGTGCGGTTGGTCTCTCCTCTCGACTCACCGCGGTCGGCTACGCGGTTCCCGGGCCGGTCGTGGCGATGGGGGTCGTGCTGGCCCTCGTTGCCCTCGACGATGCGCTCGAGGTCATCGGGCTCGGATTGCCGGGCGCAGTTGCGACCGGATCGCTCGTTGGACTCGTCTACGCATACAGCATCCGTTTTCTCGCGCCCGGGCTGAACGCCATCGAATCCGGCATGGTGCAGGTCCCACAGGAGGTCACGGCGTCGGCTCGCAGCCTCGGAGCCCGTCCGTTCGAGATCGTACGCCGCATCCACATGCCGTTGGCCCGTACGAGCATCGTGACCGGCGCCGTCCTCGTCGCGGTCGACTCGCTCAAGGAGCTGCCGATCGCGTTGCTGCTTCGACCGATCGGCTTCAACACGTTGCCGATCTGGACGTTCAACCTGGCCACCGAATCGCGTTTCGAGCAGGCCGCGCTGCCCGCACTCGCCATTATCGTCGTGGCCATGGTCCCCGTCGGTCTGCTGTCACGTCAGCTCGCTCGAGGAACCAGTCGATGACCGGCTCTGCGCCGCTGCGACTCGCCGCGTTGCGCAAGGCATTCGACGATGTCGTCGCCGTCGATGGCGTCGACCTCGACATGGCGCCAGGTGAGCTGCTTGCCCTGGTCGGGCCCAGCGGCTGCGGCAAGTCGACGCTGCTGCGTTCGATCGCCGGGCTCCACCCGATCGACGCCGGCATGATCCGACTCGGTGGCGATCTCGTCGACGACGGCGCCGAACGCCTTCCACCGGAACGACGCTCGGTCGGGCTGGTCTTTCAGGAGCACGCGTTGTTCCCCCACTTGACCGTCGCCGACAACATCGGCTTCGGGCTGCGCGATGTCGACGACGGTGCCCGCCGGATCCGAGTCGACGAGATGCTCGAACTGGTGAGCCTCCACGACTACGGGGATCGCTACCCCCATGAGCTGTCAGGCGGCGAACGTCAACGGGTGGCGTTGGCCCGAGCGCTGGCGCCCGCCCCATCGCTCATGCTCTTCGATGAGCCCTTTGCCAGCCTCGACCACAACCTCCGGGTGCAGTTGCGCAGTGATGTCGTTGCGGCGTTGAAGGCGACAGGCACACCTGCCGTGTTCGTGACCCACGACCAGCAGGAGGCCCTCGCGATCGGTGATCGCATTGCGGTCATGCGATCTGGGCGTATCCGTCAACTCGGTACTCCCGCCGAGGTCTATCACCGGCCGGCGGATCGGTTCGTGGGGGCGTTCATGGGACCGGCGAGCTTTCTCCCCATCTCGTCGGGTGGACGGACACCGCTGGGGCTCATCGACATGGGCGGCAAGTCGCCTGCGGAAACGACGGCCATGGTGCGCCCTGATGATGTCGTGTTCATGCCGGCGGAAGACGGCGACGTTGAGATCACCCGAGCCGAGTATCGAGGAAGTGGCTGGCAGGTCCGGGCCGTGATTCCCGGAGGCGCGGAGATCGACTTCGCAACCGGGCATCTCGTCGCCCCGGCGATCGGCGGCCGTGGACGCATCTCGCTCACTCCGGGCCACCGGCAGGTCGTCGTGCCCGATCAGGCCGATTGATCAGCGGCTGAGCTGGTCGATCGTCTGCTTTGCGGCCAAGGCCACGATCTCCGGGCCCCGCTCGCGGCCGACGCGGGGCCAGCCCTTTGCGAGCTCGATGACCTCAGGCGTCGGTTCGATGACGACGGTACGGGTGCCTGCTCGTTCGAGCGCAGCGATCTCCTGGCGAAGCTGGTGCCGGGCCCGCAGCTTGATCGGCCCGCGGCCGGGTCGAGTCATGACCGACGAGATGACCACGATCGCGTGGCCGTCATCAGCCATGAGGTCGGCATGGGTCGCGGACGCAACCGCGCCGTCGACGTGAGCGACACCATCGATGCGTTTGGGCCGGAACATGCCGGGCACGGCAGACGTGGCTTCCAGGGCGTCGCGGATGTCGACGTCGGTACGGTCGCGTCCGAAGACAACGAGATCTCCGGTGTCCATCCGCACGCTCGGAAGCCACAGCGTCTCGGGCCACTCGATGTCGGCATCGACGGGGAACCGGCGCAACGGAAACGTCGGGAACACCCCACCAGGCAGCAGGCCGACAGCAGCGGTGATCGGGGCAGTTGGAAGTCGCTTCACCGCGGTCATGGGGGCGAGCGGGCGCAGGAAGCGCCGCCAGCCCCGTCGATCCATCGCGGCTCGCATCTCGGCCTGATCGGCTTCGGTCATCGGTGCGGCGATCGAGCCAAGCACCGTTTCGGTGTCGGCGCCGCTCAGCAGCGACGCCGCGATGGCGCCGCCTGCCGAGGTGCCGACCACTCGCTGGGCATCGGCGGGTTCCACACCGAGGGCAGTGCGAATGCCGTCGAGAACGCCGAGGTGAAATGCCCAGCCGAGCGGCCCGCCGGCGCCGAGCGCAATACCGACTGTCATGTCAGACCGGGCCCATCGCATGGCTCGACGTGATCGTGATCGCTGTGCCGCTTGGATCGAGCACGGTGAAGCTGGAGTGGATACCGCCTCGCTCGATCCGGCTGGGTTCGATGCCGGCCGCCGTTGCGTCGGCGTGTGCGGCGTCGATGTCGTCGACCATCAGATCGAAGGGTGCGCGAGCGCCCCGATCGACCTTGTTGACCTTGCGGACAATGAGGTGGGTACCGCCTCGAAGTTCGAGGATCGCCATCTGACCCATGTTGGCAACGGTACGGGTCCCGATTTGCTCGAAGAACCGCACGGCGGCGTCGAGGTCGGTGACCGGGTGGGGACCGATGTGGCCGATGGCGACGCCCGGGCGAGGGTCGGTGGTGGTGGTGTCTGGTTGGGTGGCGGTGAAAGCCATGGGGTGTCCCTACTTTCTGGGGTTTTGGGTACACCAGAAAGAACCGCACGAACGGCCCCACTATTCCAATTTACGAGACAAATTGTCTCGTGCTCGTCAATCCTCGTACGGATTGGACTCCGACAGCGTCAGATACTCGTTCGGCTCACCCTCATCGTCGGTGTTGTCGAGGTCGCTGTTCCGGCCGATCAACCAGCCGATCGCGCCGGCCAGCCCACCCATGCTCATGAGCACGCCTACCGGCATGATGACGAGCAGCATCGCGATGAAGATGATGGTTCCGACGTCCATGGGCGCCAGTCTGCCAGAACCGCGCAGCAGAACGACGAGCCGGACGTGATCAGACGGTGGCGATCGCCTCGATCTCGACGCTGGCTCCCAGCGGAAGCTCCTTCACCGCAACTGCGGATCGGGCCGGGCGATGATCGCCGAACTCCTCCATGTAGATCTCGTTCATCACCGCGTAGTCGCCCATGTCGGCAAGGAACACGGTGGTCTTCACGACATCGGCAAGCGAGGCGTTGGCGCTCGACAGCACCGAGCGCAAGTTGATGAACACCTGGCGCAGTTCTGGTTCGAGACCACCCTCGACGATGGCACCGTCGGAGATCCCGACCTGACCGGCCGTGAAGAGAAGATCGCCACCGCGGACGATGGGCGTGTAGGGACCGACGGGCTTACTCATGGGCCGAGCGTAGGCGCTCGGCCACCCCTAACCCTCCAACACCCGCATGAACGCGGAGGGAACATCCGTCGGCTCCCCCACCGTCGCCAGCTGAGTAGTTCGTCGGTACCCGCCGCTCACCCACCCGCCAGCACCAGGAAACCGACGGCAACGCCGACGCCGAGACAGCAGACGGTCACGAGCGCCACGAGCGCGCCCGAGAAACCGCAGTCCCGTTGATGTTGCTCGGAGTCCACGACCCAGCCTTTCAATCCGTCCGGTCTAGAAGAGGGAGCAGAACCGAGATGTGCGGAGCAAAATTCGCTGATCTCGGCCAAGCGTTGGGTCGGTTGGCGTGCAGGACTCTCGCATCAGGTTGTCTTCCCCGCCGACATGCCAGAGACCGCAGGCATGACCGACCTCATGTGCAAGCGTGCATATCTCGGGTTCGGCTTCGACAAAGACATAGTCGGTGAGCGGGCCCAGTGATACCCCACTCTTGTCGGGATCGTTGTCCACGACAAAGACGGTGAGCGTCGGACTCACTCCGACGAGACGCCGTGCCGATCCCCGAAGACCGAGGTCGGCGTTGGAGTTCGACCAGAGGTCGTGAAGCAACTGACCCGAGCCGTCGAGCGGAACCTTGGTGTCGTGAGCGCGCGTGTCGGCATACACCTCATCGATCGATACCACTCGCAAACCAACGTTGGCTTCGCGGTCGAGTGTGTCCTGCGCGAACCGCAGCCATGCATCGACGGCAAATCGTTCTGCTACCGGAACGTACTCCGCCAATCCAGCGTCGTAGCTCGTCCGGATGGCCACCCGCACGCGGATCTTCTTCCGAAGTGCCCCCCACGTGACGAGCTCGACGATGCCGTGAAAGAGGCGCCTTGCGACTTCAACCCACGTGCGGGCGATGTAGCCGAGAGCGGTGCCCACGAGCGGAATCGCGAACACAAGCTGAACTCCAAACGCGAGCACGTCCAAGACGAAGACCACGGCGGCGACAACGGCCTTCACGACCTGCCATATCGCCGAGACCCCTCCCTTGACCGCTCCCCATGCCTTCGCCAGCCAGGAACTGTCCTCGGCGGGACGCTGGTGATGGAGTTCATGAAGGCGACCGGTGTCATCGAAGTACGCGATGTGCTGGGTCCGCCCCCAGGTCCAAGCCGCAAGCTGCACAAGACTGCTGCTCGCTCGCGGAGCACCGGCCTCGACGGTCAGATCCTTGTGCCGCCACCCGGCGTTGCGTTCATAGACGAGTTCGTGGATGTGGGCGTCGTCTCCGAGGTACACGATGTGTTGTTGATCCTCGAACGTATATGCCGCAAGTGGGCCCCCGGCTGGAGGCGGCGAACCCTGGGCGGCGGTCGACAGATCCTGGTGCTGCCAGCCATTGCCATCACGTCGGAACACCAGCTCGTGGATGTGATCGTCGTCTCCTCGATAGACGACGTGCTGAGCGTTTCCCCACGAGTAACCAACGAGGTGTTCGCGTCCCGAGGCGACGGGCGGAGCCTGCGGGAGACCGGAGAGGAGGTTCTCGTTGTACCTCCAGGGTCCTCCGTTCTCGAAGTAGAACTCGGCGACGGCCGGCCAGCGACGGCCAACGACATGTTGCCCGCCGTCCCATTCGTATCCCGTGAGCGAATCACCGATGGTGTTTTCCGCGTTGGTGGCTCTCGCATGAAGATCGGTGAACTTCCACGCGCCCGATCCTCGCCACAACTCTGCGACGGCGTTGTAGCCCCGGGGGTCAGCCTTGCGTTGCGTGTACACGATGTGCTGGTCACCGCGATATCGGTACTCCGCGAGGGGCGAGCTTGCTGTGGCTTGGGGTCCGCCCGCGGCGTCGTTCAACCAGTTGAGATCCCACGGCTGGTCGGGATGTTTGACCAGTTCCGCCACACCCAGTGGTCCCGATGGAAGACGCCGAGCAAGGGCAAGGACGTGCTGGGCTCCGCCATGCATGTAGCCGCGTAACGCTGCAGCGGAGGTCCATTCGAGCGGACCAGAATTCGCCGCATCGGTGAGGTTGTTCTGCAACCAACCCCGCCCGTCTCGGCGAAAGTAGAACTCGTGGACATGGTCATCAGCACCGCGAAACACCAGGTGCTGCGAGTCTCCCTTCGCGTATCCGGCCATTGGGCCAGTCGCCACAGGCGCGGTGCCTTTCACCGAGGCGGACAGCGCGGTGTATCGCCATGAGCTCGACATCGACACCTCCCACGAAGATCATCTGACCGCGGCGCAACACGGGAGTCAAGCGACAGCTCCCCGGCGCTCAGCGTTCCAACACCCGCATGAACGCCGAGGGAACATCCGTCGGCTCCCCCACCGTCGCCAGCTGAGCGCCGACCGAGCGGGCGAAGTCTTCAGCGTCGTTGGCGTCGTCGGTCGGTGCGATCACACACAACTCATCGAGCCCTCTCGCCACCGGGACGGCGTCACCGCCAGTCGTCGCTCGGCAATCCGACATCAGGATCGTCACCCGCCGCTTCGCTCGGCTGCGGTCGAGCTGGCGCGCAGCCGCAACGAGCGCGCCGGCCAGGTCGGTCGTGCCCTGCCCTCGCAGCCGGAGCAGATCATCGACAACCGCCAACGACGATCGTGAATCGTCCTGGCTCTTGATCGCGATCACCCGATCGGCGAACGCAAGCACCGACCAATCAACCGGGGCGCGATGCGCACAGGCCGCCGCGGCAACCGCCGCCGTCGCCAGCCGTTTGCCACTCATCGAACCGCTACGGTCGATCACCAGCGCAAGCGCCGTCGCCGGTTGGGTCCAGTGCCGAACCCGCAGCTCGGCGGCATCCACCAGCTCGCCGGTTGCCCGGGCATGCACCAACCCATCGAGGCTGGTGTCGAGATCGAGGTCGCCATCGGCTCGATCAGCCGGCGACGAAGCCATCGACCCGACACCACGAGCCTGGACCGGTCCGGCCTTCGCCACGTCGAGCACGAGGCGCCCCGCGAGGCGAGCAGCCATCGCTGCCAGCTGGCGATCGGTCGCACCCCGCATCTGCGCGAGGAGAGACATCGCATGATCGGGGTCTTCATCGACGAGATCGGCCAGCGCATCGTCGTCGATCTCGCCGACGTCGGGACTGATCTCCTCGAACTTCGGATCGCGTGCGAGTTGCGGACGAGGCGTCGTACGGCGATTGTCGTCCTCGATGGCCTGACGGGCGTCGTCGCCCTCCAAGGTCAGGGGGACGCCGGAGTCGCCCCGTCCGGGGCTGTCGCTTTTCCCGAGGAATCGCCGGCGTCCGGCGAAGGGTTTTCGCGAGCGAGTACGGCGTCCCACAGGTCGGTGATGACCGACTCCGGCGTTGCGCTGCCGCCCTCGTGGAGCCGTATCCGGCCCGAAAGCGCCGTGAGCGCAGCGTCGAGACCGACGGCGGCGTCGGTTGGGTCGAGGCCTCGCATCGACGCCAGCGCATGGCCAACTTCAACAAGGTCGATGGCGCCGCGAACCGATGAACCAACCCGAACCTCCGGATGCGTGCGGGTCCCGCGGGTGACGGCGACCGCCCGACGCCGCAGGATCCGGTCGTCGTCGGAGGTGTTGCGGACCACGATGTCGGACTCGTCGTCGAGCGACTGATACCCCATTGCGATGCGACACATCCGGTCATAGACCGCTCCTGACACCCGAGCGGTGCCGATGTTGTCGAACGGATTCATCGCAGCAACGAGACGGAACCCGTCGGCGGCCGGGATCGTGCCAATCCGGGGCAAGGTGAGCTCACCTTCGGACATCACCGTGATGAGCAGATTGACGGTCTCTTCGGGCACCCGATTGAGTTCCTCGACGTACAGCAGCGAGCCGTTGCGCAGCGCTTCGACCAACGGACCGTCGACGAAGACGTCCGGTGTGTAGCCGTCCTCGAGCACCCGCGACGGGTCGAACTGACCGGCGAGGCGGGCCGGAGTGAGTTCGGCGTTGCCTTCGACGAACACGAACCCGGTCCCGGCGGCAGCGGCAACCTCCCGCAAGATCGTCGATTTCCCGGTTCCCGGCGGCCCCTCGAGCAGAACATGGCGGTCGGCCGCCAGTGCAGCGACGAGCACCTCGAGCTCGCGGCGCCGACCCACGACGCGCTGACACAGCGCGTCGATGACACCCAGATCGGTCAAGCTCGTCATGGAGCCAGTCTGCCGTCGATCGGTCGAGGAAGGTCAGTCGAAGGTGATGACGCCACGGACGTTCTTGTTCGCCATCATGTCGGCGTAGCCCTCGTTGACCTCGTCGAGCGTGTACGTGTTGGTGATCATCTCATCGAGCTTGAGCTGACCAGCCTGATACATCGACAGCAGGTGCGGGATCTCTTTGCGAGGTGCGGTCGAACCGAACAGGCAGCCTTTGAGCTCCTGATTCATCATCGAGAACATAAACAGGTTGAGCTGCACGTCCATCTGCGCGGCCGGAGCGACCGCAGTCGCCACCACCGTGCCGCCCTTGCGGGTGAGGAACTGAGCGGGGGCGATCAGGTCACCGGTCAGCACCGACGGCGTGAGGATCACCGAGTCGGCGTTGACGCCTTCGGTCAGCTCGCCGACCAGACCCATCGCTTCCTCCATCGACGGTGCCGTGTGGGTTGCACCGAACTGCATGGCGCTCTCCCGCTTGAACTCGCTCGGGTCGATGGCGACGACATTTTTGGCGCCAGCCACCTTGGCCCCCTGAATCGCAGCGGTGCCGAGCCCGCCACAACCAACCACGACGACGGTGTCGCCCGCCGTCACCTCAGCCCGATTCACCGCCGAGCCATAGCCGGTCGTCACACCGCACGACACCAGAGCCGCCGGGCCGGGCGGGACATCCTTTTGAATCTTGATGGCGGAGTCGACGCTCAACACCATGTGTTCGGAGAACGTGCCGAGCTTCAGCAGTGGCGAGAGCGGATTACCCGCTGAGTCGTGATGACGGTAGGTGCCATCGATCATTCCCGGCTCCATCAGCTTGGCACCCAGGTCGCAGAGGTTCTGCTGACCACGGGCACACCAGGTGCACTTTCCGCAGCTGGGGATGAAGGAGCAGGAGATCTGATCGCCGATCTCGAACTCGGTGACACCTTCACCCAACCCGATGACCGTGCCGGACCCCTCATGCCCGCCGATGATCGGCAGTGGGGCTGGCATCGTGCCGTCGTGTGCGTGCTCATCGGAATGACACATGCCGGCGGCACCGGTCTTGACCAGGATCTCGCCCGCCTTGGGATCGTCGAGCTCGATCTCCTCGACGTTCCACTCGGCACCGACTTCACGCAGGACGGCAGCACGGGTCTTCATGACGATCTCCTCAGGGCTGGGTGTGCGCGGAACGTACCAGTGCGAGCCTTTTTCTGTCACGTACGAGAGTCGTTCTCAGTACCGACGGCGGGGTGATTTCATGCGCCCGAGAGGTGGCCACGGACGCAATCAGCCGGGGGGCGAGCCTCAGCAGTCGGCGAGCGTTGCGTGAGCTGCGGCCACCTGGTCCACGTCGAGAAGCTCGCGCTCACCGAGCCGGTCGACGAAACCCGCCGCGACCTCGAACTGCTCGGCGACCATCGGGCCGTTGGTCGTCAGTCTGAGCCCATCGAGCGACCGCTTTGTCTCGAACTCACCGACGAAATCTCGCTTCGCTCCTCGCACCGAGTACCAGAGCGCAGGCAACAGGCCGAAGAGCCAAGTGATACCAACGGTTCGGGTCGCCGTTCGCGTTCGGGCCTTCGATGCGTGTAGCAGGTTCGGTCGATGTCGGGTCACGCCGGCCCCACCGAACGCCGTGGCCAGCACCGATTCAAGCAATGCACTCGCCTTCTCCTCGGTCAACGCAGTAACCGGAAGTTCGAGATCGACAACCGGCTCGAGGTTGCGGACCACCGTCAGCCGGCCGCCTTCCAGGCTTCTTCCTCCGCGGACCCGGGCTCGGGCAACAAGACGCCGCCCTCCATCGTGAACGACGCCTGCACATCTCGGGTGGCGGCCGTGATTGTCGAGGCCTCGACCCCACCATGACCGGCCAGCGCCGCGGCCATGCGGTCGCAGATCTCGGCTTTCTGCTCACCGGTGCGGCCGAAGCGGATCGTGCCGTTGATGGCGCCGTTCACCCCATCGGGAAGAGATCCACTGGAGTCCTCGGTGACGTACAGATGCACGAACGACGGCGGCGCGCCGGTGACACCACAGTGAATGTCGACGACATCACCAGAGAACGCAGCGCGACCGTCGAGGTCGAGCAAGCCGGGGCGAACGTGGGCATGGTAGAAGGGCATGATCAGGCCTCCGGGCCGGTCTCGGTGATCGAGACGACGATCTCGTGGTCGGTACACCCCGTCTCCGCAGACCACAGGTCGCACACGCCACGCATGAACGATTCTCGTTGATCGAGCGTCGTCGGCCCGGGGATCAAACAGGCGATGATCGACGAGGTGCTCGGCTTGGCTTCGGTGAACATGTAGCCGTCGGCGGCGACCGTCCAGCTGACCGTCGCCTCGCCGACACCGTGCTCGGCGGCGTGCGCCTTGAGCCGCGCCTCGAGGGCAACCTGGCGTTGCTCGGCCGGGCTGGCTTCTTGGACGATGCACCCGAAGTGACTCATGCTGCGGACGCTATCCCACCCCCTGTTCTGGGGTCCCATTCGCCCGCTCCGCGGGCGGTGGGGTACCCAAATCGGCAACACCGTCGTTCTGGGGTCCTCGCCACCCGCCCTGCGGGCGGCGGGGACCCCAGAACGCAGGGAGCGGGGGTGAGGGCGTGCGGGGTCAACCCCGGTTGGGGAGCGAGCCGAGGTCCGGGTCGGGGAGCGAGTCGAATGCGGTACGCAGGGCATCGCCCCAACCCGACGACACCGCCACCCAATCCGGGTTGTCGCGACTGATCCGGCGCGGTGGCATCACCGCAAACGAGTCGTTGTCGTACCAGGAGACGTCGAGGGGGGCGCCGACCGACAGATTGGCCTTGATCGTCGAGTCGAACGACACGAGCAGCAACTTGACCGCTTCGGAGAACGACATCGCCGGATCAAAGGCCCGAACGAGGATCGGCTTTCCGTACTTCGTTTCGCCGATCTGCAGGAACGGGGTGTCGTCGCTCGCTTCGATGAAGTTTCCCTCGGGGTACACGAGGAAGAGCCGGGGCGGCATGCCATCGATCTGGCCACCGACGATCAGCGTGGCGTTGAAGGTCGACTCTGCCTCCTGCCCTTCGCCCTTGTGCCGAGCGATCGCGCCCCGGAGGACATCGCCGACCAGCTCGGCCACTCGAAACATCGTCGGCGCGTCGAGAATTGACGGGTCGCGCTCAGCGGGCACCTTCGTGCGCTCGTCGAGCACCGACATGACCGCCTGGGTGGTCGCCAGGTTGCCGGCCGCCATGATCGTGATCACCCGCTCACCGGGAATCGACCACTGATGCATCTTGGTGAACGTCGAGATGTTGTCGACGCCCGCGTTCGTGCGGGTGTCGGACATGAAGATCAGGCCGTGGGCGAGTTTCATCCCGACGCAGTAGGTCATTGTTGCGCGCTCCCGGATTGGGTGACGGACACGTCGACCTCGAGTGTCTCGCCTCCAGCTCCGCGTCGCACCCCGGAGATCGGTGCCGCCTCTCGATAGTCGAGTCCAACGGCGAGCCGGACATAGTGTTCGTCGGGCGAGATCTGGTTGGCGACGTCGAAGCCGACCCACCCGAGCCCCTCGACCGAGACCTCGGCCCACCCGTGGCTGGCGTCCTCTTGGCCATCCTCGACGAAGAGATAGCCAGAGACGTATCGGGCCGGGAAACCCAGCAGCCGAGCCGTGGTGACGAAAACGTGGGCGTGGTCCTGGCAGACCCCGCTCCCCGAGTCGACGACCGCTTCGGCGGGTGTGTCGACATCGGTCGTGCCGGGTACGTAGTCGACGGCGTCGCGCACGAGCGCCGAGAGGCGGTGGAGCGTCTCGACGTCGTCGGCTTGTCGGTCCAGGCCGCGAATGAGCCGACGGGTGTTCGTCCCTGGTGCGGTGAGCGCGGTGTTGCGCTGGTACAGCCAGCGAGGGGTGTGGCCTTGATCCGGCCCGACGACGCCGGCGGTGTTCGACGTTTCGACACCACCCGACGCAATGACGTCGGTCTGGGTTGCGCCCGCATCGACCCGAACCAGTTCGACGACATTGCGATGATGGTCGGCAAAGCGGACCTGACGATGCCCCCCTTCGATCCGGGTGTCCCACCATTCGACGACCTGCGTGGCACCTGTACGCGGAATCAGACGCAGTTCGTGCAGGCCGTAGGCGACGGGCTCGTCGTAGCGGTATCGGGTGGTGTGGGTGACGGTGAGCCGCATCAGCTGTTGAACCGATAGTCGAGTTCGATCTGCGCACCGACGTCGTTGTTGGCGCGGATGCAGTCGGAGAGAAACTCGTGGAGCCCGTCGTCGATGATCGAGTCGATCGACCGGCCCGAGAGCCGCAGACGAAGGTCGTGCGACAGTTCATGACAGCGGTGCTGTTGGCCGTAGTCGCTGGCCAGGTGCACGAGATTGCGGTCGATCTTGTCGTAACAGAAGGCGAGTGAGCGCGGCATCTGGGGATCGAGGATCAAGAAGTCAGCGATGCCTGAGGCGGTGACGAGGCCACCATTGCGCCAACGGAACGCGCGCTGGGCGGACACGCTGCGCAAGATGGTCTCCCACTGGGCGTTGTCGAGCGAGCTGCCGACATCGAGCGGCGACGGCAACAAGACGTAGTACTTCACGTCGAGGATGCGGGAAGTGTTGTCGGCCCGTTCGAGGAAGGTGCCGAGTCGAGCGAAGTTGTAGATGTCGTTGCGCAGCATTGTGCCGTGCAGCGCGCCTCGCACGTAGGCGCTTTCTTGTCGAATGAGGCTGAGCACCCGGGGGAGGTCGCGAGTTGCGATCGGTCGTTGTAACGCATCACAGACAGCCAGCCAGGTGGCATTGGTGGCTTCCCACACCTCGCGGGTGAGCGCGGTGCGAACTTCGCGGGCGTTGGACCGGGCCTGATCGACGACCGATCGCACGCTCGACGGGTTGTTGCGGTCGCGTAGCAAGAAGTCGACAACGGCGGCGCCGTCGACCTCGCCGTGGCGATCGACATAGCCGTCGCGCTGCCCGGCGGTGGAGAGAACCGAATCCCATTCGTCGTAGAGGTCGTTGGTGCGGGTCAGGGCAATCCGCATCCCCGCTTCGATGAGACGGGCGGTGTTCTCACTGCGTTCGAGGTAGCGGAACATCCAGTAGAGCCCGCCCGCGGTGCGTCCCAGCATCAGTCGTCCACCACCCACGTGTCTTTGGTGCCGCCGCCCTGGCTGGAGTTCACGACCAGCGAGTTCTTCTTCATTGCGACCCGGGTGAGCCCGCCCGGGCTGACCTGGATACGGCCGGGGCCGACGAGGGCAAACGGTCGCAGATCGACATGGCGAGGGGCGAGCCCGGAGCGGGTGAGCACGGGCACGGTCGACAGCGCAATGGTCGGCTGGGCGATGTAGTTGGAGGGGCGTGCGGCGAGTTTCTTGGCGAACTCGCGCAGCTCCTTCTTCGATGCGGCCGGCCCGACGAGCATGCCGTAGCCGCCGGAGCCGTGGACTTCTTTCACGACGAGTTCGGCGAGGTGGTCGAGCACATACGCCAGCGAGTCGGGTTCGCCACATCGCCAGGTGGGCACGTTGTCGAGGATTGGTTTCTCACCCGTGTAGAACTCGATGATCTCCGGGACATAGCTGTAGATCGCCTTGTCGTCGGCGATGCCGCCACCCGGCGCGTTGGCGATGGTGATGCCACCAGCTCGGTAGATGTCCATGATCCCAGGGACCCCGAGCAGCGAGTCGGGGTTGAACGCAAGCGGGTCGAGGTACTCGTCGTCGACTCGCCGGTAGAGGACGTCGACGGGCATCGGGCCCCGCGTCGTGCGCATCGCGACTCGCCCGTCGACGATTTCGAGATCGCGGGCTTCGACCAGTTCGGCTCCCATCTGATCGGCGAGGAACGCATGCTCGAAGTACGCCGAGTTGTGGATGCCAGGCGTGAGTACGGCGACAACCGCTTGCCCGTCGCCGGCTGCCGGTGGGGCCGACGAAGAGAGCGCGGCTCGGAGGTTCTGTGGGTAGTCACCGACCGGACGGACCCGGTGGGTGGCGAAGAGCTCCGGGAACATCTGCATCATCGTTTCCCGGTTCTCGAGCATGTACGACACACCGGACGGGGTGCGGCAGTTGTCTTCGAGCACCATGAAGCGGTCTTCTCCCGCCCGGATGATGTCGACACCAACGACGTGGGTGTAGACCCCGCCGGGCGGCGAATGACCGATCATGGCGGGCAGGAAGGCGGCGTTCTCTGCGATCAACGACACCGGGATTCGCCCGGCGCGGAGGATTTCGCGTCGGTGGTAGATGTCATGCAGGAAGGCGTTGAGGGCTCGGACCCGCTGCTGAACACCGCGTTCGATCGTTGCCCATTCAGCCGTGCCGATCACTCGGGGCACGATGTCGAAGGGGATCAACCGCTCTTCGGCGTCGTCATCGCCGTAGACATTGAACGTGATGCCGGTGCGCCGAAAGACCCGTTCGGCTTCGGCTGATTTGGCCAGGAGGCGCCGCGGCTCTTCGCCGGCGAACCAGTCCTCATAGGCGCGGTAGGGCGCTCGGACGACACCATCGCCCGAGCCGTACATCTC
The DNA here is from genome assembly GCA_039188975.1 of Actinomycetota bacterium. Taxonomy (GTDB): domain Bacteria; phylum Actinomycetota; class Acidimicrobiia; order Acidimicrobiales; family Aldehydirespiratoraceae; genus UBA11606. The sequence continues at coordinate 51,629 of JBCCYT010000004.1, forward strand.
GTCGAAGAACCCCTCCCGTGGCTCCATGGTGCAGGAACCTAACGAGGATCGGTCTCGCTGTCCCGTGGCGAAACAGACTGGTAACAGGAAGTCAGGTGGCGGCCATCCACGCCACCATCGCTTCGGCGATCGCTGGCCCTTGGTCGTCTTGCAGGAAATGGCCGCCCGGTTGGAACTCCTGGTGGGGTTGGCCGGCTGCGCCCGGAACCCGTTCGATGAACTCGGCGGCCAACCCTCCGAGTACGGGATCCTCGGGACACCACAGCGTGAGGAACGGTTTCTCGAACGCGGTGAGACCCTGCCACGCGGCAAGGTTCTCGGCGACACCAGCCTGCTCCGGCGTGATCGGCACGAGGGTCGGGAACACCACTGCGCCCACTCGATGATCGGCCGTGGGGAACGGCGCGTCGTATGCGGCGATCTCGTGGTCGGTGAGCTGGCGGGCCGTGATCGCCCGTGAGAAGAGACCGCCGATGTCGGTCAATTGCGAGTCCTGAGAGAAGGCAAGCCAGAAGTCGAACCCATCGCCCAACGACTCGCCGACCGGCAGCCCGGTGTTGCCGATGACGACCCGAGCGAAGCGATCCGGTTGGAGGCCAACGAGCCGCAGGCCGATCAGGCCGCCCCAGTCCTGAGCGAAGATGGTGCACGGTTCGTGGACGTTGGCGTCGAGAAAGAACTCGACGTTCGCGACGTGCTGGGCGTAGGTGTAGTAGCCGGGGTCGGTGGGTTTGTCGGAACGACCGAACCCGATGAGGTCAGGGGCGACGACTCGATACCCAGCGTCGAGCAGACCCGGAAGCATACGGCGGTACAGGTAGCTCCACGACGGCTCACCGTGCAGCAACACGATCGGATGCCCGTCCTCGGGGCCCTCGTCGATGTACGCCATGCGAAGGCCGTCGACCTGGCCGTACTTCGGTTCGTACGGGAAGTCGTCGAGTCCGTCGAAGCGATCGTCGGGAGTGCGGACGAAGTCGATGCCGCTGTCGGTCGTCTGGGTCGTCATGGCGCCACGGTAGGTCTGGACTTCGACGGCGGCCAGGCGACCTCGCTACCGTTCGGACATGGAACCGTCGGAGGTCGTCAAGTCGTCACGAACGCCGGAGCAGCTGCAGGCTCGTCTGCAGTCCTGGCTCCGGGAGACCACGAGCGATGCTGCGGCGACGGTCGGGCCCGTGCATTCGCCCGAATCGAACGGCATGTCGAGCGAGTCGTTGTTCTTCGACGCGTCGTGGAACGGCGAGTCGGGATCGTTCGTGGCTCGGGTTGCGCCGGCCGCGGAGGACGTGCCGGTCTTCCAGACCTACGACCTCGAGAAGCAGTACCGCCTCATCTCGCTGGTCGCCGAGCACTCCGAGGTGCCGGTACCCAACTTGGCGTGGCTCGAACGCGACTCGGCGTTTCTCGACCAGCCGTTCTTCGTGATGCACAAGGTCGAAGGACGAGTGCCGCCCGACATTCCGCCCTATGCGATGGGTGGCTGGGTTCGCGATCTCAGCGACAACGACCGCATGGCGCTGCAACGGGCGAGCGTCGCCGCGGTAGCGGGCGTGCACGCGATCGACATCAGCGACGGCAAGGCCGACTTTCTCGAACTCGACTCGACACTCGGCGACACACCGCTTCGGCGGCACTACGCCGCCGAGCAGGCCTACTACGAGTGGACGTGTGAGGGCGCGGGGCGCCGCTTCCCGACGATCGAGCGGGCGTTCGACTGGATCGAAACGAACTGGCCGACCGACGAGGGGCGCTCGGCGATCTGTTGGGGCGACAGCCGCATCGGCAACATCATGTACGCCAACGACGGCGTGGAGCCGGTGGCGGTGCTCGACTGGGAGCTGGCGACGATTGCCCCACCGGGGCTCGATGTCGGCTGGATGTGTTTCCTGCACCGGTTCTTCGAGTTCGTTCTCGGCAAGTACGAGATCGAGACGTTGCCGTCGATGCTTCGACCCGAGGATGTCCGTGAGCAGTACGGCGAGGTCAGTGGCGTCGACGTCGGCGACCTTCGTTTCGAGATGGTGTACACCGCGCTGCGTCACGCAGCGATCATGAGCCGAATCCATGTCCGCAACGTGCACTTCGGCACCCACGAATGGCCCGACGACCCCGACGACGCGTTCTTGTTCAAGGACCTGCTGGCCGAGCTGATTTCGGACTGACGGTGAGCGCCGCTGTGCGACGATGGAGCAATGGTCTCCCGCCGCTACGAAACCGGCCCTGACGCGACAATCCGGGCCACCGACGAGGCACTCACCCGGGCCGTCGATGCTCGTGCCGTCATCTTGGTCGAAGGCACGAGCGACCAAATCGTGCTGGAGTCGCTCGCGACCCGACTCGACCGAGATCTTGATGCAGATGGCGTCGTGGTTGCGCCAATCGGCGGCGCCCACGCAATCCGCAACATCATCGACCACTTCGCCCACCGGACCGACCTTCGACTGAGCGGACTCGTCGATCGAGCCGAAGCCGACGTCTTCGTCGCGGCAGCCGCGGCGACACCACTTCTCGACCCGTCACGCATCCATGTGTGCCACGACGACCTCGAAGACGAACTCATTCGAGCGATGGACCCTGACGAGCTCGAAACGCTGCTCGACGCTGAAGGCGACCTCGGCGCATTCCGCACGATGCAGCATCAACCGGCGTGGCGCGAGCAACCTGTCGGCGACCAGATGCACCGGTGGATGCGATCGATCTCCGGCCGAACCAACACCTACGGCGATCTCATCGTCCGTCACGCCGAGACCAGCCGCCTACCGAAGCCACTCGTTGCGACGATCGAGGGTGCCTAGGGCGTTGCTGTCATGCCACCGTCCACCGGGATCACCGCTCCGGTGATGGCGGACGACTGAGGCGAACACAGCCAGGCGATCGTCGAGGCGACTTCACGTGGCTCGATGAGGCGGCCCAACGGTTCCTGGTGGCGGACAAAGTCCTCCACCGACGCGAGGTCATAGATGCGGGCCGACTCGTCGAGCCCAGCGGTGGTGGTCGAACCGGGCGACACGCCGTTAGCGGTGATACCGGTGCCCGCGAGATCGGCGGCCAACGAACGGGTGAAGCCGATCACGCCGTGCTTCGCCGCCGCATACGGCGCCATGTGCCGCAACCCGAGAGAACCGGCCGCCGACGCGACCGTGACGATGCGACCACCCGGCGTCTCGAGAAGAGTCGGAACGGCTGCCCGGACCGTCACGAACACACCGGTCAAGTCGGTGCTGATGACCGCCTCCCACTCGGCGTCGTCGACGTCCCATGCGGGTGCCCCTCCAGCGACAATCCCCGCCGCACAGACGACGGCATCGAGTCGGCCATGGTCAGCGACGATGTCAGCCACCACAGCCTGCATCGCCGCTGCGTCGGCCACATCCGCATGAAACGATGACGCCGAACCATCCGCAGCATCGACCACCGCGGCGAGTTCGTCAGCCGACGCCATGGGATACGCAATCGCAGGGTGAGGCGTACAACGATCCACGGCGGCCACCCACCACCCATTCGCGACGAGCTCGGACACGGTGGCGGCACCGATGCCTCGGCCAGCACCGGTGACGAGCGCGACGGGCTGCTTCATATGGGTCATCGTGTCAGAAGCTGCGCAACCTGATCGACCCACTCGTCGAGGATGCGGGCCCCTTCGTCGGCGCAGGCACCGGTCGGGTCGCCGAGAACGCCGTTGGGCGAGACCGCTTTCACGCCGCGCTCCATCAGCTCGCGAATGAGACCCTCCGAGCCTTCGCTCACCCCCGGCTCCGCGGCACCAAGGCGGACTCGCTCCGGCGCGATCGCCAACATGATCGATGTTTCGATTCGCCCGGCATGCAGGTCGAATCCGATCGCGGCCTTGTCGAGTCGGGCCGACCACGCTCGGATCGGTCGGCCCTCGAAGTCGCACGTCTTGACCGCGCTGCGGATGGCGCCAACATTGCCGCCATGGCCGTTCACCAACACTGTTCGCTCAAACTCCGGCCCTGCCGTCCGCACGATCTCGACGATCGCGGACGCGAGCACCTCGGTGCCGATCGAGAGCGTGCCCGCAAACCCTGCGTGTTCTCCGGCCGCCCCGATCGCCAGCGCAGGCGCGACCACGGCGGCCGGGATGCGAGCGGCAGCGCGGGTTGCCACCGTCGTCGCAATCACGGTGTCGGTGTCGAGCGGAAGGTGCGCACCGTGCTGCTCAGTCGACCCCAAAGGCAACACGAGCGTGCGCCGCTCTCCCACCTCCGGGAAGGCGAGATCGCCCAACAACACCATGACCGGAGCGTAGGCCGACGATCGGTGGTTCCGCTCTCGGTGGTGGTGCCCTCATCACTACACTCGCCCGATGGCTGAGCGTGAGCGACACCTGGCGCACATCCCCGCGCTCGACGGCATCCGCGGCCTCGCCGTCGTTGCGGTGCTGTTCTTCCACGGTGGGTTCAGCTGGGCGGTCGGCGGCTGGCTCGGAGTTTCGCTCTTCTTCACCCTCTCGGGTTACCTGATCGCCTCGGTGACGATCGTCGAGTTCCAGGCCGAGGGCCGCGTCTCGCTTCGTGGGTTCTGGGAACGGCGACTGCGGCGACTGCTTCCGGCGGCGCTGGTCACGCTGACCGGGGTTTCGTTGCTGAGTCGCTGGTTGGTCTTCGACAACCAGCTCGACGCATTGCGAGGCGACATCATCGCTGCGCTGTTCTATGTGGCCAACTGGCGTTTCTGGGAGCGAGGCGAGTCGTACGCCGACGTCTTCGGAGCGCCATCGCCGGTCGTGCACTTCTGGAGCTTGTCGATCGAAGAGCAGTTCTACTTCGTCTTTCCCGTGATTGCCGTCGTCGCCCTCGCGACAGGCGGCCTGCGGCGACTCGGGATCGTCATCGGGTTACTCGCGGTTTCGTCGCTCGCCGCAGCGTTGCTGATCACCGGCGCCGACCGCTCCTACTTCGGTACCGACACCCGAGCGTTCGAGATCTTGCTCGGCGTGCTCGTCGCGATCTGGCACCGGGCGCCCCGCACCGAGCATGCGATGGTCGAACGGGCGGTGACGTGGATGGCGTGGCCGGCATGGATCATTGCCGTCATCGCCGTGAACACGATCAGCACCTCTGACCCGCGGGTGTCGAGCTGGTTGCTCCCTGCGTTCGCGGTGCTCTCGGTCGTGGTGATCCTCGCGGCGACCGTACGAGAGCGTCCACTGTCTCGCGCCCTCGCCAACCCCGTGTTCACCGGCCTCGGCACCCTGTCCTACGGCATCTACCTCTACCACTGGCCAATCTTCGGGCTGCTCACTGCGCAGCGAGTGGGTTTCGGCGGCTGGTCGCTGTTCGGCCTACGGATCGCCGTCACCCTCGTCGTTGCGGCGGTTTCCTACGTGCTGATCGAAGCGCCCGTGCGCCGGCGTCGGGCGCTGGTCACGCCACGACAGCTCGGCGTCGGGCTCTCCGCCGGGGCGGCGCTGGCGGCGATGCTCGCCTTCGCGATCGTGCGCACACCAGCAGCCGAACCGGTCGACCTCACGATCGCGGCGGCTGTCCCCACCACCTCGACCGTCCCGACGACGACATCAGAACCCGCGGCGGCCGACGACGCCGACGCCGAAAGCGAAGACGAAGACGAGCCAGACCCGGCACCCGCAGACACGACCCCGCCTCCCCCGCCCCCGCCGACATTCGAACGCCCGGTCCGGATCCTTGCCGTCGGCGACTCGACTGCCCGATCCGCAGGCGAGGGGCTCGAAGCATGGGGCCTGGCGAGTGGCGATGCCGAAATCAGCATCATCGACGCGCCCGGCTGCGGGGTGATCGACGAAAACAAGTTCCGGCACCAAGCGGACGATGTCGGTGGCGCGATCGTTCCGGACTACTGCCGGAACTGGGTCGAGCAGTGGACGACCCGCATCGAAGGATTCCAGCCCGACATCATCACCGTCTTTTACGGCCCGTTCGACACCGTCGACCGCGATGTCGACCTCGACGACGACTGGGAAAGCCCCGGCGAACCATCCCACGACGCGGTGTATGCCGCTGACTTCGCCAAAAAGATCGACGTGTTGGCCGCCAGCGAGATCCCGGTCGTCTGGATGGCCCCGCCGTACGTGTGGGCTGACTCGCCCCGGGGCAGCGGCAACCGGTCTCTCACCACCCTTCCCGACCGGGTCGATGAGCTCACCAACCTGCTCACCACGCTGACGGAGGCCGACGATCGAGTCCGGCTCGCGCCCTACGGCCGCCTCGTCGATGGCGGCGAGCAAGAGGTCGACTTCGACCAGCGTTACGACGGCATCCACTTCAGCGATGGCGTCGCGGCAGCCCTGGCCCGCGACGGCATGTTCGCCATGATCCTCGACGAAGCCGCTGCCTTACTCGTGGCCCAGGCGGAGCCGTGATCGGCGGTTAACGTCCGCCCATGGCAACGCCCCAGCAGATCACCTGCTTCGGACCTGACTTCCCGTTCGACTACCCGACCTGGCTCACTCACCCCGCCGGTCTGGCCCGGGTGCCGGAGACCCAACAGGGATCCGAAGTCGCGATCGTCGGCGCGGGAATCGCGGGCATCGTTGCCGCTCACGAGTTGATGAAACTGGGGCTTCGACCAGTCGTGTACGAGTCGGGTCGGATGGGCGGTCGCCTCCGGTCGCAGCGGTTCGGCGCGGCTGACGACGTCATCGCGGAACTCGGCGGTATGCGGTTCCCGCGGTCGGCGGCGTCGTTCTTCCACTATGTCGATCTCCTCGGCCTGCGAACCCGACCATTCCCGAATCCGCTGACCCCAGCAGCTCCCACCACGGTCATCGACCTGGCCGGCAAGACCATCCACGGCGAGACGCTCGATGATCTCCCGCCGCTGTTTCGAGAGGTCGCCGACGCGTGGAACGACGCACTCGAAGAGCATGCGTCGTTCTCGACGATGCAGGCCGCCATGCGGGCCAAGGATCCGGCTGCGGTTCGGGCGATCTGGTCCGACATCGTCGAGGAATGGGATGAGCGCACGTTCTACGACTTCGTCGCATCGGCCGAGTCGTTTCGGCGCCTGACGTTTCGACACCGCGAGATCTTCGGCCAGGTCGGGTTCGGCACGGGCGGCTGGGACAGCGACTTCCCGAACTCGATGCTCGAGATTCTCCGGGTTGTCTTCACCGCCATGGACGAAGACCAGCACCTGATCGTCGGTGGCGCGGAACAGGTCGTTCGGGGGCTGTGGGCTCACGCCCCGGCGGCCGACGAACTCGTGCACTGGGAACCGGGCACCAGTCTCGACTCGCTCCACGGTGGCGCCCCCCGGCCGGGGGTCGCGGCGATCGAACGCGACGGGGTCAGCCTGGCCGTCACCGACCGCAACGGGGTCCGGCGTTGCTATCCCGCCGTGCTCGTCACGACCCAGAGTTGGTTGTTGACGACGTCGATCGATGTCAACGAAGGACTGTTCTCCCAAGACCACTGGATGGCGCTCGACCGAACCCGGTACATGCAATCGGCGAAGACGTTCGTGATGGTCGACCGGCCGTTCTGGAAGGACATCGACCCGGAAACCGGCAAGCCAGTGATGGGCATGACCCTCACCGATCGCAACACTCGGGGGACCTACCTGTTCGACAACGGCGACGGGCAACCCGCCGTGATTTGCTTGAGCTACTCGTGGGAAGGCGACGCCGCGAAGGTGCTGGCGAAGAGCGCCGCGCAGCGAGCACAGCTGGCACTTGCGACGCTCGAGAAGATCTACCCCAAGACCGACATTCGCAGCCACGTCATCGGCGAACCGATCACGGTGAGCTGGGAAAGCGACCCCGATTTCCTCGGCGCGTTCAAAGGCGCCCTGCCCGGCCACTACCGCTACAACCGCCGCATGTACACCCACTTCATGCAGGACGATTTCCCGGCTGTGCACCGCGGGATCTTTCTCGCTGGAGACGACGTCAGCTGGACGCCCGGATGGGCGGAAGGCGCAGTGCAGACCGCGCTCAACGCCGTGTGGGGCATCGCCGCCCACTTCGACGGCGGAGCCGACCCGGCCAACCCCGGTCCCGGCGACGTGTGGGCTGACCGAGAGCCGTTCGCCCGCCCCAACTGACGGGGCCGAGCCGCAGCTTAGCTAACCTTGGCTAAGCTGTGCCCGTGTCGACGCATGTGGTCAATACCCATGAGGCCAAGAGCAGGTTGTCCGAACTGATTCGCGCCGCCGAGGCCGGCGACGACGTGATCGTCGCCCGCAACGGGGAGCCAGTCGCTCGGATCGTGGCGTGGCAACCCGAGAGCAAGCGGCGAAGCCCAGGCGCCTGGAGTGGTCGCGTGCGAATCGATGACGACATCGTCACCTCGGACCCAGAGATCGTTGCACTCTTCGACGAATCCCCCGCAACGTGAGGCTCCTGCTCGACAGCCATGCCGCCTTGTGGTGGCTCGCCAACGACGGACTCGGCGACGGATGCCAACAGATGATCAGCGAGGCGGACGAGGTCTTCATCTCACCGGTCACGCCATGGGAGCTCGGCATCAAACGCGCACGCGGCAAGGTCGACTTCCCCGCCGGGTTGCTGGAGGAACTCGAAGCGACAGGTTTTGTGGAGCTGCCGATCACGAGCAGACATGCCGAGATGGCGGCCGAGCTTCCCGACCTGCACCGCGACCCGTTCGACCGCATGCTGGTGGCTCAGTCTAAGGCCGAGCATCTGACACTTGTCACGGCCGACGGCTCTCTCGCCGTGTACGGCATCGACATCCTCGACGCCGCGGCCTGATGCGCTAGACCGAGCGTCATGACGCCCGACGAGTATCAAAGGCTCGACGCCACGGCGATCGCTGCCGCGGTCCACGCCGGCGAGGTCACCATCGCCGAGATCCATACGGCGGCGACGACCATGCACGAGCGCACCCACGCCGACATCAACGCGGTGGTCGAGTGGTACGACGACCCGTCGGTTGGCGGCGACACCGGCCCGCTGGCTGGCGTGCCGTTCCTGCGCAAGGACTACGGCTCCACCGAAGCGGGCCGGCTGCAAGAGATGGGAAGCCGGTTGTGTGCTGGCGTTCGGGCGTCGACGACCAGCCCGATGTACCGACGGCTCGCCACCGCCGGCGCCCAGATCGTCGGTCGTTCTGCGGTGCCGGAGTTCGTCATGCACGGCACGACCGAATCGATCGCAACCGGGGCCACCCGCAACCCGCATGACCTCTCGCTGTCGGTCGGCGGGTCGTCCGGTGGCTCGGCCGCGGCGGTCGCTGCGGGGGTCGTACCCGCCGCCCACGCCACCGATTGCGCGGGGTCGATCCGCATCCCCGCTTCGGCCTGTGGCCTCTACGGGTTGAAGCCGACCAGTCGCATGATCCCCCTCGACCAGGGCGACTGGGGCGGGATCGCGGTCGAGTTCGTCGTCAGCCGGTCGGTTCGCGACCAGCGGCGCTTTCTCGAAGTGCTGGCCGACGGCACCTTCAATCCGCAACGCGGTGCCCTTCGCATCGGGATGACCACGGTGCACTGGGGTGGCATGCCGATGGGCCCGGGCATGGTCGACGGGCTCGAACGGGTGGCGGAGGTGCTGACCGAGGCCGGCTACGAGGTCGTGCCGATCGATCCGCCAGTCGACCTCGCCACGGTGATGCGGGGGTGGGATGCCCACTTCGGGCGCTGGGTTGCGCTCGATGTCGAGCGATGGGCCGGGGCCACGGGGCGACCAATCGACGACACCACACTCGAGCCGATCACGCTGCGCCAGCTCGAGCAGGTGAACGCCACCACGGTCGGTCAGCTCAGCGCCGACCAGCTCGCCGCCGATCGGGCGCTCGCCGCGATGGACGCATCGCTCGACGAGCGAGGCATCGATGTCGTGTTGAGTGCCACCAACGACATCGCTGCGCTGCCGCTCGACTACATGTCTGGCCTGCTCCCCGACATGGCGACCTACCTCGAACGCAACGACGAGTTCTTCTCGTCACTCTTCCCGGCCAACATCAGTGGCCGACCCGCGATGTCGGTGCCGATGGGACGAGTCGGATCGGCACCGGCCGGCGCGCAACTGATGGGGCGTCGGGGTGACGATCAGCTGCTGCTCGATCTGGCGGCCGTGGTCGAGACGGCTGCGATCGCAACGGTACCGCTCGGGTAACGTCGACCTGTGACCGACGCCTGGGTGACGGAGATCGAGGAGCTACACGCCTTCTTCGAGGCGTACTTCCTCGGCACCATCTCGGTCGACGACATCAGCCGGTTCGCTGAGGTACTCGATCCCCACTTCGAGATCGTTGCCCCGAACGGAAGCGTGAGCGATCGGGCGGGGACGATCACCGCTGTCTCGGCTGGTCACGGGCATGCGGTCGACATGGCGATCATCACGCGAGATCACCAACTCGTCCACGCCGACGACGCCATCGTTGTCGCGTCGTACGTCGAGCGTCACGAGTGGAGCGACGGACGCGAGAACGAGCGGCTCAGCACCGTGGTGTTTCACCGCGACGACACGAAGCCGAACGGTCTGCGTTGGCGACGCGTCCACGAGACGTGGACCCAGCACGAGTCGCTCAGCTGATCAACCGATTCGAGGGGGTGAAAAGCCGTCGGGGACGATCACGTGATCAGGCGTGAGGTCGCCGATCGCGCCGACACCAATGCCACGCATCGTCGCATCGATCCCGCCGCGGATGACATCGAGCACGTTCTCGACACCGGCCGTGCCGTTTGCGGCGAGGCCCCACAGGTAGGCACGACCGATCAGCACGGCATCCGCGCCGAGGCAGAGCGCCTTGACCACATCGGAACCGCGCCGGATGCCACCGTCCATCACGACCTGGATGTCGTTGCCAACCGCAGCGGCGATCTCGGGCAGCACCCGGATCGAGGCCGGCGCCGAGTCGACATTGTTGCCGCCGTGATTCGACACGGAGATCGCGGTGCAACCAGCGTCGACGGCCCGGCGGGCCTCGTCGGCGCGCACGACACCTTTCACCATGAACTCGCCGTCCCACTGCGAGCGCAGCCACGCCACGTCCTCCCACGTGGGAGGTGGGGTCATCATCCACGCGCCGTACGCCTCGAAGAACACCGGGGGCTTCGACCCATCGGTCACGAAGTTCGGGACGCCGAGCATCGGGATGGTGCCAGCCTTGATCCACGACCACATGAACTTCGGCTTGCGGATCACCGACGGCACCTGGGGCAGGAGTTCCTTGATGGTGAACGCTTGGGGAATCTGCGGACTGCCCCAGTCGCGACCATGGCTGAACGACCAGTCGAGGGTCAAGATCATGCCGACCGCACCCGCCGCCTTCGCTCGTTCCATGCGGGCGACCATCGAGTCCTTGTCGCCTGCCCAGTAGATCTGGAAGAAGGTCTGACCGTTGACTTCGACGACGTCTTCGATCGGCATCGACGCAAACGACGAGAGCCCCATCGGGATGCCGCGGTTGGCGGCCGCACGGGCAACGCCGACCTCGCCATGCGGGTGGATTCCCTGGGCGCCGGTCGGCGAGATCATCACCGGCATCGACGACGGCTGGCCCATGATCGTCGTGTCCATCTGCCGCTCGCCGGGCTGACCGGCGGTGACGGGGCGGAAGCCCAACTCATCGAAGGCGGAGGTGTTGTCGCGCATGGTGACGCCGGCTTCGGCGCCGGCGACGATGGCGCCGTACGACGAAGCAGGGAGCCTTTTCTTGGCTCGCTGCTGGGCGATGGCGATGGTTTCGAACCAGGGATTGGCCATGGGGAACGCTCCGAACGATCGGCTGCCGAGGGTACTGGCGCCCCGAACCGCCCCGACAATTCGGGCTCCGAGGGCAAAACGGCATCGACCGGCCCAATCGGGCCGGTCGATGGACACCGCTCAGGCCCGGGGGCCGGCGGTCAGATCACGTCACGGACGCTGGCCAGCGGTCAGTCTTCTTCGCCGTCGATCTTGTCGGCCATGTCCTTGGCCTTCTCGGCGGCCATGTCGACCTTGTCGTCGTGCTCGTCGGGCACGAGGCCCTTCGCCATGTCGGCGGCCTTGTCGATGCCGTCCTCGACGACATCTTCGAGCTTGTCCGCGTTGCTACCGAGCAGACCCTTGGCCTTGTCGAAAATCCCCATGATGGTCCTCCTTGTGGGGTCAGCCTGACCCTATCGGCCTGCCGTTCGCGAAGGAACGGTCGAGCCAGACGTGGGTAGACTGGTGGGAAACCAGGTTCACAAGGAGCGGTCTATGTCTTACAGCGAGGTTGATCTTCGACCCGTTATCCAACTCGATGAAGACACGCGCGGTGACTTCATCGTTCGTGTGTATCAGCATCTCCTCGGCGCCATCGCTGCCTTCGTCGGCTTCGAAGCGCTGTTGTTTGCGACCGGCATCGCCGAGAGCATCTACGACTTCCTCGCCGGATCGGGCGGTGTTGCGTGGCTGCTGATTCTGGGCGGCTTCATGGTCGGCCAGATGATCGCCGCCAATGCGGCCGCCGATCTCCTCAACCCCGGCAAGCAGTACGCCGCGTTGTTCGGTTCGGCACTGCTTCAGGCGTTCATCTTTGCGCCGTTCCTCTACTACGCGTTCAACGCCCAGACCGGCGGCACCGCGACGGTCGGCGCAGCCGCGGTGCTCACTGCGGTCGGCTTCGCGGGTCTCACCGTCATTGCCTTCATCACCCGCAAGGATCTGTCGTTCATTCGGCCGATGCTGATGTTCGGCGGCATCGCGGCCATGGTCGCCATCGGCGGCGCCGTGATCTTCGGCTTTGAGCTCGGCATCTGGTTCTCGGTGGCAATGATCGCCCTCGCGGGCGGCTCGATCCTCTACCAGACCCAAGCGATCGTGCGCACCTACCCGGTCCAGGCTCACGTGGCTGCGGCGCTTGCGCTCTTCTCGTCGGTGATGACGCTGTTCTGGTACGTGCTGCGGCTGCTCATGCAGCTGCGTCAATGATCAGCTGACCAGCAGCTAGCACTCGAACGCGGAAACGCCCCCGCCCGGTCAGCCGGTGCGGGGGCGTTTCGCGTCTCGGGGGATTCGAGTGGTTACGAGGCCAGGGCCACGTCGAGTGCTTCGGCGACGGTCGAGACGAGGTGGATGGTGACCTCGTCTCGAATCGACTCGGGGATGTCGTCGGTGTCGGGCTCATTCGCGATCGGCAAGATCACGTCGGTTACGCCCGCTCGGTGAGCGGCGAGCACCTTCTCCTTCACCCCACCGATCGGCAGCACTCGGCCCTGGAGCGTGACTTCACCGGTCATCGCCACATCGCCCTTGACCCGCCGACCGGTGAGCAGACTCACGAGCGCAACCGTCATGGTCACACCAGCCGACGGGCCGTCCTTGGGAACCGCACCAGCCGGGAAGTGCACGTGCACTCGTTTGTCGTTCGGGAGTTCGATCCCGAGCGAGTCGGCGTTGGCTCGAAGGAACGACAGTGCGATCGACCCGCTCTCCTGCATCACATCGCCGAGCTGACCGGTGAGGGTCAGCCCTTCGCCGGGCATGATCGCGGTCTCGACGAAGAGCACGTCGCCCCCGGCGCCGGTGACAGCCAAACCGGTCGCCACCCCCGGATCGACCGTGCGTTCGGCAGGCTTCTCCTTCGGCGCGGGCCGACCAAGCGCGTCACGCAGCTCATCGGGCTGGATCTCGATCGGCGCGTCCTCGCCGGTGGCGATGCGGGTCGCCGCTTTGCGGATCAAGCGATCGAGCCGCCGCTCGAGTGCCCGCACGCCCGCCTCGCGGGTGTAGTCGCCCACGACGGTGCGCACGATCTCGTCGCTCACCACAACCTCGTCGGCGGTGACGGCGTTCTGTTCGTAGAGACGCGGCAGGAGATGGTCACGGGCGATGTCGACCTTCTCGTCTTCGCTGTAACCACGGACCGGGATGATCTCCATTCGGTCGAGCAACGGCGCAGGGAGCCGTTCGATCTCGTTTGCGGTTGCGATGAACACCACATCGCTCAGATCGAGCTCGACCTCGAGGTAGTGATCGCGGAACGTGTCGTTTTGCTCGGGATCGAGAACTTCGAGCAACGCCGCCGAAGGGTCGCCTCGCCAATCGGCACCGACCTTGTCGATCTCGTCGAGCAACACGACCGGGTTCATCGAGCCAGCCTCGGTGAGCGCCCGAACGATCCGGCCGGGCCGAGCACCGACGTAGGTGCGACGATGGCCACGGATCTCCGCCTCATCACGGATACCGCCGAGCGACATGCGCACGAACTCTCGCCCCAACGTGCGGGCGACCGATCGGCCCAGACTCGTCTTGCCGACGCCAGGAGGACCGGCGAGCGCAATGATCGTGCCGCCCTTGGCGGCACCCTTGCCGCCGTTGGCGGACCCCTCGCCCATTCCGCGTTCGTGACGCAGGCGACGCACCGCCAAGAACTCGACGATTCGGTCCTTCACGTCGTCGAGGCCGGTGTGGTCGGCGTCGAGGATGTCACGAGCGCGATCGAGATCGAGATCGTCGACGGTCGCCGTGAGCCACGGGATCTCGAACATCGTGTCGAGCCAGGTGCGAATCCAGGTCGATTCCTGGGACTGGGTACCGCTGCGCTCGAGCCGCTCGATCTCCTTCTCGATCGCCTCGATCACCGAGTCTGCGACATCACCCTTGCGAAGCGCATCGAGCTGGCTGCGGTACTCACCGACGACATCGGCGTCGCCCTCGCCGAGTTCCTCTTGGATTGCGGCGAGCTGCCGGCGAAGAACCGCCTCACGCTGCGCGTCCTGGAACTCGCCGTTGACACTGTCACTGATCTCGCGGGTGACTTCGGCTTCGGTGGCGGCGCCCTCCGCCCACTCGATGGCGAGCCGCAAACGGTCGCCGACATCGAGCGTCTCCAGGAGCTCGACTCGCTGCGCGTCGTCGAGCTCGGGCCACCACGCAATCGTGTCGGCCAGGTTCGACGGATCGTCGACATCGTCGAGGATCCGGGTCATGCGGCCACCGCCGACCGCCTCCAACAGGCGGCCCGCGGCGTCCCGGTACCGAGTGACCAGCTCGGTGTGATCGTCGTCGGCGCCGGATTCCACGACGGTGACGTCGACGATCAAGGCGCCGTTCTCGCCGAGTGAACCCTGACCGATCTTCACTCGCTCGATGCCGCGGATGACGAGGCCCTCACCGCCACCCGGAAGGGCGCCTCGCTGCTCGATGCGGGTCAAGACACCGACGCTCTGACTGGCGTCGCCGTGTTTGGGAACGAGCACCACGTGTTGCTCGGTGGCGGCCTTGACTGCGATCTTCGCCTCGTCGCTCTCGAGGCGGATGGTCACGACCATCTCAGGCAACACGATGCCCGCCGTGGGGAGCAGCGGGGCTCGGTGAACGACGGGTTGACCGGCGCTACTGCTCGGGGAAGAACTCGACCTTGTACTCATGGGGGACCTCCACGCTTACGCGCATGCAGAACTGCTTGATTACAGCATTACAACGCCTTACGCTTACTCCTATTCCCATGCGCACCAAATCTGCTTCCATCCCCCCGACCTCGGACACCGAACTCGCTTCATGGTTCAGCGACGCTTGCCCTGACGGCTGGTTCGCAACCTCCCCCACCGTCCGCTTCGATGCCGACGAGATTCTCGTCACCGGCGACCTCGGCGAACCCGGCGCCGGCCTCGACCACGAGCAACAGATCGTCGCCTTTCGCGAAGCCACCCGCGACCAACGCATGGAGATCGCCGACAACGCTCAAGCAACCTTTCAACGCCGGGTCAGTTGGGGCGTCGAGTGTGGCGACGCTCAGGTTCTCTTCACCACCGTCAACGCCCCCGCCATGACCCGACTGCGGCTCGACGAGCGAGCCGTGCTCGACTCACTGATCGCCGGAGGTGTGGCCCGCTCGCGCAGCGAAGCGCTCGCCTGGTGCGTTCGCCTCGTCGGCCAACACGAAGGCGACTGGATCGCCGAGTTGCGCGACGCCGTCGACACCGTCAAGCGAGTTCGCGACGACGGCCCCAGCGCCTAGGAACACACCCCTCCCCCACCGTTCTGGGGTCCTCCCCGACTGCCCTCAAGGCGAGTAGGTACCCAGAACGCCGAGGCGACCGAACTGGGCACCTCTTTGCCTGCGCACCGGGTCATGGGGTGCCCAGAACGGGGAGAGGGGGGTCAGTCGAGGACGTCTTCGAGGGCGTCGCCCAGCAGCTCGGTGAACGACTTCTTTCGCTTCTTCTTGGGCTTGTCGCTCTTGCCCACCTTGTTCTTGCCGGGCTTCATCCCCTTCGGTGCGGGGCCCAGCCCGTCGAGCGCGGCAGGCGACGACGGAACCTCCCAGGCAGGTGACGCCGAGCTTGCGAGCAGTTTCTCGATCTCGCCACGATCGAGCCACACGCCTTTGCACGTGGGGCAGATGTCGATCTCGATGCCGGCCCGGTACATGGGCTCGAGGCTTTGGTCGATGCAGAGAGGACAGTTCACGGCAGACTCCGATCAGAGGTCAGCGACGTCTCGGTGGGCGTCGGCCAGTGCAGCGGCGTCGCGCCGCAGATCGCCCAGTTGGCGACGAAACTCAGCGTCTTCGGTGCGGTCGATGGCCGTCACGATGGTTTGCGCGGCAAGCGTCTCGGCATCGATGAGTGTTTGCGAGATCTGAATCTCGATGTCCTCCACTCGATTCGAGAGGCGACTGATCGTCATGTGTCGCTTCCGAAGGGCCACGATGTGGGGCGTGTCTGGCATGGTCGGTGCCGGCCGTGCCCACAACGCCGCCTTGAGTTCGGAGAGCGCGCGGTCAGGATTCAGCGCAGCAAGCGAACTCTCGATCCTGCGTTGATCTGCTCGCGCCGTTGCGATCGCCTGATCGATCTCGTCGATCAGGTCGAGGGCGGCCGGGTCCGCACCGTGCTCGACGATCGTCGACCGAGCATCCGCGAGGCGAGGATCGTGGGGACCGGGGGGAGTTGCCTCTCGGCGGCGGAACACCACAGCCCGAATCTAGCGATCTACCGGCCGGTGTCGGCCGCGGAGATCAGTCGTTGCGGAGCTCGTCGATCATGGGTCGACAAAACAGTGTGTACGTGTCGGCCATGGCCGGTTCGCGATGGTCCTTTTGGCCAGCAAGCCGGTCGGGATCGTTGACGACTTCCATGAATTCGCGCAGGCTCGGAAATTCGTTGAACCGGACCTGGTCCCACGTACGGCCATCGCCAACGATGGTGCCTTCCACGTCGAACCACCCGGCAACGCGAGCGCCGTGCTTCGCGGCGACCGCAAACGCCTTGTCGTGGTAGCCCTCCATCTGCTCACGACCACCGTCGTTCCACTTGATCACATGGAGCACGTGCAAGACGCCGTCCTCGTCGTTGGGCGGATGCTCGACCTCGTCCCACGGGATGCTCGTCGATTCCATCTCGCGAAGGCCATCGAGCGCCATCGGTTGACAGCCGATGACGAAGGTCCGCTCCATGCCCGCTTCCTTGTGGACGTGCTTGTCCTGGAAATCCTTCCGCTCTTGCATCGCAATGAATGCCCGTCGGGTGGGGTACTTCACGATCGCCACGCGATCCCATTGGGTGCCGTCACCGAGCGGCGTTGCTTCGACATCGGCGGCGTACACGATGCGGGCACCCACTCCGGCGAGCGCCTCGGTGGGTGTGTATTCGTTGTCAGCCTCCAGGCCGGAACGGCCCCCGTCGGTGCCATCCGCGTAGACCGCGCGGTCTCGATACTTCATGAGGTTGACCATCCAGACCGGCCCATCGTCGGCCGGGTCGGTGGTGGCGAGCGTCAGTCCATAGTCGTGATCGACGGTTCCGTAGCCAGGCATGCCGGATTCCTTCCAGAAGATTCTGTCAGCGAGACTGCCATAATCTCTCGCTGGCCCGGTCAGCGCAACTTGGCCGTCTTTTCGGGGGGCGAGGCGATGAACGGCAGCGTCGTGCGCTCGGCGTTGCGGACGCCCTCGACCGTCTCGACAACCAACGGTTCATCGTTGGTGTCGAAGGGAACATCGATCATGGCGAAGGCGATGTTGCGGTCAAGCCGGGGCGAGTGCACCGAATTGGTGACATAACCGACCTGCTGGTCACCGCTCTTCACCGGCCAGCGATGCTCGTTGTTCTTCTGGAGAGCTTCGCCGTCGAGAAAGATCCCGATGAGGCGCCGAACCACACCCTGGTCACGGACCTTCTCCAAGGCCGCCTTGCCGAGGAAGTCCTTGTCCCAGTTGATCAGCCGCTCCAGACCGAGCTCGAGCGGGTTCTCCTCGGGGGTGATGTCGCTGGCGTAGTCGAGCACGCCACCTTCGATGCGACGGATGCGGTTGGGCGAACCGGGCGCAATCCCGTAGGGCTTTCCCGCTGCCATCAAGATCTCCCAGAGCTCCCCGCCCCGATCCTGACCGATCAGGTACACCTCGTAGCCGAGCTCAGAGCTGTAGCCGGTACGGGAGATGACGACCTCGATGCCGTCGACCGAGGCTCGCATCCAGCGGTAGTAGCGCAGGTCGAGCACGTCATCACCGAAAACGTCGACCATGATCTCCGCTGACTTCGGGCCCTGAAGCTGCATTGGATAGACGTGCGGCGTGTTGACCTCGACATCGTGACCCGAGAACGCCGAGACGCCCTTCGCCCACAGGTACATGTCGGCATCGGCCGTCGACAACCAGAATCGATCCTCAGCCATTCGCAACATGACCGGATCGTTCAGCACACCACCGTCCTGATTGACCAAGAACACGTAGGCGCAGCGACCCGGCTCGATCTTGCTGACGTCGCGGGGCGTCAGCAGCTGCATGAAGGCCTCGGCATCGGGACCGGTGATCTCGACGCACTTCTGCACGCCGACATCCCACAGACTCGCCCGCTCGAGCACATTCCAGTACTCGTTGATCGGGGAGTCGTAGCCGACCGGCATCCACATGCCGTTGTACGGATGAAACTCGTTGGCGCCGTATTCGACCGCCTTGTCGAAGAACGGCGACTTCTTGATGCGCGGGTTGAGACCGTGAGCCTTCATCCCCGCAGCCTAGGGTTGCGGGTGACAGCGAACGCCTCGATCAGGGCCACCACAGCGTGACGCTGATGACTGAATCAGCCCACCCGTCGAGCTCTGCAGCGGTCGTGACCTCATCTGCATCAGCGAGCAAACGGCCGATGACCAAACGAACGAAGGCGTCGACCTCATCCGTCACCCACTGGTCGACCAACAAGATTCGGGCGGACTGCAACGCTTCTTCCGTCAGTTCAGGGTGGGTTTCGATCGTCGGACTCCCGATCGACCGAATCGAGAGCACGCCGAAGTGACCCCGGGTCGGGAACGGGTCAGAGACCCCCACGCCCGTGGCTGCGGCAACCTCATCCCACCCGTCGAGGAAACGAAGACCAAAGGGCTGGCACCGAGCGTCGCCACCAAGTCGACGGAAGGTGTCGTCGAGTGATCGTTCACGAGCGAGCGCGGCGAAGTCGGCCCCGGCCCTCGCTTCCGCCACCACTGCGTCAGCCTCCTCCAGGGTCGCGACGGTGAGAAAGCTGAAGCACGCCATGTCCGGAAGCGGCACCTCACCGATGTCGTAGGCCGATCGAGCGGCTCTTTCAACGGCGAGTGGCTGAGCGGTGAGCGACGAGAGCAGCGAGTGGAACGAGCTACCCCACTCGGCGTGATTCGCTGCCTCGAAGGCACCTGAATCAACGAACTCGGCCGCGTCGATCTCCAACTCGTCAAGCATCACCGCCGCGGTCCGAGAGAGCAACCAGACACCAACGACATCCTCGGCGGTGAGGCCATCCGCGCTCGTGATGAGATCATCAAACTCACGTTGTCGCAGGATCTCACCTCGATAGGTGACAACTGCGACGTCGTCCTGGACCGTCGTCGAGGTACTCGTCGTCGAGGCGATGGCCTCTCCAGAAGACGGACTCATCGTCGTTGACGTCGGCAACGACGGGGCCACCTGATCCGACGAACCACATGCCGAGGCGGCCAGAACCAGAGCGGCGATGCACGACAAAATCGGCCTCGACGTCACGACAACACCAGCTGGCCCAGCTCCAGGTCCCACGCGCCGTACGCCGGGTCGATCACCGCTTCCGCGCCGACCCGCTCGTTGGCAATCGCCGCGAGCTCCTCCAGATATCGCCCCGCTTCAGTATCGATCTGCTCCTGCAGGAAGCCGGCGACGTCAGCCTCTCCGAGTTCTGGGTGATTCTCGAGCGTTCCCGGACCGATCGATCGCACCTGGATGACGTGCCACCCAAACTGCGACTGCACCGGGCCGGTGACGCCAGGGCCGTTCTCTCGTGCGCCGTCACCGAACTCGGGAACGAACGTGGCGGTCGTGACACACCCGAGATCACCGCCGTTGGGACCGCTTGGGCCGGTGGAGTACTCGATCGCCAGTTCAGCAAAGTCGCCACCGGCCTGGGCGAGCGCGGCAACGTCGATGGCTTCGGCCTCGCTGTCGACCAGGATGTGACTCGAACACAGCACTTCGGGTGCCGCAGCTGGGTCGACGGCCCCGGTTGCGACATCTTCAGCGACCGACCGAGCCACCGCGAAGATCGCGTTGGCCCGAATCAGGTTGGCGTCCGGGTCGTCGTCTGCCGCCCCGACGAGCAGTTCGGCGTCGGCGAGATCGAGCTCTGTCACCGGCCGGCCGCTGGCCGCGAGGTCGAACTCGATGGCGGTCATGAGGAGCCACAGGTCCAGCGCACCGGTGTCGTCGGCGCCGATCGCGGCGGCGAATGCGGCCAGTTCCGCAGCGGTCAGTGTGGCGTCATTGAACGTGACGACGGTCGCCGACTCATCAACGTCCAGGGGAGCGTCCGCATTGGCCGTCTCACTCGCCTGGTCGAGCGCAGAGTCGGCGTCTCCCGTGTCGCCCGAGGGCGACGCCGCG